>CAVEJY010000165.1:0-11797 GCA_963616155.1 Acutalibacteraceae bacterium
GGGAGGAGAAGCCTATCACCTTGCCCTTGAATTCTTCCTTCTTGCCACCTGCCTGAATGAAGATATGGAAGTCGATCATGCCCACCAGTCCCTCGCTTATCTTAGGGAGCGAATGGCTCTGGGCGAAACCGAAGTTATACATATTAATATAGGTACGCGGGAGGATGATGGGCACCTCTTTTGCACCCGGGGTGTATTTCCAGTCCTTGAGCGGCACGTCAACGAATCCGTCGGGCACGCTCTCGAAGAAGAGTTCGCTGTTGAGGATGTTCACGCCGTTTACGCCCATCGAGGCATCCACCTTGTATTCTGTGGAGGTGAACTTGCCCACCTTCTTCACGAACTTCTGGTCGCCCACCTCTTCCATCTCGGAGGCAGAGAAGGTGTTGGAGCGGCCACTGATGGTATTGCCCATACCTATCTTCTTGCTCATGATGAGATAGTCTGACTTCATGAAACTGTCTTCCTGGGTAAAGACAGGCAACACGTCCTGGTAGAACTGGAAGCCGAAGAGAACGATGAGCATACCGAAGAGATTGGCGAAGGCGAAGCCTGCAAACTGAGGGATGCTAATATGCTGACGAAGTAATTTCCAAACGAGAGACATTGTAATGTATAATTTATAATGTATCATTTATAATTTGAACACATACTCGTAGGGCAAGTCCATGTGCTTGCCGATGCTGGTAACGATGACTCCCGCCCCCTGCTCTTTGGCTTCCGTCATCATGATGTCGGCCATGATGCGGGAGTTGTTGTCGTCGAGGTGACTGATAGGCTCGTCGGCGAGAATGAAGTCGAAGGGTTGACAGAGGGCGCGCATCATCGCCACGCGCTGCTGCTGCCCGAACGACATACGGCCTATCTTGGCATCCACCTTATCGGGGATGCCGAGCATATCAAACCACTGCAGTATCTGCTCACGACTCTTGAAACCCGTAATCTTGTTCTTGATTTCCACGTTCTCCATCGCCGTAAGTTCGGGGAAGAGGCGGAGTTCCTGAAAGAGGTGACTGATGTGGCACTTGCGCATCTCCACCCAATCTCTTACCTGATAGTTGGCGGTATCATCTTTGTCGAACATCACGCAGCCGCTATAGTCGTGACGATAGCCGAGCACATAGCTGCAGAAGGTACTCTTTCCGCTTCCGCTCTCAGCCTCGACCAAATAGAGATGACCTTTCTCGAAGGTCACGTCCTGCTTCCACACCTCCGACTGCAGGTCGTTGCGCTGGGCGAACACCTGCGGGAGGACGGAATGAAACTTGATTGTTTCCACTTTTTAGTGTTTATCGTTTAATGTTTATCGTTTAATGTTTAGTTGAGCTTGCGCCGTCGTCTTCAGCCTTGCCTCTTTTACCTTTTTACCTTTAATAGGTGTAGACGATGGAGTTGAGATTGCCAAACAAGGGGGCGAGCAAACCAGTAATGGTAGTTACCATATCGTTGCCGTCGCCCGTTTGGGAGAGGTTGATTACCATCGCCATCTTCTGCCCTACAATCATCTTCTGGATGTCGGCACTCACGGGATGCAAGGAAGGCTTGATGGAGTATTCCGCACTCTGCTCATCATTGCCGCTAAAGAACTGATTGTCGGCAGAGACACCGAAGTAGAACTTGGTCTTGCCGTCGGAATAAACAAAACGGTCCTTCCCCCAATCAGCTATGGAAGTACCCTTGGGGCACGACTTCTTCCAATAGTCTACATCGGCAAGCCACTTGCTGTGGGCGAGTTTGCCCGCCATCATAATCTTCATGCCGTCATCGGAGAGTGTAGGCAGCACGATTGCCATATCGCCGTCCACACTGCGGATGATGTTGTCCATGTCTATCGCCGTATTGATACCCATCAGCAACTGCTGGATGCCCTGGTTGCTCTGCATCATGGGCAGGAACCGGTTGCCGTCCACATTCATGAAGATACCTGCCAAGGCATCGGCTGGCATCGACTTCACATAGTCGCCCTTGATGGGACGGTAATTCTGCGCAGCTTTCTTCAGCTCCGCGTCAATACCTTTATTAAAAGAAAAAGTTTCTCCACCGATATGTAGCACCCCTTTGCTGACATCCATCCTCGCAGAAATCACAATCTGCGAGGCATCGGCACCCTTGGGAGCACCCAAAGTGAAAGGAGCGATGAATTTCTCGGGAAGAGCCTGCGTCTGAGCCACCATCGCCATCGCCGAAGGGATGGAGTCGAGACGGTCAAACATCGGCGAAGACTTGATGCCCGCCTCCTCGTCAGCGGAAAGATACTTGGTCATCTGTCGTTGCAACTCAGCCTGTGCATCCGCAACGACAGGTCCCATCACAAGCAGGGCATTGTCGGAAAAACCCACCAACCACGAGTCCTTCAGGATGGAGAAACGGAAGCCCTTGCGCTCTGTCACCTTGGTACAAGTATTCTGACGCGACAGTTTGTCGAGCCATTTTTCCAAGTCACCGGCATCGGAAACCTTGGCACAAAGTCCCAGGTTGCCATCGGGCGACTCGAAGAGAAATACCTTGCTTGCCACGTCGATACCGCACTCCGACACATCGTCCACCTGCAGTAGCGATTTCAAGACACCAGCCTTGCCAGCCATCTGTTTGTCCTCCGCCAGTTTCTTCATGTCTATCGAGACAAGGGCTGTACTCTTTGCAGGAATGGCATTGAGGTAGTCTGACCCCGAGCAAGATCCTAACAGCACGATGAGCAATGCCGAAATCACCAGTAAAATACTGTTACCCAATCTTTTCATCATACTTATCTATTAAAGATTCTGTTGTTTCCCATAGCATCAGTCCTTGCGGCGCATGAGGTTGGCAAAAGCCACGGCCATCAATCCAGCCGTCTCGGTACGCAACCGGCTCGTGCCAAGCGTCACCGACTCATAACCATGGTCTACGGCGTATCTCACCTCATCAATGGAGAAGTCGCCCTCGGGCCCCACCAACACCGTAACATCATCGGCATCAGCACCAGTAGCCTTGCCCAGTTCGGTGAAATAATCCTTCCTCTCCACCTCCTCATAGCAATGGCAGATGAATTTCCTGCCCTTGCGCGGTGTCCCGATAAAGTCCTTGAAAGAAACCATCTGGTTGACTATGGGTTTCCAAGCCTTGTGGCTCTGCTTTACGGCAGAGACGATGATCTTGTCAAGGCGCACCGTACGCATCACCTTCCGCTCGGAGAAGGTGCAGTTGAGAAAAGACAGTTCGTCGAAGCCCACCTCTGTGGCCTTCTCCGCCATCCACTCCATACGGTCTACCATCTTGGTAGGCGCAATGGCAAGATGGATGTGTCCGTTCCATGCCCTTTCCTGAGGCATCGTCTCCCGAATCTCATAGAGGCACCGCTTGGTGGCGGCAAGCGTCACCTCGGCACGGTAGAAGCAGCCTTCGCCGTCCATGAGAAAGATTTCATCCCCGGTCTTGATCCTCAGCACACGCAAGGCGTGCATCGCCTCCTCCAACGGAAGTTCGGTCTCCGTTGCCGCATTAGGCACATAAAAATATCTTGTCTCTTTCATTCTCCTCTTTCTATATTAGGATTAACACTATTCTCTCTTTGCATGGCGCCTTTTCAACTCATCACGCAGTCTGGAAGCCCCTTCGTAATCCTCAGAGTCTATCGCCTTCTGGAGTCCTACCTCCAGCATCGAATCGGTGATGACGTTGACAGGAAGTGCAATTTGGTTGGCATCTTGAAAGTAAGGCACTCCGTAAGCGGCGAGCACGTCCGTCCTCACCTTCACCGTGCAATGAGAGACGAAAGCCCATAGGATGGCATCACTGCACCGGATGTCAAAGGCAGCACCTGTCGCTACATGAAAGAGTTCCGTCAGATACTTTCCCTCCTGCATACCATTGATGCGCACCTCCCAGCAGCGGCACTGCTCCATGCCCCAAGCCTCGGCCAGCACTTCCGGCAGCAGGTGTTGCCCCGCCGTCTTTCCCTCCATGCGCATCTTCAGTTGATTGCGCATATTCAGGTCACAGGTTACCACCAACTGCCGCATCTCCTCCTCGTCCACCATGACAAGCAGGGAAAGTTGACTTTCCATCCCCAAGATGTCAGAAATTCCCTTGAATTTAAGTCTTACATATTCCATCAGTCAAGCCTCCTTCTTGTTTTTGGTATTAAACATAACGGCAAAAGCCACAGCCACAACCAAGGCATAGCCGGCGAAAATGAGCCAACAAGGAGCCCAAGTGGTAACACCCGCCGCATCCGTGTGTGCATTGACCACAGCCTGGGCAGAAAGGGTTCCGACAGTGGCACCGATGCCGTTCGTCATCAACATGAACAGTCCCTGGGCACTGGAGCGCAATGCCGGGTCAGTGGACTTGTCCACAAACAAGGAACCGGAAATATTGAAGAAGTCGAATGCCACACCATATACTATCATGGAAAGGATGAACATCCAAACCCCGCTACCGGGATTTCCCACGCCGAACAAGCCAAAGCGCAGCACCCAGGCAAACATGGCTATCAGCATCACGTTTTTAATGCCGTACCTCTTCATAAAGAAAGGAATGAGCAAGATGCAGCAAGTCTCACTGATCTGGGACAGGGAAATCAAGATGTTGGCATGATTGACGCCAAAGGTCCCGGCATATTGCGGATCGGCACCGAAAGAAGTGATGAAGGGATTGGCGAAGCCATTGGTAATCTGCAAGCTCACGCCGAGCAACATCGAAAAGATGAAGAAAATCGCCATGCGCTTCTGCTTGAACAGCAAGAAGGCACGGAGACCGAACGCATCGACCAAGCTCTGCTTACTTTCCTTCTCACTCACCGGACAAGAAGGCAAGGTAAAACTATACAGGAACAAGATTACACTGACGATACCCGATGCCACGAACTGATTTTGATTGGGCTGGAATCCCATCAGGTCCACCAGCCACATCATGCAGATGAAGCCCACCGTACCGAACACACGGATGGGAGGGAAATCCTTCACCGTGTCCATGCCAGCCTTCGTCAGGCCATTGTAAGCTACGGAATTGCTGAGTGCCAGTGTCGGCATATAGAAAGCCACGCTGAATGTATAGCTCCAGAACACCCATCCCATCTGTCCTGTCGTGCCACTATAAGCGGCACCAAACATTAAGAGGGCAGCCAACAAATGGCACAAGCCCAACAGGCGTTGCGCAGGAATCCACCTGTCGGCAACAATGCCCATCAGAGCCGGCATAAAAATAGAGACTATGCCCTGCACGGCGTAAAACCATCCTATCTGGGAAGCCATACCAATGCTGCCCAAGTAGGTACCCATAGAAGTGAGATAAGCTCCCCATACTGCAAATTCAAGGAAGTTCATCAACGCCAAGCGTATTTTCAAATTCATTTCGTCACGTTTAGTTTATTTGCAAATATATTGCAAAGATACGCATAATTCCCGAAATATAATAAAGAAAGTGAAGATTTAAGCCACCAAAGGTGGGATATTTAACAAAATATGTGTATTTTTGCAGCCATATTTAATGAATTAAAGATAGATGTTACTAAAATTTTTCATCACTTGCAACAAGATAGGTGCCTTCACCTTGGGAGGCGGCTATGCGATGATCCCTATCATGGAAAGGGAATTCGTGGACAAGAACCAGTGGATGGACAAGCAGGAGTTCATGGACATCATGGTGGTGGCGCAGACCACTCCAGGCATTTTTGCCATCGACATGGCGAGCCACATCGGCTACAAGCTGAAGGGCATCTGGGGCGGAATCGCGGGTGCCGTTGGCATTGCCCTCCCCTCCATCATCGCCATCCTCATCATCGCCATCTTCTTCCAGCACTTCAAGGACAACGAATGGGTGGCCAAGTTCTTCTGTGGCGTGCGCCCCGCCGTGGTGGCACTCATCGCCGCCCCCTGCTTCAAGATGGCGAAGACGGCGAACATCAACCGCTACAACATCTGGATTCCCTTCGTGTGCTGCGGCTTGATTGCCTTGCTCGGCGTGTCGCCCATCTACATCATCATCGCCGCCGGCGTGCTCGGCTGGCTGTATGGAAAGGTAAAAAAGTAAAAAGGTAAAAAAAGAAATGCGCCAGCCTATTTATTAATTCTTAATTACAAATAAGATGTTATTCTTAAAGTTATTCCTCATATTTACGAAGATTGGAACCTTCAATTTTGGCGGTGGATACGCAATGCTCTCGCTCATCCACAACGAGACCGTGGTAAAGAACCACTGGCTGACGAACGCCGAGTTCACCGACATCGTGGCGATAAGCCAGTCCACCCCAGGCCCCATCGGCATCAACTGTGCCACCTATGTGGGCTACACTTCCGTACTCCATGCCGGCTACCCCCAATGGGTAGCCTGTTTGGGCTCCGTACTCGCCTCTCTCTCTATTATATGGCTGCCCTTCATCATCATGATTCTCATCAGCCATTACCTCATCAACCACAAGGACTCCAAGATTGTGAAGGATGTATTCGCCGGGCTCCGTCCAGCCATCATCGGACTGATAGCAGCAGCAGCCGTGCTGCTGATGAACAAGGAGAACTTCGGTTCGCCAACGGAAGACCCGGTGACTTTCGGTGTGAGCGTGGCACTCTTCGCCGCAGCCTTCTATTTCACGAAATGGAGAAAGACCAACCCCATACTGGTGATGCTGGTTTGCGGAATCTTGGGATTGTTCATCTTCTGAGATAGGGACAAAAAAAAATTGATTGTCTCACGACAACCAATCTTTTATTAACCTTAATAATCTAATACCATGAAAAACACGATGCAAAGGTACAAATATTTTCGTAGCCTGCAATATTTTACCACAGAAATCTTTTCATCTTTAACTCTCATTAAAAGTTTTTCCATTCCAGTTAAACTTTCTTTGCATTTTTATTGCATTTACTTGCCTTTTGTCCTCTTCGGAGAGGAGCGGCAAAGAGAGTCTTACCACGAGAGCATCCTCGTGCTGAAGGAGCAACGCATAGACCATCTTCGGCTCTATCATCCCCTTTAGTTCCACGAATCTCTCCTCGTTCATCGTGTCGGGCTTCTGTACCAACGCTCCAGCCAGCGACTGCAAGTCGAAGCTGCATGGCAACGGCTTCCAATCCTGCGAATAAAGGTAAAGCTCACTATCCTTCTCGGGGCCGGAGAATGTCTTGACAACACAGAGCAGTGAGTCACCACCCGATACGGGCAACTTTTTCATCTGTAAGGTAGACACCCGGCTCGTACGCAACTGCACGAAGTCGGCAGTGAGCGTATCCATCACCGACGTGTCGCCCAGCAGGTTCTGCACCTCCGCCTTCACTCCCATCTCCTGCAATTCAGCAAACTCCAAACGCAGATTCTTGTCGAGATAAGGCACCAAACTGTCGGGCATCGAGACGAGCAAGTCTTTCATCGACCTCGCCCCGACAGTCGAGCTTGCCAAGAGAAGGCAAGCCAACACCATGAATTTCATCTTTTTCATTTCCGTATGATCCTAAAAATACGCACTCTTCCCTAATTAGGGGAACTGGGGATATTTGTCAAAGTCGGGCTTGCGCTTCTCCAGGAACGCCTTGCCACCCTCCTGCGCCTCGTCCATTGTATAATAGAGCATAGTCGCATCGCCGGCGAGTTCCTGGATGCCCGCCTGTCCGTCGAGTTCGGCGTTGAGTCCCGCCTTGATCATACGCAGGGCAAGGGGCGAGCGTTCCATCATGATTTCAGCCCACTCCACACAAGTGTCCTCCAACTGGTCGAGGGGCACCACTTTGTTGACCATTCCCATCTCCTCTGCCTCCTTCGCCGTATACTGCTTACAGAGGAACCAGATTTCGCGCGCCTTCTTCTGTCCCACCATACGGGCAAGATAAGAGGCACCGAAACCGGCATCAAAGCTGCCCACCTTCGGCCCCGTCTGTCCGAAGATGGCGTTCTCTGAGGCGATGGTGAGGTCACACATCACATGAAGGACGTGCCCTCCACCGATGGCAAAGCCGTTCACCATGGCGATGACGGGCTTGGGCAAGCGGCGAATCTGCATCTGCACGTCGAGCACATTGAGACGGGGCACACCGTCGGTGCCCACATAGCCGCCACGTCCCTTCACGTTCATGTCGCCACCGGCACAGAAGGCCTTGTCGCCGGCACCCGTCAGAATGACCACACGAATATCGAGACACTCACGGCAATAGCTGAATGCCTGCGACATCTCCCAGGTGGTCAAGGGAGTGAAGGCATTGCGCCAACGCTCGCGGTTGATGGTGATTTTGGCAATGTGATTGTATTCCTCGAAGATGATTTCCTTGAAATCAAAACCTTCTATCTTTTTCCATTCTCTCACTGTTTTGTGTAATGTTAATGTTGACTATTGAGTTAGGCTTGCGCCGTTATGTTAGACAACTCCTTGTTGTCTGTTTCGCTGTCGGTAAATACTTCCAAGAGCATCGGACGGTCGGACTCGCCGTTGACGATGCGGTCAAGTCCTTGCCTCATCTCCTCCATATTGCGGGCGGCGAGATAGACCACGCCGTTCTGCTTGCAGGTTCCCTCTGCCGTAGTATGATGCTGAGCCATGACCAATTTCTCACGCGCCGCACTCTGTTTCAGTCCCTCGAACTTGCCGAAGATGGCACCGCCGCCGTTGTTGAGTACGATGATGCGGAGCTTGCCGTTGAGGTTCTGGTTCCAAAGGGCATTCTGGTCGTAGAAGAAGCTGAGGTCTCCCAAGACACAATACACGTTTTTCTCCGACTTCTTGCAGAGAGAGAAACCTACGGCGGAAGAAAGCGTACCTTCGATGCCGTTCACGCCCCGGTTGCAGTACACACGGCGGTCGGCGTAGATGTTCATCAGGCGGATAGCGGAGCTGTTGCCGGAGAAGATGCTGTCCGTGGCACCGGAATCGAAACAGCCACATTCCATGTAGTCGTCCTCACTATCCTGACCATTGGGTTCAACTTTCCCAAAAGGTTCCTTCTCCCGTAGCTTGCTCCAGAATTCCTTGACCACAGCCAAACTACTATACGCCGGTGAATAAGCCTGCTTGTCGCGCAAGCATTCGTCCAAGGCATCCGTCCAAAGTTTTTGGAAAGCACCCCACTCCTTGGGGGAAGCCATCTCGCCCATAAGGTCGAAGAAAAGTATGTTGGGGATGTCCAAGACTGCCGTCAGGTGCATGAAAGTGTCTTCCGCAAGCCCCTCCTGTGAAACGCGGACCTGCGGCACATTTTCCAACGAGCGGAGGTAATCCTTCAGTTTCTTGCTCACAATATGACCACCTATATAAATGACTAAGTCCGGGCGATACCTTTCATCGGTCTTAACCTTGTCGAGCAAAGCGTCGAAAGCCCCCAGTACCTGAGGTTTGTCCCATTGTCCCAATTCCTCTCCTGCATTTTGATCCAGACAGGAAGGCATGGAAAGCGACTCCCAAAGCACAGGATATTCACTTGCATGCCAGCATAACTGGTCCATGAGCAGACTGTCGTTGTCAACTTGTCCTACCACCAGCAAGGGGCGTTTGCACGGTCCCAACAACAAGGATGGATCTCCGCAAACATCCGTCAAATCCGCACAATGGAAAGCACTGATTTTCCGTTCCTCGGGCAGAGCCTCCACATCGAAAGTATAGAAAGGTTCGGAGATGGGCACATTGATGTGGACGGGACCTTTCACCCTGCCCATACTTTCCAACAAAGCCTCGTTCACGAGCCGGTTGCAGAACCAGTGTTGCCCGTTGTGCTGCTCACCCTCGAAGACCTCGGGGAGCGACACTGCCTTCCTCACCATCCTTCCCAGCGCATCGGGCTGAGGAAGCGTCTGTCCGTCGAGCTGCCCAATCCATTGCGCAGGACGGTCGGCAGAAACCACGACGAGGGGGATATGCTGATAATAAGCCTCTGCCACGGCAGGATAGAGATTGAGCAGTGCGGATCCCGACGTGACGCACACCACGACGGGCTGGCAACCTTCTGCCATGGAGAGTCCCATGGCTTGAAATCCTGCACTGCGCTCGTCGGTGACGGGATGGCACTCTATCTGCCCGCACTCGTTGAGATTATGGACGATGGCCGCATTCCTGCTGCCGGGACAAACTACTGCGTGACGCACACCATGCTCCAACAGGAGCGATGTCAAAATGTTGACACTTTCCTTGTTACTGTACATAGTTGTCAGGTTTTAATATCAGCACTTTTTTTATTGTTTGTAATTTCGTCTCTGTTTCAGCCCATTCCTTTTCCATCTCGCTCTCTCTGAGCAGTCCTCCACCGGCGTAAAGATCACAGTAGCCGCCTTCCCGGATGTTCATGCAGCGCAGGGAGACGAAGAGGGCGGTCTTTCCCCGGGGAGAAACCGGTCCCACGAACCCACTGTAATATTTCCGTGGCCGATGCTCGTTGCGCAAGATGAACTCACGGGTCTCTTCCTTGGGAATCCCGCAGACGGCAGGCGTGGGATAGAGCTGTTCGAGGACATCGCCCAACCGGCTGGTGTCTGCCAGACGGAAGTGGATGTCGGTGCGGAGGTGATAGAGGTGCGCCGCCATCGTGGTGTAAGGACCGTTGAGCGTATAACCGTCGGCAAATCCCTTGACACACCTTTCGATGTAGTCGGTGACATACTGCTGCTCCTCCCTGTTCTTCTCCGACCACTCCGGCGACTTCTGGGTTCCTGCCAATGCCATCGTGGAGAATTCGCCGTCCTCGCCGCAGAGCAATACCTCGGGCGTCGCCATCAGCCATGTTCCAGACCGGGGAGTGGAAACCAGCGCCACGAACAGACGGGGGTAGAGCCTGCAAGTCCTCACGAAGAGTTCCTCCACGGAAGAGACAGCGGCATTGACACGCGAGCATCTCGCCAGTACAATCTTCCTGAAGCTGCCTTTCTCCAGTTCATCATGGAAACAGGCGAAGTCATGTGCATAATGCACCTTCTCTTCCTGCGTACTGGGCGTTTCCTCCAAGGGAACCTCCATCCTTTCCCGTATCGGGAATTGGCTGACACGGTCGGGGTGCAGCAGCAAGACGGGGCACTCGCCGGAAGCAGCGAAAGGAGCGATGACGAAACCCTCCTTGCCATTCAGTTCAGCCACGGAGACCAGAAGCTCCGGATTGCCTTCCGACTGCACCAGACGGGTAGCCTGAAGTTCGTTGGGCAAACGGTACATTGCTAAAGCCGCCATCTGCCTACGATTTCTTGGGTTTGGGAGTGAACACATAGTTGGTCACCTGTACGGTACAGATCAACGCACCCTCGCCGTTCTTGATGTCCACCTGCCAGGTATGCAGTGTCCTGCCCTTGTGTACAATCTTGGCATAAGCCGTGACGGTGTCACCCTCGGAGACGGCAAGCACATGACTTCCGCTCACGTTGATGCCCACGGCAATTTGCCCGGGGCAGAGGGCAAGGGACCCGATGCCCGCCACATTCTCGGCGAGTGCCAGAGAGGCACCGCCGCTCAGGAAGCCGAAAGGCTGGCGATTGCGCTCGTCCACCTTCATCGTCGCCTGTAAGGTATCAGGCTCGGGTGTCGAGACAAACTGCATCCCGAGGGTCTTGGACAGGCCGTCGGTCTTGCTGATTCTATTGATTACCTTTTCTATATTCATAAATAATCGTCTTCTCAGAATTGTCTTGCAAAGATAAGACTTTCTACAGAGAAAACAAAACAATTCACACATTTTATATCCTTTCTTGCAAATATTGCATACATTTCACACCCCTTTAATTATAAAAAACTTAAAATACTGCGTTAGTTCAAATATTATTTGTATTTTTGCACCAAATAATAAAAGGTATATCTGAATATAATATGAACATTTTAGAGTTGAGCGAACAGGAGATTGTTCGCAGACAGAGTCTTCAG
>CAVEJY010000166.1:0-19414 GCA_963616155.1 Acutalibacteraceae bacterium
ACCCAGAGGTGACCAGCAAGTTCTACGAGTACTATCCAGAATGGAACAAGACAGGCGACCCAGCCAAGGACATCATCACATTCGGCAATGCCACAGACTTGCCGGTAGAAATGAAAGAGTCTGACTATATCAACTATATGGTATGGCATCGTGGCGTGGGCATACCGGCAGCCCGCAACACGACAACCACCGACTTCAAGGAAGGCAAGAAACTGTTCAATGAAATCGGTTGCGCCGCTTGCCATCGTCCGACATGGACAACAGGCGATGACAAGATCCGTGACCCCTACAACAGGTTCACCGCTGAAGACTCACGCATGGTGCGCTACCCCAACCAGAAGATATGGCCATATTCAGACTTGATACAGCATCGCCTGTTCATGAAGAACGACTTGCGAACTGGATGGTGCAAGACCGCTCCACTGTGGGGACGTGGCTTGATGCAGGTTTGCGCCGGTCACTCCGACCGTCTTCACGACTGTCGTGCCCGCAACACTCTGGAGGCCATCATGTGGCACGGTTGTAGTTCTGAAGGCGGCAAGAGCGATGCCCACTGGGCAGTAGAGAACTTCCGCAAGCTGACCAAGGAACAACGCCAGCAAGTCATCAAGTTTGTAGACTCTATCTAACACAAGAAAATGAACATCACAAAAAAACTTATCATAGGTTTGGCAACCATCATCACCTTGGCGATGATGGTTGCCACCTTTGTGGAAAACTCCAATGGCACAGAGTTCGCACACACCCACATCTATAGTTCAATATGGTTCGTGGTGCTTTGGGCAGCATTGGTCGTTTCAAGCTGTTTCTATATCATCAAGCGCAAACTCCACAAACGCATTCCCGTCCTCATGGTACACCTGGCATTCTTCGTGATTCTCTTGGGGGCTTTCACCTCATGGTGTACCTCCGAAAGTGGCGATGTATATCTGCGCAAAGGCGTTGCAACCCAAGAAATGCTTTCCAAAAACGGAGAAAAGCGAACTATGGACTTTATGCTCAAACTCAAGGATTTCAAGGTGGTATATTATCCCGGCACAGATGCCGCAATGGACTATGTGTCGGAAATCACGGCAGACAACGAAGACATCGACATCTCCATGAACAACATCGGCTCATACAAAGGATACCGCTTTACCCAGGCAGGATATGACGAAGACATGAACGGTACGCATCTGGGAGTGTATTATGACCCATGGGGAATTGCCGTCACTTACATCGGTTATTTCCTGCTCTTTATCTCTCTCATCAGCATACTCGTCAGCAAACGAACCAACATACGAAAATACTACCGTTTAGCCACAGACTCCACTGCAGCCCGTATGGCAATCGTCACCCTCCTCATGATGTTGCCTTCGTTTGGACTTCAAGCAAAAGCACAAGACTTGAAACCAATAGACAGCAACTTAGCCAACGACTTTGGCAAGATTTGCGTACTCTACAACAGCCGCATCTGCCCCATCAACACTGTGGCAACAACCTTTGTGACGAAACTAAGCGGAAAACCGACATGGAATTGCATGACTGCCAACCAAATATTCAGCGGCTGGGTATTCAACGCCGCCAGTTGGGAGGGAGCCAAAATAATTGAAATCAAGAACAAAGAAGCACAAAAGGTATTGGGCATCGATGGAAAATGGGCTTCCTTCAATGATTTCTGGAACATCTACAACGAGTATAAGCTGGAGAAGCCGCTCAAGGAAGCCTATCAGTCAGGAGACCAAAAAACATTGAAACAACTCCGTGACGCAGACGAGAAATTCAACCTCATCCGTATGCTATACAACGGAGAGTTGCTAAGGATGTTCCCTTACAAGGACAAGACCGGCAAATTCTCATGGTTGGCCCCTGGCGAAAAAAACATCCATGGCACACTTCCTCCCAAGGAATGGTATTTCGTAAGGAAGTCCATGGATTACCTGGCAGAAAGCATCATCTTGAATGACGAAGAACGAGCCCAAACCCTGACCAAGAAAATATACGACTACCAGCATATTCGGGGAAAAGAAGTGATACCTACAAGAGCTGCCATCCAAGCAGAACTCGCCTATACTGTCATCAACACCCAGAAATGGCCGGTAATGCTATACCTCACTGTATCTATTCTGTCTGTCATATTGTCGACAATAAAAATTTCGGAAAAGAACAGGAAAAGATGCAAGGTTGCCAACATGGCCTTGCTTGGCATCATGTTGCTTCATACGACCGTCATCTTGGGCTTGCGCTGGTATATCTCCAACCATCTCCCGCTCTCCAATGGATATGAGACGATGCAATTCATGGCGTGGTCAGTTCTACTCATCACGTTAGCGGTAAGGAAGAAATTCCACATCATCTTGCAATACGGCCCCTTGCTGGCATCCTTCGCACTGTTGGTTGCAATGATAACGGACGGTAATCCACAGATTACACAGCTGGTGCCAGTATTGCAATCTCCCCTGCTTTCATTGCACGTCATGGTCATCATGTTCTCCTATGCGCTCTTCGGGCTCATGGCTTTGATAGGCATCCAGGGCATCGTCATGCAATACAGGAAAGACCTTCCTTCTGTGGAGAAATTGGCAGCTATGTCGCATTTTCTCCTATATCCCGCCATTTCTCTTTTGGCAATAGGCATCTTCATCGGTGCCATTTGGGCCAATGTGAGTTGGGGAAGATATTGGAGTTGGGACTCAAAGGAGGTCTGGGCATTAATCACCATGCTTATCTACGCAGCACCCTTGCACAGCGAAATCGCATGGATGAAGAAGCCTGTCCATATTCACATTTATATGCTCGTCTCCTTCCTCAGTGTTCTCATGACCTACTTCGGAGTGAACTACTTCCTCACAGGAATGCACTCGTATGCATAATGATTCAAGCAATAAACATTTAATAAGGTATAACAAGAACCAGAAAAGCCGCCTCCCTGCATCGGGAAGCGGCTTTATATTTTGGATGAAGAGCAAGAGAATTCTTCACTCTTCACTTCTATTGAAACTTACTTGGCATAAGCCACACTGCGAGTCTCACGGATCACGGTGATTTTCACCTGTCCGGGATAAGTCATCTCGTTCTGGATCTTAGTGGCGATTTCGTCGGAGAGCTTGATGCTCTGCTCGTCGTTCATCTTGTCGGCACCGACAATCACACGGAGCTCACGACCAGCCTGGATGGCGTAGGTCTTGGTAACGCCGGGATAGCTCATGGCAATCGCCTCAAGGTCATTCAAACGCTTGATGTAGGCCTCTACAATCTCACGGCGGGCACCGGGACGGGCACCGGAGATGGCGTCGCAAACCTGTACGATAGGAGCCAACATCGTGTTCATCTCCATCTCGTCGTGGTGGGCACCGATGGCATTGCAGATGTCCGGCTTCTCCTTGAACTTCTCTGCTATCTTGGCACCATAGAGTGCGTGCGGCAGCTCGCTCTCCTCATCTGGCACCTTACCAATATCGTGCAACAGACCGGCACGCTTCGCCTTCTTGGGATTCAAGCCCAGTTCAGAGGCCATCACGGCACAGAGGTTGGCAGTCTCACGGGCATGCTGCAAGAGGTTCTGACCGTATGATGAGCGATACTTCATCTTACCGACGATGCGAATCAACTCAGGATGCAAGCCATGGATACCAAGGTCGATGGCAGTACGCTTACCTGTCTCGATGATCTCGTTGTCCAGCTGTTTCTTCACCTTGGCAACCACCTCCTCGATACGGGCGGGATGGATGCGGCCGTCGGCTACCAATTGATGGAGCGCCAAACGGCAAACCTCACGGCGAACAGGATCGAAGGCAGAGATGACGATTGCCTCGGGTGTATCGTCCACTACGATTTCCACACCGGTGGCAGCTTCCAAGGCACGGATGTTACGACCCTCACGGCCGATGATGCGACCTTTCACCTCGTCGTTGTCAATATGGAACACGCTCACGGAATTCTCGATGGCCGTCTCGGTAGCCACACGCTGGATGGTCTGGATAACAATCTTTTTGGCCTGCTGGTTGGCATTGAGCTTAGCCTCGTCAATGATTTCGTTCACATAGCTGGCAGCATCCAACTTGGCCTGGTCCTTCAGACTCTCCACCAAGCGGTTCTTGGCCTCCTCGGCACTCAGTCCAGAGAGTTCCTCCAGCTTAGCCTGCTCCTGCTTCTGCATCTTCTCCAGCTCCTGCTGTTTCACAGACAAGAGCTTCTTCTCGTTGTCCACACGCTGCTGGTACTGCTCCACCTCCTGCTTGCGGCGACCCAGTTCCTCCTGACGCTGGTTGAGCGAGATCTCACGCTGCTTGAGCTTGTTCTCGCTCTGCTGGATGCGGGAGTTGCGCTGCTGCACCTCCTTCTCCAGTTCCGCCTTCTTGTTGAGGAACTTCTCCTTCACCTCCAGAAGTTTCTTTTCCTTAACCACCTCGGCCTCCTTGTTGGCGGCCTCAATCATTTCATTATATTTTCCCTTAACGACATAACGGAAAATAAGATACCCTGCGCCGCCTCCCAACAGGAGAGCCACCAGAGCCACTATCAGTATTTCAATCATTATTATATATGATATTATTTAATTAATTTCCCTATCATGCATACCGAGGGAAACAAATCCGAAGCTACGGGGAAAGACTACTTCAACGCCTCCTCTATCTCGCCGGTCAACTTTTCGAGAATATCCTGAAAAGGCTGCGTGTCGTTGCGTCCCGACTCCTTCTCGTATCTCAAGGCGACATCGATGAGCGACATATAGAGAATCTCCTTGTCGCTCTTTCTCCCCTTGAAAATCTTGGCATAGGTATTCACCACCTCGTTAATCAGCTTCGCCGACTTGCGGTAGTATTCCTCGTCCTCACGCGGCACATTGACGGTGAGGTCGGTATCGTAGACATGCAGTCTTATGAGTAGTTTCTCTTGCGTCTGATCAGCCATCACTCCAGTTGTTATTTGTCGCTCAGTAGCGTTATACACTTGTTGACATCCCGAATCAGCTTGGCGATGCGTTTCTGGGTCGTCTCCATGTCGGCGTCCGAGATTGTCATCATCTTCGCCATCTTCAGGCTGCTGTAATCGTGCTCTGCCTGAGTCAACTTAGCCTCCAGTTCCCTGATCTTGGCATCCCGCTCGTCTATCATGGTATAAAGCTCGTCGTTCTCCTGTTTGATTTCGTCAAACTTGAGAATCATCTGCCTCACACGGGTAGCAAACGTATTGATTGTTTTCTCATTAGCACTCATTACTATTTCTTTTTGGCTACAAAATTAAGGGAATAATTTGAGAAAAACAAATATTCCCCGATGTTTTTTGCCATTTTGCGGAGATTTGGGTCTTATTTGCCCATCTTTGCCTTCGCCTTCTCCACATCCTCGTCCGACGGGCGGGGTTCTTTCTTGGCAAGCATCACCACCTGGAAGACAAAGCCCGTCACCCATTTCTGGCTGAATCCCAACCGCTTGTTGAGCTGGCGGATAGCCAGTACGGTCTTCACGACAGCCGGGTCGCTGAAGTCGTTCTTGTTGAAAATGTCTTCGACGGTCTTGTCGGTCATCTTGAAGAGCGTCTTCTTCATGAAGCCTGGCAGGCGGAGTTTGAATTTCATCAGGTTGCCCATCAGCATCATTAGGTCTTGCGTGAAGTTCTGGAACTGCACCAGATAGATGTTGACATCCTGCAGCTTGTGGCAGTTCTTGCGGATGCTCTGGTCGATTTCCTTGAAGAAGTCGTCGTCCGTCTCATAGAAGTTCTTCATCATCTTCTTCGCCTGTGCCTTCTCTCCGATGCCCAGACGGTTGTTGACGGTGGGCACATGGAGCGAGGACTTGAAGACGCGCAGGTCGGGGAGCATCGCCAGGTTGGTAATGCCCAACTGCGAGGCGAGTGCCGCCTGGAAGTATACTCTGACGAGCGTCATGAAGTCCTCCATTCCGCCCGCCTTCGTTTCCTCAGTCTTATGTCCGAACAGTTTTGAAAATATTCCCATTCTTTGCTTGTTTTACTTTGTTAATCTTGATTTCTTCGTGCAAAAGTACAATAAATTCGCAAAATATCAAAGCCCAAGGACTGTTTTTTGCAAGCGACCCCACTTTTTCTTGCGTTTTAGATGTTTTTTTACGTTTAAATTTCCTTGATTCGTTTTTTTTTTATAATTTTGCGCCGATATAATGAATATAAATACTTAAACATATAACAAGCTTAAAGAGTTAACGCAAACATGAAAGAAAACAGCAAAGGAAACAACCTGGTGAGGAAAGCCGTCATCATAGCTGACTTCTGCATCCTCAACATTGTGTTGCTCTTGTCGGCTACTTGTACGCCCGACCTCCTGCCTACCTTTTTCATTACAGCCACGAAGACCACCATTTTCGCCGCCAACGCCTCGTTGTTTGTGGGCGAGTACTTCCACTCCTCCATCATACACGTCAGGAAGGTTTCCCTTGAGCAGGTGCTGAAACGCACGTTCAACCTCATGTTGACGACAACTGTGATATTCACCCTTTCCGTCAGGTTCCTGAGCGAATCGGGCGGAATATTCCGTTATAGCATCATCTTCGCACTCACCTTCTATGCCGCTCTGGTCCTCTCAAGAGGCATCGAGCTGTTCATACTCAAGAAATACCGCCTGAAAGGATACAACAACAGGGAAGTGTTGTTCGTGGGCAACGACCCCGCCGTACTGGAAATGTACTGGATTCTGGCGGAAGACCCCACTGCCGGCTATAACATCCTGGGATATTACGCAGACAGGAAAATCAAGAACGCACCCGAGGAATTCAAGCACCTCGGAGACATCGACCGACTGAACGAGAAGATGGACCGCAGTCTCAACAACGCGGCGAACGGCACACCTTCAGACATCAAGGAGATATTCTGTTGCCTGTCGCACAACGAGTCCAAGGAAATCGTCCGCATCATGAAGTTCTGCGACAAGAACATCGTGCATTTCTACTACCTGCCACGGCAGTTTGGCGAGTACAGGCTGCACCTTGACCCGCAGGTGTTCATGGGCAAGACCATCTACTCCAACCATATCGAACCGTTGGAGAACGGGGCGAGCCGGATGCAGAAGCGGATCTTCGACGTGGTGGTGAGCAGCATCGCCTGCCTCTGCTTCCTCCCCTTCTTCCCCATCATCGCCCTCATCATCAAGATTCAGAGTCCGGGTCCCATCTTCTTCAAGCAGCAACGGACAGGACTGAGCGGCAAGACCTTCAACTGCCTCAAGTTCCGGTCCATGCACGTCAACAAGGATGCGGACACGGCACAGGCCACCAAGGACGACCCCCGCAAGTTCGCCTTTGGCAACTTCATGAGGAAGACCAACATCGACGAGTTCCCGCAGTTTCTCAACGTCCTCAAGGGAGACATGAGCATCGTGGGGCCGCGGCCGCACATGCTCCGTCATACGGAGATATACGGTTCGCTGATAGACAGGTACATGGTCCGCCATTTCTCCAAGCCGGGCATCACCGGCTGGGCACAGGTGACGGGCTTCCGCGGCGAGACCAAGGAACTGTGGCAGATGGAGGAACGTATCAGGAGAGACATTTGGTACATCGAGAACTGGTCGTTCTGGCTCGACATCAGGATTATCCTCATGACGGCAAAGAGCATCGTCATGCCCGACAAGAACGCATATTAAATAAGTAAAAAACAAAATAAAAAATCAAGCATAATGAAAGGTATCGTATTGGCAGGCGGTTCAGGCACACGCCTCTACCCCATCACAAAAGGCATCAGCAAACAGCTGATTCCCATCTTCGACAAACCGATGATCTACTATCCCGTATCCGTCCTCATGCTGGCTGGCATCAAGGATATCCTGATCATCTCCACCCCCTTCGACCTTCCGGGGTTCAAGCGTCTCTTGGGTGACGGCAGTGAACTGGGAGTGCACTTCGAATACGCCGAGCAACCGTCGCCCGACGGACTGGCACAGGCTTTCATCATCGGAGAGCAGTTCATCGGCAAGGATGACGTCTGTCTGGTCCTTGGCGACAACATTTTCCACGGCGCAGGTTTCACGGGATTGCTCCGTGACAGCGTGGAGTCGGCGAAGGAGGGCTACGCCAACATCTTCGGCTATTATGTCAACGACCCCGAGAGATACGGTGTCGCCGAGTTCGACGAGAAGGGCAACTGCCTGAGCATCGAGGAGAAGCCCGAGCATCCCAAGAGCAACTATGCCGTGGTGGGTCTCTACTTCTATCCCAACAGTGTGGTGGAGATTGCCAAGAACATCAAGCCCAGTGCCCGTGGAGAGTTGGAGATTACCACGGTGAACCAGGAGTACCTGAACCGGAAGTCGCTGAAGGTGCGCACCCTGCAGAGAGGATTCGCATGGCTCGACACCGGCACCCACGACAGTCTGTCGGAGGCAAGTACCTTCATCGAGGTCATCGAGAAACGACAGGGTCTGAAGATTGCCTGTCTGGAGGAAATCGCCTACAAGCAGGGATGGATTGACGCAGAGGCCCTCAAGAAACTCGCCGCCCCCATGCTCAAGAACAACTACGGCAAGTACCTCATGGAACTGGCTGAGGGGAAGTATTAGACTATATATATAATAAGGTAAATATTAGACACTATATATAATAAGGTATATTTATATAACAATATTCAAATAATGGAAGAAACAAAAAACACGGTTCTGACCAATGATCAGGAGAACGAGGAGCAGTCATCCATTGACTTCAAGACTGTCTACTCCATGGTCGTACTCAACTGGAAATGGTTTGTCCTCTCCACTATCGTCTGCGTGGGTCTGGGATTTGCCTATGTCAAGCTGGCAACGAAGATGTTCCAAAGCTCAACCAAAGTACTGTTAAGGGACGACAACAACAAGCAGAGCGGACGGGCAGCCGGTGCAGCAGCTGCCTTGTCTGGCATGAACTTGGGCTTCATGAGCAGCTCCAACGGTATCGACAACGAGCTGGAGATTCTCAACTCCCACTACATGGTACAGCAAACCATCAACAACCTCAAAATTTACACGGAATACAAGCATGAGGGATTCCTGAAAGACACCCTTGTGTACCAGAAGCAGGAGGTCAATGTAGAGATGGACCCCACTCACCTGAAGGCTCTCAACGCACCCCTTGAGCTGCACATCAGCAAGAAGGGTTCCGGCTATCATGTGGAAGGCAAGTATTTCAAGCCCATCGATGCCGTGGAGTTTGAGAAAGAGCCCTACCTCATCGATAAGGAAATAGCCAAGTTGCCTGCCAAGATCCGTACGCAGGCAGGAACCCTGACGCTCACCCAGAACGGAGCGGAACAGCTGAAGGAAGGAACGGTACTGAAGGTGACGATGCTCTCTCCCGAGCTGACCGCCAAGGAGTACTTCAAGCGTCTCACCATCGAGCAGACAGCCAAGAACACCACCGTCCTTGAGATTGCCTTCAACGATGCCGACAAGAAAAGGGGCGTGGACTTCCTCAACGCATTGATCAGTACCTACAACGAGCAGGCGAACATCGACAAGAACGAGATCACCAAGCGTACCGAGGCGTTCATCAACAGCCGTCTGGCGAAGATCAACAAAGAGCTGGGGGGCAGCGACAACAAACTGGAAAACTACAAGAAAGAGAACAGGCTGGTGGACATTGGCTTGAACGCCAAGCAGGCCATCCTCAACTCCGATGCCTTCGACCAAAGTCTGGACAATGCCAATACCCAGGTGGAATTGCTGGAGGAGCTTGCCAAATACATGGATGAGCCGAGCAACAAGTTCCAGCCCATCCCTATCAACGTGGGACTTTCCGACGGTAGCTCCACCGCCCTCATCAACCAGTACAACGGATTGGCTTTGCAGCGCAAGCAACTGTTGCACAGTGCCAGCGAGAGCTCTCCCACCGTCACCCCCATCACAGCACAGATGGAAGACCTCATTGTCGCCATCAAGCGCGCCATGCTTCAGGCCCGTGTCAACATGAAGATCAAGCGCAACGCCATCGCCCGACAGTCGAGCAAGTACGAGAACGTGATCGGACAGACTCCAAGCCAGGAGAAAACCCTTACGGAGATTGGCCGCCAGCAGGCTGTCACCAACGGCTTGTACCTGATGTTGCTGCAGAAGCGTGAGGAGACCTCCATGTCGCTGGCATCCACCGCCGACAAGGCAAAGATTATCGAGCCGGCAGCTTTCGACAAGAAAATGAGCCCCAAGGGCATGATCATCATGCTGGTAGCACTCATCATCGGCATGGGTATCCCCGCAGGCATTCTTTACCTGCTCCAGTTGACACGCTACAAGATCGAGGGC
Source organism: Acutalibacteraceae bacterium (assembly GCA_963616155.1). GTDB lineage: Bacteria > Bacteroidota > Bacteroidia > Bacteroidales > Bacteroidaceae > Prevotella. The sequence continues at coordinate 10,223 of CAVEJY010000166.1, forward strand.
CGTGAAGATGTGGAGAAGCTCACCAAACTGCCGCTCATCGGCGACATCGTGGTGGCAAGCGAGAGTGCGAAGGGCAAGGCAGACATCGTGGTACAGGAGAACACCAACAACCTGATGACCGAAATCTTCCGGAGCATCCGCACCAACCTGCAGTTCATGCTCACGGGCAACGAGAAGGTCATCCTGTTCACCTCTACCACCTCCGGCGAGGGAAAGACCTTCACGGCTTCCAACCTTGCCATCAGCTTTGCCCTGATGGGCAAGAAGGTGATTGTCATCGGTCTGGACATCAGAAAGCCGCGTCTGGCAGAACTGTTCGAGATCAACGACCACATCCACGGCATCACCAACCTCCTTGCCAAGGATTCCTGCGGCTGGGATGAGGTGAAGGCACAGATTGTTCCCTCAGGGGTCAACGCCAACCTCGACTTGCTGATGGCCGGTCCTATCCCTCCCAACCCGGGCGAGCTGGTCATGAGAAGCAGTCTTCAGGACACGATAGAGAGCCTGAAGGAACATTACGACTATGTCATCATCGACTCCGCTCCAGTGGGACTTGTCGCCGACACCCTGCAGTTCAGCAAGATGGCAGACAGGACCGTATACGTTTGCCGTGCCGACTATACCGCCAAGTCAAGTTTCAACTACATCAACAAGTTGAGCGAGAGCGGCAAGTTGCCTAACGTGTCCATCATCCTCAACGGCATCGACTTGTCGAAGAAGAAGCACGCGTTCAGCTATGGCTATGGCAAGTACGGCAAGTACGGCAGATACGGCAACAACAACTCGTTCGGGTCATACGGCAATTACAGCAACAGTCATTACGGTGTTGCCCACGACAACAGTATCAAACTTAAATAGGAAAAGCAATGGCAACAATAGCTGTAGACTTTGACGGGACCATCGTGACCCACGAGTATCCCAAGATAGGAACAGAACTTCCCTTCGCCACCGAGACGCTGAAAATGCTGGTCAAGGACCAGCACAGACTCATCCTCTGGAGCGTGAGGGAAGGGAAACTCCTCGATGAGGCAGTGGAATGGTGCAGGGAACGCGGTGTGGAGTTCTGGGCAGTCAACAAGGACTATCCCGAGGAGAGTCCAGAGAACAACGAGCATTTCTCGCGCAAGTTGAAGGCAGACTGGTTCATCGACGACCGTGGCATCGGCGGTCTCCCCGACTGGGGAGAGATTTACCAGATTATCACCAACCACACCACCTACCGCCAGGTGCTGAAGCAGAAATTGGGTGCCCAAGAGGAGGCACCCAAGAAAAAACACTGGTGGAGCCACTAAGTGTAATCATATAATAATATAAGAACAGGAGGTAAATGCCAATCATCAAAAGCATTTACCTCCTGTTCTTTTTTGTGTTTGGACGTTTGTCCAGCAGCCCTACAGGTACGCCGGACAAACAAACCGTTACTAAGCCTCGGCAGCCTCTTCCTCAGCAGCAACTGCAGGCTCTACGTCTGCAGGAGCGAGAGTGGCCTTGAAGTCAGTGATGCCGTTCTTCACGAGGATGTTGTACCACTGGAGCAACTTCTTGATGTCACTGTCGTGTACACGGTCACGGTCATAGTTGGGCAGCACCTCAGCGAAATAAGCGTGGAGCTCGTCAGCTGAAGCCTTCTTGTAGTTCAGGCTGCTCTCCTTGCTCTCCTCCTTCTTGCCAACGCTCTCCAGCACCTCCCAGAGTGCCACCTCGTCGGCATCGGTATACATGGCGATGTCGCCCAAGCTGGTAACACGGTCTGTGGCGAAAGCCGGAAGACGCTTGTGTGAAGGGTCGATTGCCTCGACAATCAGATTACGGTTGCCACGAGATACCAGTTTGTAGAGGCCTGGCTTGCCTGCGATAGATAAAATTGTTTCCATTTTTTTGATGTATTGTTTTTTGTTTATATTTTCCTAATCGTTTCCAACAGGTCCGTTACCTGCATGGAGATGTCCGCCACGCCGTCGTTCACGATGCCGAAGTCGCTCTTGGCGAGTACCTCTTCCTGTGGCAGTTGGGCATGAATCCACTCCAACGCCTTTTCACGGCTGATGCCGTCACGGTCCATGATGCGGTGGATGCGCACCTCCAGAGGAGCCGTGACACAGACAACCTTGTCGAAGTGGGTGCGACGGTCGAAACCGCTGTCGAAGAGGATGGCACTCTCCAGCCAGTCCATGCCGCTCCGTTCGAAGTCGCGTGCCACGGCTGGATGTACGATGTCGTTGACCGCCTGCTTGTTTTCCTCGCTTGCCAGGAGAAAACCAGCCAGCACCTTCTTCTGCAAGATACCCCAGTCATCATACACCTCCTCGCCTACCAGCCGCACGAGTGCCTGTTTCAGCCCGGTGTCATTGCGCATCAGCCTCTTCGCCCCAGCATCACAGTCGTATACCTCAACGCCGTGGGTCTCCAGCAAGCGGCAAACATAGCTTTTTCCGCTTCCTATCCCCCCAGTAACAGCCACCTTCATGATTCATTCTTAATTATTAATTGTCATTGTTGTTCCAGCAAATAGTCCACCTGGGTCATCTCAAGCCGAGCCTTGCTCACCGTGCGGGGCATCCCCTGCAGTTCCAGCGTACACTTGTCAGACGGGTGCTGCGACAGTTCCACATAGTCAGCCACCACCTTGAACTGGTCTGCGCTGATGGTGCGGAACAGGCTGGCACCGATGGTGAAGCGCACCGTCACCTTTGACGGGAATGTGCGGAGCACCATGCCCGGCGGCATATTGACAGCCGTCACCGGCACCTCCACCGTCTCCTCTGTCAGCACATCGGGATAGACAGCGAGCCTGACTGTACTGGGCACAATCTTCACACCCCTTATCTTCTGCAACTTCACATTGCAGTGGATGGTGTCGGTGAGGTTGCGAAGGTTGTAAGGCTCTATCTCCACATACTTCAACTCGTTGAGCTGTTTCTTGTTGGCATAGACCGTCACCTTCGTCGGCAAGAACTCCGTGTGGGCGAGATAATAGCTCTTGTTGGTCGTGATTCTGCCCCGGAACACCACGGGCACCTGCTTGGAGGCACCGTAGTTGAAATAGAAGTCGAACTTGTCTGGCTTCATCGACACCAGCTTGCTCGACCCATAGAGCTGCGCCATCACCAATTTCTGCACCTCGGCATACGGCACCGCCCCACTTCCCTTGTCCTCGTCGGCATAAGACGCAAACTTGAACGAGATCGGCGTGAAACCCCTACCATATTTATAGGTGGCGAGCGTAAAGCCCTTGTCCCTCACGACCACATGTACCGACTCCGGCAGTTCGCCCGTCATCACAGCATTGCGGGGCACGTCGGCCAGACGCACAGGGATGTCGAATTCCCCCTCGCAGGTCTCGTTGAGCGTCATCATCAGCCAGAATCCGCCACTGAGGGCAAGAAAGAACAAAAAAATCAGAAACTCCTTGTTCAGGGAACTGAAAAGGAAGTTTCTGACAGCCTTGAATATGTTCTGCAAACTATGCATTAGGAGTCTGAGCAGTAGCGTCAGCAAACACATAGCCCTTAGCCACGGTAATCACCACGCCACGGGCGATTTCCACGTCTACGGTGTTCTGCTCCAGGTTGATGTGCTTCACAGTGCCGTACACACCGCCGCCTGTTACCACCTTAGACCCTTCCTGCAGCGAGTTCTGGAACTTGCGGATTTCCTTCTGCTTCTTCTGCTGTGGACGGATCATGAAAAACCACATGATAACAAAGATTGCCACCATCATGACAAGGAAGCTCAGGCTACCGCCTGTTCCCTGTTGTGCCTGCAATAATAAACTTGTCATTTTCTTTACTTATTATGTTTAATGATTGATAATTCTTAATCTTGGTATTGAGCATGGTGTGGCTGCTCCTCGCCGTTTCTTCCCCCACGTTCGGGCAGTTCCTTCGCCATGAGGCTCTTGCTGATGAGGAATCTGCCGATGTTGTCGAGCATACCGTTCACATACCTGCCGCTGCGTGGCGTACTGTAACGCTTCGCCAGCTCCACATACTCGTTGATGGTCACCGTGGCGGGGATGCCGGGGAACGCCAAGAACTCGGCGATGGCAATCTGCATGATCACCACGTCCATATAGGCAAGACGGGAGAAATCCCAGTTACGGGAAGCCTCACTCATGTACCGCTGGTAACGGTCGGCGTTGAGAATCGTCGAACGGAAGAGCTTGCGTGCAAACTCGCGGTCTTCCTCGTCCTTGTACTCGGGCAGGAGTTCCTGCTCGTCCTTGGTCTCGGGACCGAATCGCTTGACGGTCTTCAGCACGAACGTGTCCACCACGTCCTTGTCATCGTTCCAGTAGAGGCTCTTCTCCTCCAGCAATGCATCCAGGTCATCGTTCTCCATGACGAACTGCTTGTACGCCTTGCGCCAGAACTCGCGGTCCTGCTCATAGCCATCCTCCCCGGAAGCCATGTACTCGGCGAAAAGATCGCTGCCTGTGATGGCGGCATAGAGCTTGCGGAGATACTCCACGTCATCGTCCCATGAAGTCTTCTTGTTCTCCTCCCATTTTCTGAGCATGGCATTGCCCTCGAGCTGAACGGCAAACCGGTTGAACGCAAAACGCTGCGAAGGCATCTCCGTACCCTCACGTTCTGCCCGTGCCACCTCTACATCATAACGCTTTCGTGCTTCCTTGGTAACTGCCACTATCAGCTGCAGCATATTGTTATACAAATCATAAGCCTTGGAAAGGCTGAACAACAGCTCCTTCTCGGCATTATCCATATTATGATTGCCGTTCTGATAGTATGCGTAGGTTAACTGGACAATCTTTCTTCTTATCAAATCCCTATTAATCATTCTCTAATAATTTAAAAAAGGTTTGTTACTTAAAATTTATTACGTTGCAAAAATACATAATTCTGCGCAAACTGGCAAAGATTTAGTGATTTTTTTACTTCCGCGCACCTGTTTTTTCTGATTTTTTAAGGTAAAAAGGGACTTTTCTCATATTTTTCGCAGATAAATTTGCTCAATTCAAATAAAAGTGGTAATTTTGCACCCGCTTTTTCAAAGCTAATCCGTGTGATGGCGAGTTAAGGCAGATAATTATTGTTTAAAACTTAATTTAGAGTAACACAAATGAAAGAGATTAATGTAACAGGTCAGAAGCGTACAGACCTTGGAAAGAAAGCTTCAAAGGCATTGCGTAAGGAGGGGTTGGTACCCTGTAACTTGTATGGCGAGAAGGTAGGTGCCAACGGTGCTCCCGAGGCCATGTCATTCGCAGTACCATTCAGCGAGCTCCGCAAGATTATCTACACTCCTCATGTTTATGTGATTAACCTCATCATCGACGGTGAGAGCCACACTGCCATCATGAAGGAGATCCAGTTCCACCCGACAACAGACGCTCCTCTGCACGTTGACTTCTACGAGGTGAACGACCAGAAGCCTATCACCATCGGTATTCCTGTGAAGTTGGTAGGTCTGGCACAGGGTGTTCGCGACGGTGGTCGTATGAACCTTTCTATCCGCAAGATCAACGTTACTGCTCCTTACCAGCAGATTCCTGAGCACCTCGACGTAGACGTTACCGACCTGAAGATCGGCAAGAGCATCAAGGTGGGCGAGCTTTCTTACGAGGGTCTCGAGTTGGCTACAAGCAAGGCTGTGGTAGTTTGCTCCATCAAGATGACACGTAACGCACAGTTGGCTGCACAGGCTGCCGCTGAGTAATCTTGCTTAGGCAACCCCGTTATTAAAAACATTTAGACGATTCAAATTGGACAAATATTTGATATGTGGACTGGGAAATCCGGGCGATGAATACGCAGGAACCAGACACAACACGGGATTTATGGTATTGGACGCTTTTGCTAAAGCGTCCAATATTCATTTTGAGGACAAGCGTTACGGATTCGTGGCGGAGACCTCCCTCAAGGGGCGCAAGGTGTTCCTGTTGAAGCCTACCACCTTTATGAACCTCAGCGGCAACGCCATCCGCTACTGGCTCCAGCAGGAGAAGATAGACCAGAAGCGGCTGTTGGTAATCAGCGACGAGCTTGCCTTGCCGATTGGTGCCTTCCGACTGAAGGCGAACGGCAGCAACGGCGGACACAACGGGCTGGGACACATCCAGCAGCTCATCGGCCAGGACTATGCCCGTCTCCGTGTGGGCATCGGCAACGACTATCCCCGTGGCGGACAGATAGACTGGGTGTTGGGCAAGTACAGTGAGGAGGACATGAAACTATTGCAGCCCGCCATCGACCTGGGGGTGGACATCATCAAGAGTTTCGTGCTGCAGGGTATCGACAACACCATGAACCAATACAACAAGTTGGGGAAGAAATGATTTTATAATGTTTAAACACTAAACATTTTAAAAAAAAGGATGAAGGAAAGCGCAAGAATAGACAAGTGGCTCTGGGCAGCCCGCATTTTCAAGACTCGCAGCATCGCCGCCGATGCTTGTAAGAACGGGCGTGTCACCATCGGTGGCGTCAACGTGAAGCCATCCCACATCATCAAGCGTGGCGAAGTGGTGAGCGTGAAGAAGCCCCCTATCACCTATTCTTTTAAGGTACTCGACTGCATAGAGCAGCGTGTGGGTGCCAAGATGCTTTTCGGTGTATACACCAACGTGACCGACCCTAAGCAGTACGAACTGCTGGAAATGAGCCGCATCAGCGGATTTGTAGACCGCGCTCGTGGCACCGGCCGCCCCACCAAGAAGGAACGCCGAGCCCTGGATGCCTTCGCCGACCCAGCCATGTTTGGATTTGACGATGAAGACTGGGACGAGGATGAAGAATAAAATAAAACGAGGATGAAATACCCGATTATTAGGGATTGCATCCTCGTTTTTTCTTCTATTAAATTAAATTTAATCCAATCAAATTGAAAGAGAATCCTCTTTTTTCTGTTTGCCTTCATGGATTCCTATCACAATACCCATCAAACAAAGCAAAAGTAAAGTACCCATCAGAATCCAAAAATTTATATCATTTCCTGCCATAACTATTTTCCTTTCTTCTTTTTATTATCTTTATTATCTTCCTTAGACCTTTTAACCAGCCATAACCCAACACACAACATAACTATCATCAACACAGCCGCAGACGCAACTGCTATAGGTGTATTCATGTCTCCAAAGAATGTTGCCAACAAAAGAGCTGTCAATATGTACTTGGCAACATCCAATAGCCATTTTCCAAATTCTAGTCCCATATGCTTTTATTTTAAGACAGTGCAAATATACAACTTTTTCAGATAAGCGGCAAGAAAAACAAGGAAAAGTTTAGTTTTTTCTCCCCCAAAGCAATATTTTAGCTTAATTGTTTGGCTTCGACGACGAGAACTGGGATGATGAGGAGGAATAAAGAATTCATCCAATAATCACCTGCCAGCATAACTTATGGGGGGGATTTGGGGGTAAACTATCCCAAATGGGAACAAAAGTACCATTTTTTGTTCTAAAAAAGCAAAAAGATGCTTAAAAATTTGCAACCTATTACTTTTTCATATATCTTTGTGCCCAGAATTGAAAGAGAGAGAATAATTAAACACTTCTCCTCGCTCATAAAAGTATTAACACAAAACAAACTAAGAAGATTATGAAGAAGTTATTCGTAATGGCAGCCATGGTGCTGTCTTCAGTAGGTGCTTTTGCACAGTATCAGGGTGGCGAGATTACAATCCAGCCTAAGGTTGGTTTGAGCGCAGCTTCCACAACAGCCAGCGGAGCCGACTTCAAAGCAGGCTTTATCGGTGGTGTTGAAGGTGAATACCACTTCAACAAGCTCATCGGTTTGAGCGTTGGTGTTGTCTACTCACAGGAAGGTGCAAAATCAAAAGACGCAGATCAGAAGTTAAAAGCAGATTATATCAATGTGCCCGTTTTGGCCAACTTCTACGTTGCTAATGGTTTGGCTTTAAAGGCCGGTATCCAGCCAGGCTTCAAAGCAAGCTCGAAATTAGAGGTAAAGGGTGTTTCTGTTACGGACAAATCGGTTAATTCCGTAAACTTCTCTATCCCTATTGGCATCTCATACGAGTTCTCTAACATTTGCTTGGACGCTCGTTACCAGGTTGGCGTTACCGATATGTTCGACATGGATGGCAGCGCAAAAGGTCAGGCATTCCAGCTGACATTGGGTTACAAGTTCGCTCTCTAATCCGAACTTTCAATCTTTTACATATAATGAGAGCAGCCGCTTCTGACTACACGTCGGAAAGCGGCTGCTCTTCTTTTCTTATAGTACATTTATAGTTCAACTCGGTTAGCATATAACCCAACTCGGTACATTTTTCATTCATTACACTGCAGTGAAAATATACCTATTTGAATCTTACGGTCTCTTTAGAACCGGGGACCTCCAGGAGGAGGACCCATGGGACGGCCACCGCCACCGAAGGGACGGCCGCCAAAGTCGGGACGACCACCAGGGCCATCTTCGGGACCACCCTTGCGTGCCTGCTTACCGCCGAAGAGGTTCAGACGATAGATGACATGGAGCATCGCATAACTGTTGACGGCATTATATTCGGTATCCGTACGGGAAGTGGCGGAGATGGCACGGGAGAAGTTGCTCTGCTGACGGAGGATGTCGTAGAACTGGAGCATCAAGGTCAGCGGCTTGCCCTTCAGGAAGCCCTGTGAGATCTGGGCGTTCCATACCAGCTCGTCGGTGTTCATGCTGCTGTCGTTGTAACCCCTGCGGCTGCTGATGGAAAGGCTGGAGTTCAGACTCGTTCCCCACGGGGCAGTGAGGGTGAAGCTGGGACCGTAGGAGAACTGCCAGGTGTTGAGGTTGCTGTTGGGCTGCAACTTGTTCTTGGCATGGTTGTAGTTCAACGTACCGTCGAGAGACACCTCCAGCCAGTCGTTGCGGTAGCTCAGCGACAGACGCTCGCGCCAGGTAAAGCTCTTGGTGGTGTTCTTCTGCGAGTCGGAGTTCTGGTCCACGCTCAGATAGCTCACATAGTTGTCGTAGCCGAGGTTGGTGTCGGTGTTCACGTTCCACACGCCCGTACTGTCTATAGAGCAATTGAACATGAAGGCACCCATCACGTTCCAGTTGCCGTTGATGTTCTCCGGGCGGGTGGTTCGCCCACCAGTCTTCTCGTCGTAAGTCACCTTACTGCTGATGCTGTTGCTCGTCGTGGAGAAGTTGACGAAGGTCATGATACCCTTGTTGTGGTTCTGCACGAAGTTGTTGTAGAACAGGCGGAAGTTCTGCGTGA
>CAVEJY010000167.1:0-36811 GCA_963616155.1 Acutalibacteraceae bacterium
TGAAGAACGAAGAGTGAAGAGTGAAGAGTGAAGAGTGAAGAACGAAGAGTGAAGAGTGAAGAGTGAAGAGTGAAGAACGAAGAGTGAAGAGTGAAGAGTGAAGAACGAAGAATTCAATAGCCTTCGTTCTTCACTTTTAGCATTTGAATTCTTCACTCTTCACTCTTCACTCTTCACTATATATTCTCCGTTTTAGCTTTTTTTACACAATAGAATAAGGCGTATTTAAAAGAAATTGTGTACTTTTGCAAAGTCTATATAGCAAAAAGACAAACAAATGAAATAAAATATAAAAACAATGGATTTATTACAGCAAATCGTAGCTCGCGCAAAAGCTGACAAGCAGCGCATTGTGCTCCCAGAAGCTGAGGAGGAGCGCACTCTCAAAGCAGCCGATAAAGTATTGGCTGATGATCTCGCAGACATCATTCTTATCGGTAACCCTGCCAACATTAAGAGCCTCGCAGCAGAGTGGGGACTTAACAACATCGACAAGGCTACTATTGTAGATCCAGAGAACAATCCCAAGACTGAAGAGTACGCTGAGACACTGGCAGAACTTCGCAAGAAGAAGGGAATGACCGTGGAGCAGGCTCGTGAACTTGTGACCAAGAACAACCTCTACTTAGGTTGCATGATCATCAAGACTGACGGTGCCGACGGTCAGATTTCCGGTGCTCTGAGCACTACCGGCGACACGCTCCGTCCTGCTCTCCAGATTATCAAGTGTGCCCCGGGCGTAAGTTGTGTCAGCGGTGCCATGCTGCTGATCTCCGACCAGAAGCAGTACGGTCAGGAGGGTGTTGTGGTGATGGGTGACGTTGCTGTAACTCCTAACCCCACAGCCGACCAGCTCGCACAGATTGCCTATACTACCGCCCATACCGCCAAGGCAGTGGCCGGCATTGCAGAGCCTTCCATTGCTATGCTGAGCTTCTCTACCAAGGGCAGTGCCAAGGATGCCATCGACAAGGAGACCGGCAAGAGCGTTTACATCATCGACAAGGTGAAGGACGCTGTGAAGATTGCCCACGAGAAATATCCTGAACTTCACCTCGACGGTGAACTCCAGGCCGATGCAGCCCTCGTTCCCGAGGTGGCAACCAAGAAGGCTCCAGGCTCAGAGGTGGCAGGCAAGGCTAATGTACTCGTAGTACCCAACCTTGAGGTGGGCAACATCGGCTACAAGCTCGTTCAGCGTTTGGGCGGTGCCATCGCCATCGGTCCTATCCTCCAGGGTATTGCCCGTCCTGTGAACGACCTCTCCCGCGGTTGCTCCGTAGACGACATCTATTACATGGTGGCCATCACGGCTTGCCAGGCACAGGATGCCAAGAAGGCGTAAGGAGTGAAGAGTGAAGAACGGAGAGTGAAGAATTTCGTTGGCTTCGTTCTGAATTATTAATTATACATTATTAATTATACATTAACATGAAAGTATTAGTATTGAACTGTGGTAGTTCTTCTATCAAGTACAAATTATACGACATGGACGATGAGTCTGTGTTGGCTCAGGGTGGTGTAGAGCGTATCGGTCTCGACAACGCATTCATCAAGGTGAAGTTGCCTAACGGTGAGAAGAAGCAGATTATGCACGATATGCCCGACCACAAGGAGGGTGTGAACTTCGTGTTCAAGTGCTTGCTCGACCCGGAGATCGGTGCCATCAAGGACCTGAAGGAAATCGACGCAGTGGGTCACCGTGTGGTGCAGGGCGGCGACAAGTTCAAGGAGAGTGTCATCGTAGACCAGAGCGTGGAGGACGGTATCGAGGAGCTTTGCGACCTCGCTCCTGTTCACAACGCCGGTCACCTGAAGGGTCTCCGTGCCGTTGACGCTCTGATGCCTGGTACTCCTCAGGTTTGCGTGTTCGACAACGCTTTCCACAGCACCATGCCCGACTACGCTTATCTCTACGCTGTTCCTTACGAGTTGTATGAGAAGTATCATGTGCGCCGCTATGGTTTCCACGGAACCTCTCACCGCTATGTTTCCAAGCGCGTTTCTGAGATTCTCGGCCTCGACCTGCAGAACTCCAAGATCATCACTTGCCACATCGGCAATGGTGCCAGCGTGGCTGCCGTGCTGAACGGCAAGGTGCTTGACACTTCCATGGGCTTGACTCCGTTGGCAGGTTTGATGATGGGTTCCCGTTGCGGTGACATCGATGCCTCTGCCGTTACTTACCTGATGGACAAGCTGGGCAAGAAGCCTCAGGAGATGGCCGACTTCCTGAACAAGGAGAGCGGTGTGCTCGGTATTACGGGCATTTCCTCCGATATGCGTGACGTGGAGAATGCTGCCAACGAGGGCAATGAGAAGGCTATCCTGGCACTCAATATGTATGCTTACCGCATCAAGAAGTACATCGGTGAGTATGCTGCCGCCATGGGTGGCGTGGACGCCATCGTCTTCACAGCCGGTGTGGGCGAGAACCAGACGGGTCTCCGTGCCGACGCTTGTGCAGGCTTGGAGTTCCTCGGCATCAAGATCAACAAGGAGGTCAACGCCAAGATCCGTGGTGAGGAAGCCGTCATTTCTACCGACGACAGCACGGTGAAGGTAGTGGTAGTTCCTACCGACGAGGAGATTGTCATCGCCCGCGACACAAAGGAGCTGGTTGAGAAGAAGTAATTTCTGATTACATACTATAAAAAAAGGAGTTAAGACAAAATGGGTTCATGCGACCGTTTGTCTTAACTCCTTTTTTTATGGCTGCCTTTTCAGAGAGCGTACTCGCCGGTTAGGGTTGGCTTTCGCCTTCCACATATTCTTCCATAAACATGTGCTCGCCGTCGAACACGGCGTAGGTGAACTGCCAGATCCAGTCTCCCAGTATCATCAGGCGGGTCTTCTTGCTCAGCATGAGGTCCAGCTCGATGTGGCGATGGCCGAACATGAAGAAGTCGATGTCCTTGTGGCTCTGCATGTATTGCTTGGCGAAGCGCACGAGAAACTCCTTCTTCTCGCCCATGTAAGGCTCCTCCTTGCCGTCGGCACGCTTCAGGCGACTGTGCTTCGCCCAGTTCAGGCCGAGTGCCATTCCCCAACGGGGATGGATGGCGTTGAGGAGAATCTGGCAAGGACGGTTGTGGAAGACCTTGCGCAGGAACTTGAACTTATGGTCGGGGTCGCCGAGTCCGTCGCCGTGGGCAAGGAAGAACACCTTGTCGTAGATCTCCACGGTCTGGGGCTTGTAGTGTACGGTGACACCGCACTCCTCTTTCAGGTAGCCGTAAGTCCAGAGGTCGTGGTTGCCGGTGAAGAAATGCACCTCCACGCCCATGTCGGTCAGCTCCGAGAGCTTTCCGAGGAAACGGGTGTAACCCTTGGGCACCACATACTTGTATTCGTTCCAGAAATCGAACATATCGCCCAGCAGGTAGACTGCGGCAGCCTTGTTCTTGATGCTGTCGAGGAACCTCACGAGCCGTCGCTCCTGCATTCGCCCATGCTCGATGGCGAGTGAGCCAAGGTGGGCATCGGAAAGAAAATAAACATTCTTCATAAGCGAAACTTTTTAAGTGAAGAGTGAAGAACGAAGAGTGAAGAATTCTCTTGTTCTCTATTTTACTCGAAGCCGAGTTCCACTCGGGCCTCCTCGCTCATCATGCTCTGGTCCCAGGCAGGTTCGAACACGAGGTTGACATTGGCAGACTTCACTCCCTCCACACTGTCTACCTTGGTGCGCACGTCTTCCAGGATGAAGTCGGCGGCAGGGCAGGAGGGGGCAGTGAAGGTCATGTCGAGGTCTACGTTGCCGTCTTCCTTCACGTCTATCTTGTAGATCATACCGAGGTCCCAGATGTTGACGGGAATTTCGGGGTCGTAAACGGTCTTGAGTACGTCAACGATTCTTTCTTCTATCTTTGTCTTTTCTTCTTGTGTCATAGTCTGTAGTTTTTGCCTACAAAGTTAGCACAAAAAGGGGACAATACAAAATAAATCCCAATATATTTTCGTCAGACCTTCCCCTTGTCGTGGTAGGAGTAGTATTGTCCGTCCGTGACGATGATGTGGTCCATGAAGAAGATGCGCATGATGTCGCACGCCTTCTGTATTTGGACGGTGAGCAGGTCGTCGCTCTTGCTGGGTTCGGGACTGTTGCTCGGATGGTTGTGGCAAAGGGCAAGGATGGTGGCGTTGTTGAGGATGACCTCCTTCATGATGAGCCTGATGTCGACAGCGGTCTCCGTATAGCCCCCGTGGGAGATGCGCTCTGCCTTGATGAGTTTGAAGTTCTGGTTCATCATCAGGATCCATGCCTCTTCCTGGGCGAGGTCTTGCATATGGGGAAGCATATAGTTGTAGATGTCCGTGGAACAGGTGAGGCTGGGGCGTTCCCCAATCTTGTCCATGGCTCTCCGTTTCCCCAACTCGCAGGCGGCGAGGAGGGTGATGGCCTTGGCGGGTCCCATGCCTTTGTAAGTCTGCAACTCCTTGATGCTCTTTTTGCCCAATGTGTTGAGGTTGTTGTCGCAGTCGTTGAGGACGCGCTTCATGAGTTCCACGGCACTCTCGTCTTGCGACCCAGAGCCGATCAGGATGGCACATAGCTCGGCGTTCGACAAGGATGCCGGACCCATTTGCTCAAGTTTCTCGCGGGGGCGGTCTTCCGATGCCCACTGCGCAATGGATAGTTTGTTGCTCATAGAAAAAAAGTTTTCGCCCTGTATGATGTTTTCGCATTCTTGAATGCTCGATGTCTTCTTTAGGGCAGTTATTTGTAGAATGTCTTGTTGTATGCGCTGAACTCGTCCTTCCCCTTCACGCATCTCTTCCACCAGGCGGAGAGAAAGCCGCAACCGTAGCCCGTTAGCTGGGTAAAGGCAGCGCGGATGCTCAGCAAGCCGATCTTCATGCTCCCGTTTTCCCTGGTACTGTCGATGAACAATGCCACGGTGTAGAGAAGGATGAAGAACAGTCCGATGCAGCCCAAGGCAGCCATCGTGTTCCCCAGGATGGGGAAGATATGGACGGTGCCCAACATATAAGGCAAGAATCCGAAGAAGAGTAGGAGAATCGTGCCGATGACTCCCACGGTGAAGACCATGGGCAGCAGATGCACGAGCTTGAGGCTCTCGGGATATTTCTTGTAGAGGTTGATGCGGGCGATACCGCTGTTGTAGACCTGTCGCCAGAACTTGCGGAAGTCGGTGCGGCGCTTGTGCCACACCCATGCTTCGGGGAACAGCCTGCACTTGCAGCCTGCCTTGAAGATACGGATGGAGAAATCGATGTCCTCGCCGAAGCGCATATTGGAAAAACCGTTCAACTTCTGGTAGACATCCTTGCGGATGCCCATGTTGAAGGACCGGGGATAGAACTTGTCCATCTTCTTCTTGCCCCCGCGGATGCCGCCGGTAGTGAAGAAGGAGGTCATGGAGTAGGAGATGGCTTTCTGGGTGTCTGTAAATGATGAATGTGCCTTGTCGGGACCGCCGAACGCATCGGACGGCTCGCGGCCCAATTCATCACTTACAGCCTTCAGGTAACCCTCTGGCAGCACAACGTCGCTGTCGAGTATCAACAGATATTCGCCCGATGCCCTTTCGGCACCGTAGTTGCGGCTTTGTCCCGGACCGGAGTTCTCCTTATAGTAATAATGTATGTCCATCATGTCCTGATAGCGTGCGCAGACATCCTCGCAAGGCTTCTGCGACCCGTCCTCGACGATGATGACCTCGAAGTCTTTCTCCTCTTGGCGGGCAAGGCTCTCCAAGAGTTCGTCCACCTCATCGGGGCGATTGAACACAGGAACAATGATGGAATACTTCATCTATAGAATCGTTTAGTGCGGATGATGGTTACTCGCTTACACGACCGAGGTAGCTACCGTCGCGTGTGTCGATCTGGATGGTCTCGCCCTCGTTCACGAACAAAGGAACGCGAACCTCGGCACCAGTCTCCAATGTGGCGGGCTTGGTGGCGTTGGTGGCAGTGTTGCCCTTCACGCCCGGCTCGGAGTGAGTGATCTTCAGGGTTGTCTTGATAGGCATCTCGGCCAAGAGGATGGTACCGTCGGTGGCGTCTGTCACAACCTCCACTACGTCGCTCTCCTTCATGTACTGGCCGCCGGTAACGCTGTCCTTGGCGATGGATACCTGCTCGAAGGTCTCCTGGTTCATGAAGATGCAGCCTGTTGAGTCCTCGTAGAGGTACTGGTAAGGACGGCGCTCCACGCGAACATCCTCCAACTTGAAGCCTACCTGGAATGTACGCTCCAGTACACGGCCGTCGGCAACGTTCTTCAACTTCGTGTTCATAACGGTGTTGCCCTTACCTGGCTTTCTGTGCTGAAAGTCGATGCAAACCCATACCTTGCCATCCATGCGGATGCAAGTACCTTTCTTAATTTCCTGTGAATTAATCATTTTATTTAGTTTGAATTTTTATTGTGTAATCACGAAAACGTGTGCAAAGTTACGGTAAAAACACGAAAATCCCAAGTAAATATCGAAAAAAACATAAATATTTAAGCTAAATTTGGTTGTTTTCTTGGTTATTTCAGAAATAATGCGTAATTTTGCAGCCCAAAAAGGGCGTTTCCAGTACCTTTGCGAAGAATTATAAATTAAAAATTAAATAAGAAAAATGAAAAGAACATTTCAGCCTCACAATCGTCGTCGCGTGAACAAGCATGGTTTCCGCGAGCGTATGGCAACAAAGAATGGTCGTCGCGTATTGGCTTCTCGCCGTGCTCATGGCCGTAAGAAGTTGACAGTTTCTGACGAGCACCACGGAAAATAATTCCGCCAAATCGGAGAAATCACGATGACATTGAAAGCAGCAAGGTAGAAACTTTGCTGCTTTTTGTGTTTTTTGGAATAAAAAATTTTGTATTGTCTCCGATTTGCACTATCTTTGCCGTAAAATTTCAATGAATGACTTTATCTGAGTTCGTAAATAAGTTCAAGAGCAGGTATCTTTGGGGCAACTTGACGGCTATGTTCCTTGTCGTTGTCCTTCTGTGCGTCGGTGTCAAGTTCGGCATCGACATCTATACTCATCATGGTGAGGCCATCCCTATTCCCGATGTCCGGCACAAGAGTTTTGACGATGCGGAGCGCATCCTGAGGAATGCAGGACTGCAGATAGAGGTGTCTGACACGGGGTTCGTGAAGACGCTTCCGCCCGACTGCATCCTGGAACAGTCTCCGGGGGCGGGGGAGACCGTCAAGTCGGGTCGGGTCGTCTATGTCACCATCAACTCTGTCCATACTCCCACCCTCACCGTTCCCGATGTCATCGACAACAGTTCGCTGCGCGAGGCGATGGCAAAGCTGACGGCGATGGGCTTCAAGTTGGGTACGCCCGAGTATGTGCCCGGCGAGGCTGACTGGGTGTACGGCATCCTGGTGAAAGGCCGTCATGTGGTGGCTGGCGACAAGGTGGCTATCGATGACGTGCTGACCATACAGGTGGGCAACGGACAGCGGGATGCCGCCGACTCCATCGATATGGTGAATCCTGTGGACGTGGACGACTTTGCCCCGATAGAGGGGGAAGGCAACGAGAGCAGCGAGGACAACTTCGAGGTGGTGCCGGGAACGGAGCCGGTTGATCCGTCCTCGCAGAATCATTCAAACAATCAAAACAACGAAGTAGTAGAATAGACATGATAGAAAATATCGACGATATTTACGGGGGAGAACCCCTGGACGAGGAGTCCTTGGGTGGGGAACTCGTGGCGGAAGGACAGTCTGCCGACGGTCTCTATGAGCATTGGAAGATAGAGGTGGACCCCGGACAGGCATCCATGCGCATCGACAAGTACCTTGCGGAGAAGAATCCCTACCAGAGCCGCAACCGCATCCAGAACGCTGCCGACGCAGGGTTCATCCATGTCAACGGCAAACCCGTGAAGAGCAACTACAAGATACGCCCCAACGACGTAATCACCCTGATGCTCGACCGTCCCAAGCACGACACGAGCATCGTGGCGGAGGACATTCCGCTCAACATCGCCTATGAGGACGACCAGCTGATGGTGGTCAACAAGGAGGCGGGAATGGTGGTGCATCCCGGAGCCGGCAATTTCACGGGTACGCTGATCAATGCCGTGGCCTGGTACATGAAGGATGTCAAGGACTTCGACCCCAATGACCCGGAGGTGGGACTGGTTCACCGCATCGACAAGGATACCAGCGGTCTGCTCGTCGTGGCGAAGACCCCGGGGGCGAAGACTGCATTAGGAAAGCAGTTCTTCAACAAGACCACCCACCGCAGCTACAATGCCTTGGTGTGGGGAAACATCGTGGAGGACGAGGGACGCATCGAGGGCAACATCGCCCGTGACCCCAAGAACCGTCTCCGCATGAAGGTCTTCGACCCCGACAGTGGCATCGGCAAGAATGCCGTCACCCACTACAAGGTGCTGGAACGCTTCGGCTACACCACCCTCGTGCAGTGCATCTTGGAGACGGGACGAACCCATCAGATCCGTGCCCACATGAAACACATCGGGCATCCGCTCTTCATGGACGAGACCTATGGCGGCACGGAGATTCTCCGCGGGCAGCGCAGTTCCAGCTACAAGGCATTCATCCAGAACTGCTTCAAGCTCTGTCCGCGGCAGGCACTCCACGCCAAAACCCTTGGCTTCGTGCATCCCACGACGGGCAAGCAGATGGACTTCGACAGCGAATGGCCCGAGGATTTCAGTAAACTGATAGAAAAGTGGCGGGGCTTCATCGCCGGAACCACACAAGATACATTTCAAAACTGAACAGGAAATTATGGAAAGTAACAAGAGGACAATCGCCATCGTATGCGGCGGCGATTCTTCAGAGCACGATGTCTCATTGCGCTCAGCTCAGGGGTTGTACTCTTTCTTCGACAAGGAGCGTTACAACATTTACATTGTTGACGTGAAGGGAACGGACTGGCACGTCGCATTCGACAATGGCGAGACTGCGGAGATTGACAAGAATGATTTCTCCTTTCTCATGGACGGACAGCGCCGGCACTTCGACTATGCTTATATCACCATCCACGGACAGCCGGGCGAGAACGGCGTGATGCAGGGCTATTTCGACCTCATCCACCTGCCTTACTCCACCAGCGGCGTACTCGTCGAGGCGATGACCTTCGACAAGTATGTACTCAACAACTACCTGCGTGGCTTCGGCGTGAACGTGGCAGACAGTGTGTTGATTCGCCGCGGCGAGCAGTATGACGAGGAAGCCATTGCCCGACGCATCGGAATGCCTTGCTTCGTGAAGCCTGCGGCAGACGGCAGCAGCTTCGGTGTGAGCAAGGTGAAGAGCGCCGACCAGTTGGCTCCCGCCCTGGATGTGGCTTTCGAGGAGAGCGACGTGGTGATGGTGGAAGGCTTCATGCAGGGAGTGGAGATTTCCCAAGGTGTCTACAAGACAGCGGAGAAGAGTGTTGTCCTCCCTGCCACCGAGGTGGTGACGAGCAATGAGTTCTTTGACTACGACGCCAAGTACAACGGACAGGTGGAGGAGATTACCCCGGCGCGCCTTTCCCCCGAGACAGCCGGGAAGGTGGCTGCCGAGACCTCACGCATCTACGACATCCTCCACGCCAACGGCATCATCCGCGTTGACTACATCATCACCAAGGATGAGAACGGCAACGACAAGGTGAACATGCTGGAGGTCAACACCACACCGGGAATGACCGCCACCAGCTTCATCCCCCAGCAGGTGCGCGCCGCAGGCCTTGACATCAAGGACGTGCTCAGCGAGATAGTAGAGAACCAGTTCTAAAACATATAGATTATGAAGATTCCCCAAGAATTTGATACCATCCGCCCCTGGGAGCCGGAAGACCTTCCCGAGGTGTACGACCGCTTGATTGCAAATGAGCAGTTCAAGAAGGTGCTTGCTTTTCTCTATCCGCAGGTGCCTTTCGAGATGATTGTCCAGAAACTCAAGGCGTGCAAGACCAACCTGGATTTCCAGAAGGCATTCTGCTACGACTTCGTGCACGGCGTGCTGAGGAAGGCGGGCAAGGGTTGTGAGATGGACAGCTCTGCCATCGACAATACCCGCAACTACACCTTTATCAGCAACCACCGCGACATTGTGTTCGACTCAGCCATTCTCGATGTCATGCTCATCGACAACGGTTTCCAGACCACCTGCGAGATAGCCATCGGCGACAACCTCCTCTCCCTCCCCTGGGTGAAGGACCTGGTGCGTGTCAACAAGGCGTTCATCGTGGAGCGTGCCCTGGGAATGCGCGAGATGCTGAAGGCAAGCAAGCGACTCTCCGACTATATGCACTTCGCCATCAAGGAGAAGAAGGAGAATATCTGGATTGCCCAGCGCGAGGGCAGGGCGAAGGACAGCGACGACCGTACCCAGAAAGGCATCCTGCAGATGATGTCGATGGGCGGCGAGGGCAGCATCATCGAGAGACTGAAGCAGCTCCATCTCGTTCCGCTCTCCATCAGCTATGAGTACGACCCTTGCGACTACCTCAAGGCAAAGGAGTTTCAGCAGAAGCGCGATGATGCCGGGTGGAAGAAGGGACCCACCGACGACTTGGTGAGCATGCAGACGGGAATCTTCGGATACAAGGGTCATGTGCATTATCAGGCAACTCCATGTCTGGACGACTACCTCGACAGTTTGGATCCCGAAATGCCCAAGCAGGATATATATAATAAGGTGGCGGCTTACATTGACCGGCAGATCCACGCCAACTACCGCCTCTATCCCGGCAACTATGTCGCCCTCGACCTTTTGGAGGGAACCGACGCCCATGCCGACCAATACAGCGGGGAGCAGAAGGAAACGTTCTTGCAGTACTTGGCAGGACAGTTGGCGAAGATAGACTTGCCCGACAAGGACGAGGCTTATCTGAGGGAGCGTCTGCTGACCATGTACGCCAACCCGGTGCGCAACCATCTTGCCACCCTTTAACTATCCAACTCAGTTACGAAGGAAAGACTGCATATTTTTCCTTCGTAACTGAGTAAAAAAAAGTTCCTAACTGGGAAAAAGGACCACATTTGTGGTAATATATATACAGAAAAACACCGAATGGCAAAAAAATACTCAAAAAAAGCAAAATAGTATCATGCTTTTTTAAATATAAATTGTATCTTTGCAACCGTGAACCCTTAAAACGACAATAGTAATAAACAATATTTAATAAATTAAAGACCTATGAACAAGAACTCAACTTAACCCCATGCGTCCGCCCGGTCTCAGAGGTTGGGCAGCACCAAACTAACAGCAGGCTTATCCCGTATATGCTTGTTGCACTAAAAAAGCATTATACTATTTGACCTAAGAAAAAATACTTCAGTATGAATCAAAATTTTAGAAGAACAATGCTGCTGATGGGTACATGTGCAGCCTTGGGTATGGGCTATTCCACCCAGGCTTTCGCCACGAGTCCCAGTCAAGCTGTCAACGCAGTGCAGCAGTCTAAGAAAGTGACCGGTAACGTAATCGACTCAGAAGGTCCCGTTATCGGCGCAAGTGTCGTTGAAAAAGGTAACCCCAGCAATGGTACCGTTACCGACCTTGACGGTAACTTTACCCTGAACGTGAAGCCGGGTGCAACTATCGTTGTCACCTACATCGGCTACAAGACACAGGAGATTGCCGTTGGTAACCAGTCTAATTTCAACATTACATTAGCCACTGATGACAAGACACTCGACGAGGTGGTAGTAGTAGGTTACGGTGTTCAGAAGAAGAAACTCGTGACAGGTGCCACTGTGCAAGTGAAAGGTGATGATATTTCCAAGTTGAACACCACCCAGGCATTGGGTGCCTTGCAGAGCCAGACTCCCGGTGTCAATATCCAGGCATCTTCCGGTCAACCGGGTGATGGCTTCAAGGTGATGATCCGTGGTGCGGGTACCAATGGTAACACCACTCCTCTTTATGTGATTGATGGTGTTTCCGGTGGCGACATCAACAACTTGAACCCGTCTGATATTGAGAGCATCGACGTGTTGAAGGATGCCGCTTCTTGTGCCATCTACGGTTCTGCCGCTGCTAATGGTGTTATCTTGGTGACAACAAAGCAGGGTAAGCAGGGCAAGATTCAGGTTTCATACGATGGCAACATCGGATGGCAGAATGTTTATCGTGTTCCCCAGATGCTTACCGCACAGCAGTATATGCAAGTGATGGATTTGGCTCGTTTCAACAGTGGTGAGCAGCCCCGTGACTGGTCACAGTATTTCAAGGGCTATGAGGATTTGTATCAGTCTTATGTGAATGGCACAAACTCTGGAACCAACTGGTTGGATGCCATCCGCAACAAGAATGCTGTTACTACCAGCCACTCTTTGAACATTACGGGTGGTAGCGACCGTAGCACATTCTCCATTGGCGCTGGTTATCAGTATCAGGATGGTGTGTTCGGTGGGCAGTATGCCAAGTCAGACTATCGCCGTTTCACCCTTCGCGTAAATTCCGAGCATGTCATCTTGCGCAACAGCAAGGGTCTTGATGTGATCAAGGTCGGCGAGAACATCTACTATAGCCACAAGCAGAATCAAGGTATTCAGATTGGCAACCAGTACAGCAATGCTATCTCCAATATGCTGCGTGCCAACCCATTGATTCCTATTTACAACAATTCTGGCAGTTTCTTCGGCTATGATGACTTGAAGAGCTCAGGAATGTTCAATTATACATCTTACGCCAGCAACCCAGTTGCAGCCCTTACTTATAGCCAGAGTGCCAACAACAAGTCGATGAACTTTGGCTTGAATGCTGTTGGATACATTGAGATTCAGCCCATCAAGGGATTGAAATATCGTGGTCAGTTGAGCTACAACCAGAACTCCAGCTCATGGCGTTGCTATCTCCCTACCTACAAGTTGAACGACCAGGGTGACCAGCGCACAACAGACCAAGCTACCAACAACATGAGCCTTGGTTGGGGATGGGGTACAACCAATACCTTGAATTATAAGTTTGACGTTAAGAAGCACGACTTCGATATTCTTGTGGGTACTGAGTTCGGTGTAAGCCGTCCTGATTACGGTTACAACTTGAATGTTACCACCTCCAACTCCATCTTTGGAGATTTGGAACATGCCTATATGTCTTTGATGAAGGACAACAAGAAGGGGTCTGTTTCTGGTCTTCCCTACACAGACTCCCGCGGTATGTCTTATTTCGGTCGTTTGAACTACAACTACGATGAGAAGTATATGTTCTCCGCCATCATGCGTGCCGATGGTTCTTCCATGTTCGCTCCTGGTCATCGTTGGGGCTACTTCCCCTCATTCTCTGGAGGTTGGGTTGTTTCCAACGAGAAGTTTATGGAGCCTGTGACCAAGTGGTTTGACTTCTTGAAGATTCGTGTCGGTTGGGGTCAGAATGGTAACAAGAACATTTCTGCATTTCAGTATGAGGCTGCATTCGCATACGATGAGTACAGCAACTATTCATTTGGCAACTCGAAGGATGACCCAACTCGCGGTGCATCTCTTACCCGTTTGGCAAATGACGAGCTGACATGGGAGACATCAGAGCAGCTTGACTTAGGTTTCGACGCTCGCTTCCTGAATAGTCGTTTGGGATTGACCTTCGACTGGTATCAGAAGACAACCAAGGACTTGTTACTGAACGTTCCTGTTTCTCCTACGACAGGTTTCAGCACCCAGTTGAAGAATGCAGGTACCGTACGCAATACGGGTGTCGAGGTGGCCTTGACTTGGAACGACAAGATTGGCAAGGACTTCCAGTACAACATTGGCTACAATATCGCTTACAACAAGAATGAGGTAACGAAGGTGAACAGTACTCAGAAGTACAACTCCGGCGGTTCTGACTTGTTGGCACAGGGTACAGGCTACATGGCTCGTTTCGAGGAAGGTCATCCTATTGGGTACTTCTGGGGTTACAAGACTGCCGGTCCTATCCAGAACGAGCAGGAACTCCAGGAATACATCAATACGTTAAAAGATCATGATGCAGCTAACTCTCATCAGGGTTCAGACCTCAAGGTGGGTGACTTGCGTTTCGTGGATGTCAATGGCGACGGTGTCATCAATGATGAGGATAAGACCGACCTCGGCAATCCTAACCCAGACGTTACGATGGGTATTACCCTCGGAGCATCTTACAAGGGTTTCGACGTGAATATCACTGGTTATGCAGCACTTGGTCAGCAGGTTGCTCGCTCTTATCGCAAGTTCACTGACGGTGAGTATGAGAACTTTACAACAGAGGTCTATGACTATTGGAATGGCGAGGGAACGTCTACCAAGTATCCCATGTTCGCAGCGATGAACCGTGGTGTGAACTGGCAGTCTATCTCTGACATCTACATTGAGGACGCAAGTTATTTCCGCTTGCAGAACTTGACGGTCGGTTACGACTTCACCAAGATCTGGAAGAAGAGTCCTTTCCAACAGCTCCGTCTCTATTTCGCAGCCCAGAACCTCTTCACCATTACTGGCTATAAGGGTATGGATCCTGAGAATGGTATGGCCCTGAACTCCTCAGAGCCTTGGGTTACTGGTGTTGATGTTGGTAACTATCCACAACCACGCACCTTTATGTTTGGTGTAAATGTTAAGTTCTAACTTTTTAAATGAATACACAATGAAAAAGATATTTTTGTTCGTAGTAGCCCTTGCTACTTTGGGACTGTCTTCTTGTGGCATCGATGACGTGAAGAACGTTGGTGAAATGTCTACGAGTGAGTTCCCGAAGTCAGATGCTGACGCAGAGGCTATCTTGGCTGGTGTTTACCAGAATCTGAATACTATCAATGCGAATCCGCAAATGTCATTCTTGTACTATGCAGCCCTTGCCAGTGATGACCAGCTCGGTGGTGGTGGCACCAATGACAAGTTGATGCAGGCTGAGGATTTGCTCTGTAATTACAACGCCGATATGACGAATCAGTTCTATTCTGACCGTTATGCAGGTGTGGCCCGTGCCAACAATACCATCAAGTACTTGAGCTTGGCTACGAATATGTCTGAGTCGACAAAGAACCAGGCTGTCGGCGAGGCAAAGGCTCTTCGTGCCTTCTACTATTATGAGTTGGCTTCCATGTATGGCAATGTACCTTTGGTGACAGACCCTGAGGAGTCGAATACCACTCAGGGTGACGTGAAGGTGCTTTGGGGGCAGATTCTCCAGGATTTCTATGAGGCTGCAACCACGATGCCCGATGTTCGTAAGACCGACGGTCACTTGGACAAGTATACCGTCGAGGCTTTGTTGTGCCGTGCTTGGTTGTTCTACACTGGTTTCTACTGCAACGGTACGACTACGGCCGACTTGGTAAGCACCAACTATGCGCCATTGACATCCGTGGAGCTGCCCAATGGTACTACCCTTACCAAGCAGGACATCATCACAGCCATTGATGATTGTGTCAACAATTCCGGCTATGAGTTGCTTGCCGACTATCGTAACTTGTGGGCTTACACCAACAACAAGGTTGTAAATGATTATCCATATACAAAGGGACAGAACCTGCAGTGGGCAGAAAATGACAATGGAGTAAACCCAGAGTCAATGTTCGCTATCAAGTTCAACAAGTTCGCCTCTTGGAGCACCACTATCGGTTATGCGAATGGCTACGCACTTCATTTCGGTGTTCGTGGTGGTCAGGATTATTCCAATACTTTCCCGTTTGGTCAAGGCTGGGGTGCAGGTCCTGTAGCTCCCAACTTGGTGAAAGACTGGAAGAATGCAGACCCCGAGGGAAAAGATGCCCGCTTGAAGGCAACTGTATGTGACGTGAACGACAAGAACGAGATGCCTAATTATACTCGTGGTGGTTGGGCTGACTTTGTACAGGAGACAGACTACTATTCCAAGAAGTGGTCTCCCATCTGTGCCAAGAATGACGGTTCTTTCAAGACGAAAAATGACGACGGTACTACTTCTATCCCTGATTATGTGGCTTGCTTTGAGACATTGATGTATCCTGACAACTGGGGAACTTCCGGAGAGAACAACTTCCAGTTGAGCAATATCCATGACCTGGTGTTGGTTAGATATGCGGATGCCCTCTTGATGCAGAGTGAGCTGAAGGAGGATGTCACAGGAATGAACGAGGTACATAAGCGTGCGACAGGTGTTGCCAACTATTATACTACCTATTCTTTGGCAAACCTTCAGAACGAGCGCCGTTGGGAGCTGGCTTGTGAGGGAATCCGTTGGAACGACATCCGTCGCTGGCACATCGCTCAGGTGGCATTGGCAAAACAGGAGAATCAGCCTGTTTACTACTGTGGCAGTCCTGCAACCAACTCTGCCCACAATGGCGGTTATGTGGCTCGTTACAATGCAACGGCTGGATTCCAGAAGATGCCAGAGACTCAGGTGGCTCTTGGCACCGTTGTCCAGAATGACGGATGGACATCTGCCGACGCAGAGTATACTGGTTGGTAATCGACAATGTTGAATCTTAAAATTTGAACTACAATGAAAAAATCAATATTATTCATGGTGATGGCCGTTGGTCTGCTTACGGCTTGTGATCCTTCTAAGGATGATATAAGCGTGCCAAGCAGTAGCCTCACCGCTGATCAGTTGGGTAGTGGTTTCACCTACACCCAGTATGGGGATGATGAATATACAACTCAGGCAGAGGATGGTAACTACTTTACATTCGTAACATCTCCTTCCAGAGTGGTATCTATTTATCAGCTTGACGAGGATGGGGCCAAGTCGGTCTTGGTTTCTGGTGTCGCCAATGGTAAGTTCTCTATCGTCCCCAAGCGCGGAAACCCGAGCGAGCAGAAAATCTATATTGAGACCTTGAACTTCGATGGCTCCAAGGTGGTGACAGAGAAGACGGTCAACGTATATGTTCCTTCCGAGTTGACTCCCGAGATGCGTATCTTGGCAAGTGATTCTTATGGTCACAAGATTTGGAAATGGGATACAACATGGCGTGCTGATGGTGGTGCTTGGGGTAACATGGGTTATGCTCCTGGTGATGGTGAGTCGTTCGCCAATGATGGCAACGGAATTTGGTGGGCTTGCGCTCCCGCCGACCTGGCTACTCAGCTGCAGCATTCCGACACAGGTCAGGCAACAGGTGAGGAAGACCCCAATGCTTATATGGAATTCTATGACGATGGAACTATCATCACTTACGATGGTGGTGGCAATCAGATTCGAAAGGGTAAGTATTCTGTCCTGAACTATACTGGTGAGAGAAATATTCCTTCCATCGACCAAAGCCAGGCCAACTGGTCTTATGGTACATTGCAGACCACAGAGGGGGCTATCCTCTTCCCATTCCAGATCAATGGTAACGGCACGAAACCTACTGAGTTCGAAATCATGCAGCTGGATGCCAACCACTTGAAACTGATTTACGCAGCTTCTGGCACAGGCAGTTGGAGCGAGGCAACATGGTGGGCATTCAAGAGTAACTCGGATCCTGAGTGTGCCTTGACCAACTATGGTACTAAGGGCTGGACATGGGATACTGACTGGCGCTCTGACAAGGGTGCTTGGGGTAACATGGGTTATGCTCCCGGTGACGGTGATTCCTTTGCCAATGATGGTAATGGAATTTGGTGGGGCTGTGCTCCTGCTGATTTGGCTACTCAGTTGCAACATTCCGACACGGGTGTCGCTACAGGTGAGGAAGATCCCAATGCCTATATGACATTTGACTGGAAGACCAGCACGATTGTAACTTACGACGGCTCTGGCAACCAGATACGTCAAGGTAAGTTTGAAATCCAGAACTGGGGTATGGGTGACCGCACCATCTCCACCATTGACGGTAGTCAAAGCAAGTGGGCAATGGGTAACTTGCACACTGATGCAGGCTCTATCCTCTTCCCATTCCAAATCAATGGTGGAGGTACGAAGCCTACCGACTTCGAGATCATGCAACTTGACGGCAACCACTTGAAGTTGATTTACGCAGCTCCTAACACAAGTAGCTGGGGTGAGGCAACATGGTGGGCTTTCAAGGCTAAGTAATTTGAATTTGTTTAAATACTGATTATTTGATAAGTTTATGGGGGAGTGGGACATAGAGATTATGTCTCGCTCCTCTTTGCGTTACTTAGTGCCCTTTAGGAGCAATTTCCTGCTCCTTCCAAGGCAACAAATTGCCCCTAAAGGGGGCATAAACGTAATGTCTATAGACACCGGGAAGAACGACTTTCTGCTGTTGGGTGTTTACTTCATTTTCCCTTCACCCTTCACCTTTAGGGCTGAAATGCCGATAAACACAGGGGTGACGAGGGTGAATGGTGGTTGACGAAATGTGCCCTGCAAGAGTGTGCTGGACAAATCATTGGACTGCATTATTTTTGTTAAACCCCACCAAAATCTTGGTGGTTACGATAATTAGTTGTATCTTTGCGGTGTTTTTATAATTAACTGATGTGGAGGAAAAATTATCTAAATAAAATTTCAGAACGTAACCAAAAACGAAAGGAAATATTGGTTGGGTATTTCTTTGATTATCAAAGCTAATGCGCAGTGGTGTTGTAGTTGGTGGCTTGGCGACAGTTTTGTTTGCTTATTTTGGTAATGAAATTCTTAAAGTGAAACTTAAAATATAAGATTATGGAAATGTTAACTATTATATTAGCCTTGGCAAGTGCTATTGGCGCAGGGTTGATTGTTTGGTCTAAGACAAAAGCTGGTCAAAAGTGGCTTGAGAGTCTTTAAAAAATACAAGATACGATGAAAAAGATAATGACAATGGTTATTGCTGGTCTCATGGCCGTGACGAGTATGGCGGTAATGGCTGGTTGTAAGACTACAAATAAGGGCGCTTGCCGTATTCATGGCACGATGGAGTCGAGCCGATGGGATGGCAAGAAGATTTTCCTTGTCCCGATGTTTGGGGTGCAGGATGCGGCTCATGTCGATTCGGTGGTGATTGAGAACGGCAAGTTTGAGTTTACCGCCGACACCATGGAGATGAAGGTGATTCGTGTGGACTATCATTTCCGTGACGGTGTGCAAGACTTGCTGGTGGTGTCGGAGCCTGGCGATGTGCAGGTTATCATTGGTGGTAACAGTGTTTCGGGAGGTACTCCCCAGAATGATTCCCTCCAGACGTGGAAAGACCGGGTGATGAAGTTCAATACCGAGTATAACCAGTTGAGGATGCAAGCCCGACAGACGGGTTCGGACGCTGTCCTTCAGTCTAAGGGCAAGGAAATACAGAACGCCTTGAGGGCGTACAATGATTCCTTCGCCAAGCGCCAGCCTCAGGGAGTTTTCAAGGATTTTCTCCTGAGGATGTATCCTTCCGCTAAATAACCGTCTATGAAAAAGATCATGAGTAAATATGGGAAGGTGGCACTGGTCGCATTGTTCGGCTTGTGCGTCTTCCTCTTTTGGTATTGCGGCTATCCGCAAGCCCTCTGTTATCATGAGCAAAACCAACTGTTCCTGTGGACAGCGGATTACTTCCTGCACGACCTGATCGTAGCAGGGGGCTTGGCAGACTATCTCTCCGAATTCCTGGTGCAGTTCTATTATGTTCCTTGGTTGGGAGCATTGCTGTTGGCTTGCCTTTTCATGGCATTCCTGTCGCTTACTTATCTCGTAATCCAGAGTTTTACGGGGAAAACTCTCCGATGGTACTGGATGCCTGTCAGTCTCTTGCCCTCGTTGTGGCTCTTGATGGTGATGGGCGACCCGGAGGTGTTGCTCTCTTTCCCCGTGGCTTTGACTTTGGCTCTATTGGCGGTGTGGCTCATGAATAAGGGTTGCAAAAAGTGGGAGAGCCGTTTCTTGCTGTTAGAGCTCTTGACAGTCCCTGCGCTCTTCTGGCTGTTGGGCGGAGCGGTGACATGGCTCTACGTCTTGACTCGCATCGCTTTCTGTTGCAAGCACTATCGAAAGCTTTCTCCCGTGTTCCTTTCGATTCCTTATCTCCTTGCCGTGCAACTGATATGCTATAATACCTTCCTTATACAATATCCTTTGGAGTCGGTGATGATAGGTATCAACTATTATCGGGGACCACAGGAATTTCCAGGTAAGAACTATGGGTATGACAAAGATTTGTATCGACTCTTGAAGATGAATATGCTGGTGAGGCAGGGCAAGTGGAATGACATAGTCCACGAGGCTGAACAATATCAGATAACGACGGCTTTTTATAGCAATTGTGTGAACCTTGCTTTGGCAAAGACCCGTCAGCTCGCCGACCGCCAGTTCTCCTTTTACCAGAGTGGAGAGAACGCTTTGTTGGCTCCCCGCTCCCGTGACAATATGACGATGTATCCGACGATGGAGGCGTTTTGGAATTTAGGGATGGTCAACTCGTCCCTGCGTTACGCCACCGACTTACAGGCTTCCATCTTGAATGCCAAGGTGAGCGGACGGTTGATGAGGCGCATCACCGAGTGCCAGATGGTGAATGGCAAGTATGCCGTCGCCCGGAAGAATATCGACCTCTTGAAACAGTCGCTCTTCTATCACGACTGGGCGGTGAAGGCAGAGGCGATGCTGGGCGACGATGTGGCTATCAGCCGAGACTCCGAACTGGGTAGGGCGAGGAGAATGCGCTTCAAGAAAGACATGATTTATAGCTACCCCGAAATAGAAAAGATGTTGGGACTGCTCTTCATCAACAATCCCGACAACAAGATGGCGCTCGACTACTTCATGGGGCAGATGCTCCTGAAGGGAGACTTCCAGGGGTTTATGCAATATGGTGCCAGTTGGGTACAGAGATATGGCGGCTATATGCAAATGCCGGTAGGCTATCAGGATGCCGTGAGGTGCATACAGAACCGTGGCAATGTGCCGGGGTCTCCCTATGCGGCGTATGCTAAGAGAATGATGACCCAACAACAGGAAGGAGGCAGACGATGAGGAAAATTATAGGAACGTTTATTATAGGTGCCTTGTTGGCGGCTTGTTCGCCATCGGTGGAGAATCCTACGAGGGTAGACCACCAGCCGAGCATCTATCCAGACTATATTGGTGTGACGATACCGGCGAACATCGCTCCTCTCAACTTCAACATGAAGGGGGAGGCGGTGGATGTCGTGGATGTTGTGGCGAAAGGTAGCAAGGAGGGTGAAATCCATGTGAGTGGAGAGTGGGCGGACTTTGATGTGGACGAGTGGCATCGGCTTACCCGGCAGAACAAGGGAGGGAGCATCACCTTTACCGTCTGCACCCGTAAGGACGGGGAGTGGAAACAATACAAGGACTTCCAGATGCAGGTGAGCCCTTATGACTTGGACGACTATGGCTTGACCTATCGCCGCATCGCGCCGGGCTATGAGGTGGGTGGCGATATCGGCATCTACCAGCGTGACATCCATACCTTCGAGGAGTCTGCTATCATGACAGAGACGGCTCTCCCCGGCAGGTGTTTCAATTGCCACACTACCAACCGCACTGACCCTAAGCAGGTGACGGCGCAGATCCGTGGCGACGGTGGTGGAACGCTCGTGATGAAAGAGGGCAAGCAACAATGGATTGACACCAAGACCGACTCTACCAAGGCTGCCGGCAGTTATGCCTATTGGCATCCGGAGGGCAACTATGTGGCTTATGCGGCCAACAATGTGTTCCAGAGTTTCTTCGTGGGTACCAAGCAATCCATCGAGGTGTACCATACCTTCAGCAACATCGTCTTGCTCGATACCCGTACCAATGAGCTGGTACTCGACGAGCGGCTGATGACACCCGACTGGCTGGAGATATTTCCTGCCTTCAGCGCTGATGGCAAGACCTTATATTATAGTACCTCGAAGGAATGCCGTGTGCCTGCGGAATACCTCAAAGTGAAATGCTCGTTGGTCAGCATTCCTTTTGATGCCAAGACGGGGATGTTTGGCGAGAAGGTGGACACCCTCCTCAACGGCCCGAAGACTAACATGAGCTATGTCCTCGCCCGTCCCTCGTATGATGGCAAGTGGTTGATGTACACCTGTTGCAGCAGGAGCAACTTCCCCATCGTGCAACCTGATGCCGACTTGTGGCTGATGAACCTAAAGACCCGTGAGACGCATCCCTTGCGGGCAGTGAACAGCCGAATGTCGGAGAGCTACCACAACTGGAGTAGCAACTCCCGTTGGTTTGTGTTCTCCAGCAAGCGGGGCGACGGCATCTATACCCGTCTCTATCTGTCCTGCATCGACGACAAGGGCAATGCCACCAAACCGTTTCTGCTTCCGCAGCGCAATCCCTGGAAATATTACCACGGCCTGTTCGATGCCTACAACGTGCCCGACTTCACCAAGACCAAGGTGAATCTCGACATCCGAGAGACCCGCAACCAGGTATTCTCCGATGAACGCCCCAAGGTAAAGCTGAGGTAGGTTGGCGTATATTTGTACATCCTAAAAACACGTTGAGATATGGCAAGAAAATTATACCCGATAGGAATACAGACGTTTGAGGAGATTCGAAGACCCGACAATCTCTATGTCGACAAGACGGAATACGTCTATCGTATGACGCATACGGATGGCAAGTATTTCTTCTTGAGCCGTCCCAGACGGTTTGGAAAATCGCGACCGAAACAACTTAAAACTTATTCTATATGATTGTATCCAACTTACAGAATTCGGAGAGGGTAGAGTCGCTCCATCCTCTCTTCAAGCAAGTCTTCGACTTCGTGAAGAGCCACGACCTGCTCCATGAGGAACCGGGACGCATCACGCTGGACGGAGACAACCTGTTCATCAACAACTCTAACCCTGAGTGCGTGGCACAGGACAGCCAGAAGCTGGAGGTACACCGCCAGTACATCGACATCCATATCCTCCTGGAGGGGAGAGAACGCATCGGATGGAAAGCCATCGAAGACTGCTGGCAGTTGGTGAAGGAATATGACGGGGAGGCCGACTTCGAACTGTATGCCGATGCCCCTACGACATTCGTGGATCTGTTGCCCGGACAGTTCGCCATCGTCTATCCCGAAGATCCCCATGCCCCCATCATAGGGGAGGGGAAAATCAGAAAGCTCATCGCCAAAATCAAACTCTAATTCAAACTCTGACTCTAACATATCCCCTATCATGAAAAGAACAACCCTTTTCCTTTTTGCCGCCCTCCTCTGTGGTACGTCTGCCCATGCCGACGGCACCCTGGGTGGCTATTTCTATCAGCCACAGGAAGCCCCCACGGGGTGGGAATGGCAAAGTCCCGACTCCGTTGCCTACAACAAGCAGCAGCCCCATGCCTGGTTCTTCTCCTTCCGCACCACGGAAGAGGCACGCAAGGTGCTTCCTGAGAACAGCTCTTACTGGAAGTCGCTCGACGGGCAGTGGAAATTCCACTGGGCACCCAATCCCGACGAGCGTCCCAAAGACTTCTTCCTGCCTGGCTATGACGTGTCGGCATGGGACGACATCACCGTGCCCATGAGCTGGAACATGGCAGGACTGCAAAAGGACGGCAACAACAAGTATGGCGACCCGCTCTATTCCAACCAGCGCGTCATCTTCCAGCATACATGGAAGACGGTGGGCGACTGGAAAGGCGGGGTGATGCGCACGCCGCCCAAGGACTGGATGACCTACCGCAACCGCAACGAGGTGGGTTCCTACCGCAGGACCTTCACCGTGCCCGCCGACTGGAACGGACAGGAGGTGTACATCGACTTCGACGGCGTGGATTCCTTCTTCTACCTCTATGTCAACGGCAAGTATGTGGGATTCTCCAAGAACTCGCGCAACCTGGCGGAGTTCAACATCACCCCTTATCTCAACAAGGCAGGACAGGAGAACACGGTGGCAGTGGAGGTGTACCGCCAGTCGGACGGTTCCTTCCTCGAAAGCCAGGATATGTTCCGCTTGCCCGGCATCTTCCGCACCGTGGCACTCACGGCGAAGCCACAGGTGCAGGTGAGGGACATCAAGGCGGTGCCCGACCTCGACGACACCTATTCCCGTGCCAAACTGAACATCACCGCCCAGTTGCAGAACCTCTCCCGCAAGGCGGTGAAGGGCTACAGCGTACAGTATTCGCTCTATGCCAACCGTCTCTACTCCGACGACAATACCTTGGTGCCCGACGTGACGGCAACCGCCTCTCTCGAAGGTCGCCTTGACTCCAAAGGAGAAACCACGTTGGAGGCGACGATCGACGCTGCCGACAAGGTGAGGCTGTGGAGTGCCGAGGCTCCCTACCGCTACACCTTAGTGGGAGAGTTGAAGGACAACAAGGGCAAGACCGTGCAGACCTTTTCCACCATCGTGGGATTTCGCAAGGTGGAGATCAAGGACACGCCTGCAGACAAGGATGAGTTCGGACTGGCGGGCAGATACTATTATCTCAACGGACAGCCCATCAAGATGAAGGGCGTGAACCGCCACGAGAACAATCCACGGACGGGCCACACCGTCAGCCGCGGGCAGATGGAGAAGGAGGTGTTCCTGATGAAGCGCGCCAACATCAATCATGTGCGCAACTCCCATTATCCCGATGCCCCTTACTGGTATTACCTCTGCGACAAGTACGGCATCTATCTGGAGGATGAGGCTAACTTGGAGAGCCATGAGTACTACTACGGCAAGCAGAGCCTCTCTCATGTGCCGGAGTTCCGCAACGCCCACATTGCCCGCAATATGGAAATGGTACACGCCAACGTCAACCATCCCTCCATCGTCATCTGGAGTATGGGCAACGAGGCCGGGCCCGGCAAGAACTTCGTAGACTGCTACAATGCCATCAAGGCTTACGACACCAGCCGCCCCGTGCAGTATGAACGCAACAACGACATCGTGGACATGGGTTCCAACCAGTACCCTTCCATCGCCTGGGTGCAGGGTGCCGTGAAGGGAACCTATGATTTGAAATATCCTTTCCATATCTCTGAATACGCCCACTCTATGGGCAACGCCTGCGGCAACCTGATAGACTACTGGAACGCCATCGAGAGCACCAACTTCTTCATGGGCGGCGCCATCTGGGACTGGGTGGACCAGGCACTCGACAGGCAAGACCCTGCCACCGGCAAGACCTACTGGGCGTACGGCGGAGACTTCGGCAAGGACAACAAGCCCAACGACGGTATGTTCTGCATGAACGGCGTGATGCGCCCCGACCTCACCCCCAAGGCGCAGTACTATGAGGTGAAGAAGGTGTACCAGAACGTGGGTGTCAAGGCGGTGGACATGAAGAAGGGATTGGTGGAGATCTTCAACAAGAACTACTTCGAGCCGCTCAAGGGCTACCAGATCGTGTGGTCGCTCTTCAAGGACGGCGAGTGCGTGGCGAAAGACCAGCCGCTGCAAGGTCCCAAGAACATTGTCGGTCCTCGTGAGCGGGCGGTGTATACCTTGCCTTATGACTATGCGAGTCTCGACCCGGAAAGCGAGTATTTCGTCAGCGTGCAGTTCCTCCAGGGCAAGGACGTGCCTTGGGCAAAGAAGGGATATGTGCAGATGGAGGAACAGCTCCGTGTGAAGGGTGCCGACATCGCCGCTCCTTCCATCGCCACCGTTGCCAAGACGGGCAAGAAGTTGCAGTACAGGCTCGACAAGGCGGCTGGCCGTGCCACCGTCACGGGCAATGGTTTCGTGGCTTCGTTCGACGTGAAGACGGGTGCCATCTACAGTCTGAGATACGGAGAGCAGGACATCATCAAGGATGGTAACGGTCCTAAGCTGGATGCCTTCCGTGCGCCCACCGACAACGATGCCGGCATCGGCTATCCCACGTCGTGGTTCAAGTTTGGCTTGTATGACTTGCAGCACACCGTCAAGGACTGGAGCTGCACGGCGAAGAAAGACGGCACCTGTCAGCTGAAGTTTACCGTGGAGAGCCAGGGCAAGGAAGGTTGCGACCAGCCTTACGGCAACCGCGACCGCGACCCGGAGACCGTTTATACTTTCGAGAAGAATAAGCATGAGTTGACGGACGACGACCTGAAGTTCACCACTCAGCAGATATACGACATCTATCAGGATGGTTCCATCGAGCTGCAGAGTGTCATCAGCGCCAACCGCTCCCGCATCGTGTTGCCGCGCATCGGTTATTCGATGCAGTTGCCGGGCGATCTGAACCAGTACGACTACTACGGCCGCGGCCCTGTCAACAACTATCCCGACCGCAAGACAGGCCAGGCAATCGCCCATTACCACAGTGCTGTGGCAGACCAGGGCATCATGCTTCCCAAGCCGCAGGCACAGGGCAACCGAGAGGAAGTGCGCTGGTGTGCCGTCACCAATGCAGCCAAGCAGGGCGTGGCGTTCATCGCCGACAGTGTAATGTCTGCCTCTGCACTCCCCTGGAGCCAGCAGGAACTCACCCTCGCCGCCCATCCCTACCAGTTGCCCAAGAGCAGCGGCACCCACTTGCATCTGGATGCCAAGGTGACAGGACTGGGAGGTGCCAGCTGTGGACAGGGCGGTCCGCTCTCGCCCGACCAGACGCTCAGCACCACCTACAGCTTCGGTTTCATCATCCGTCCCACCCGGTTGGACAACCTCGCCCGGCAGGTGAAGGTGTCGACGGCGAACAGCGAGATGGCGAAGGAGTTGAAGAAGAAGGTGCAGCAGAACCGTCAGGCATCGGAGTTGCAGATAGCCTTCGTCTCCAGTCAGGAGCCCGACGAGGGAGAGGCTGCCTACCTGGTGGACGGCGACCCGTCTACCTTCTGGCACACGATGTATTCCATCACCCTCGCCAAGTACCCCCACTGGGTAGACTTCGATGCGGGTGTGGCGAAGACGCTCAAGGGCGTTACCTATACGGCACGCCAGGACGGCAGTCTGAACGGTTGCATCAAGGACTATGAGATCTATGTCAGCGACGACAACAAGTCGTGGGGCGAGCCCGTCGCCAAGGGGCGTTTCGAGAAGACCGCCAAGCGGCAGACAGTGATGTTTGCCAAGCCCGTCAAGGCACGTTATGTCCGCTTGCGTGCCCTGAACGAGCAGGACGGTCAGGACTTCGCCTCCGGATCGGAGTTCACGTTGATAGACAAGTAAGCAAGAATAACACAGAAAAACAGGGTGTGTCATCAAGCTGATGGCGCACCCTGTTTTTGAACCGCCGATAAACCCTCTAAATATAATAATGTGAAAACTCAAAATCGCAGTCATGCGCCCTGCAAACAGATGTCCGCCAAGAACTGCTTTTGGCTTTTATTAGAAAAAAGTAAGACTTTTTCTTGCAACTTTAGAAAAATTTTCATAGATTTGCAGTCGAGTAATATAGAATGAGACCTAAACCTTTATAATTAATTCTTAACTTCATTGATTATGAGTAAAGACTTTAAACCTAAAACCCAGATGAAAACAGCGTTACTTGCTTGTGCGTTGATTTCGATGTCTCCTGCGTTTGCTCCCGATGCCACGGCAAAAGCCGACAACTTTGCGCCGCCAGCCATCCAGCAGCAGAAGAAAGTAGCAACCGGACGTGTGGTTGACAACCTCGGAGAGCCGCTCATCGGTGTAACCGTGATGGAGGCAGGCACATCGAACGGTGCAGTGACAGATGTGGATGGAAATTTCACATTGAGTTTGAACAAACCTAATGGAAAAATCACGGTTTCTTATATTGGCTACAATTCCCAGACCCTCGCTCCTTCAAGCAACATGAAGATTACCATGACCCCCGAGGACCGCGAGCTGAACGAAGTCGTGGTGGTGGGCTACGGCACACAGAAGAAGGTGAACCTCACGGGTTCCGTATCTTCTGTGGACAGCAAGGTGCTGGAGAGCCGTCCTATCCAGAACCTCCAGAGTGGTCTGCAGGGCTTGATGCCCGGTGTGACCATCAGCGGCACCAACGGTGCGCCGGGTATGGATGCCGGTAGCATCAACGTGCGCGGTGTGGGAACCCTCAACACTTCCTCTCCCTATATCTTGATTGACGGCGTGGAGTCGGGAACGATGAGCAGCCTCGACCCCAACGACATCGAGAGCATCTCCGTATTGAAGGACGCAGCCTCCGCCGCCATCTACGGATCGAAGGCCGCCAACGGCGTTATCCTGATCACCACCAAGCGTGGAAAGAACGGCAAGCCACAGGTGTCCTACAACGGATACATCAGTGTGCAGAACCCCACGACACTGGTCGACCGACTCAGTTCCTACGACTATGCCCATATGTTCAACGATGCCCTTGAGAGCGAAGGCAAGGCAAAGAAATTCGTCACCGAGGAGGAGATTGCCGCCCTCCCCAACACCGACTGGTACGACCTCGCCTACAAGACTGGCTCCCTGCAGCACCACAACGTGAGCGTGAACGGTGCCAACGAGGCAGTCAACTACCTCGCCTCCGTGGGCTACCTGAAGCAGTCGGGCATCCTGCCCAACGCCAGCCGTGAGCAGTTCAACGGACGCACCAACCTGGAGATGAAGCTCAACAGCCGCCTCACCGCACGCCTGAACCTCTCCTTCATCAAGAACGACTACAGCGACCCGTCCTCAGCCTATGCAGGCGGAAGTTCCGACCAGATTATCCGTCAGCTCAATCTCATCGCACCGTGGATCACCGCACGCAATGAGGACGGCACCTGGGGAACCATCTCCGACGGTAGCCCTATCGCATGGCTCGACAACGGACTGAAGGTGACGCGCCGCAACACCAACTTCACCGGTCTTATGGGAGTGGACTATAATATCGTGGACGGACTCACCGCCAAGATCAGTGCCTCCTATGTGAACAATAACCAGAACTACGACTACTTCCAGAACTACTTCGTATACAACGAGAACAAGACGACTGACCCCAGCTCTCATACCGAGAGTGTGTCAAAGTGGGAACGCAAGACCTTCGAGGCATTGCTCAACTACAACAAGACCTTCGGCCAGCACACCGTCGGTGCCCTGGTGGGATGGCACGCTGAGGGCTACAAGTACAAGTACTGGTACACCTATCGCAAGAACTTCCCCAACAACGAGGTGACAGACATCAATGCCGGCGACGTGTCCACCCAGCAGGCGAGCGGCTACACCCGCCAGTTGAATATGCTTTCCTGGTTCGGACGCGTGAACTACGATTTCGCGGGCCGTTACCTCTTCGAGGCCAACCTCCGTGCCGATGCCTCCAGCCGTTTCGCCGACGGTCACCGCTGGGGCTACTTCCCGTCGTTCTCCGCAGGATGGCGCGTCAGCGAGGAGCCGTTCATGGAGAGTGCCAAGTCATGGCTCTCCAACTTCAAGATCCGTGGATCCTGGGGTATGCTGGGTAACCAGGAGGCCCTGAGCGACTACTATCCCGCCATCAACACCTATAGCATCGGAGCCAAGTATGCCTTCGACGGAAAGGTGAACTCCGGCTACTACCAGAGCTCCTACAAGATCAACACCATCACATGGGAGAAGGCCACCACATGGGGCGTGGGCGTAGACCTCGGATTCCTCAACGGCAAGATCAATGCCACCGTAGACTACTACAACCGCCTCACCGACGGCATCCTCATCTCCGTGGACGCACCTTACGAGTTCGCCTTGGGCAGCTACCTCGATAACGTGGGCAAGATGCGCAACCAGGGTGTTGAAATCGGTGTCAACTACAACGACAAGTTCGGGCAGGTGACCTTCGGTGCCGGCTTCAACGTGGCGTACAACAAGAACAAGATCGAGAGCATGCCCGGCAAGGGCTACGTCAGCACAGGCTACAACCAGCGCAACGCTACGGGCGAGGAGTACAACAGCTACTACATCTACCAGGCAGACGGCTTCTTCAGCTCCGATGCAGAAGCCAAGGAGTACATGGACTACTACTGGCCGGCAGACGGGTCCAAGGGATCATGCCCCTTCTCCGGCGGAGAGTTCAAGGGCGGTGACCTGAAGTATGTCGACACCAACGGCGACGGCAAGATCAATGCCGACGACCGCATCTATGCCGGCAGCTCCGTGCCACGCTGGACCTTCGGACTGAACCTCAACGCAGGATGGAAGGGCTTCGACCTGTCGCTGTTCTTCAACGGACAGTTCAAGGCCTACCGCTACTTCGATGCCTATGAGGTGGAAGGAGCGTTCGTGGGCGACAGCTCCCACCCGGCCACCATCTGGAAGGACTCCTGGACCTACAACAAGAGCAACCCCAAGATGCCGCGCCTCTTCACGGGAACCAACTCCCCCAGCTCCACGAGAAACGTGACGTCCACGTTCTGGCTCAAGAACGTGTCCTACTGCCGGTTGAAGAACCTGCAGTTCGGCTACTCACTGCCCAAGTCGGCACTGGCGTTCCTTCATGTCAACAAGGTACGCGTGTACTATTCCTGCGAGAATCTGTTCACCATCGACAACCTCGACATCAACATCGACCCGGAGGCCACCAGCCAGCGACTCAGCTCCTATCCGCTGCTTCGCACCCACTCCTTCGGCTTGAGCGTAACATTCTAAGTAACCTTATAAAAAGATATGATTATGAGACATCTTAAAAAATACATATTCATCGGCATGGCGGCACTCCTCACCACCTCATGCTCCGATTTCCTGGACACGAACCCAAAGGATGCCCTTTCGCCTGCGACCACATGGAAATCACAGGATGACGCAGACAAGTTCCTCGTGGGATGTTACAACAACTGGCAAGACAACTACGACAGCGGATGGGGCTGGGACGGATTCCTCCTCTACTGGGACGGTGCCTCCGACTTCGGCTACGACCAGTTCTCGTGGGAGGGCTATACAGCCATCGGCAACGGAACCCTGACCGCCAGCAGCGGCAGGGACTGGTATAGCTTCACCATCGTGAGACGCTGCAACGAGTTCCTCGCCAATATCGACAACTGCAACATCTCCGACGAGGCGGTGAAGAACGACATGAAGGCACAGGCACGCTGGATCCGCGCCTACCGCTATTTCCTCATGAACTGGAACTATGGCGGCGTGCCCATCATCGAGAACTACGCCACCGCAGAGGAGGCCACCGTGGCACGCAACAGCGAGCAGGAGGTGAAGGAGTTCATCGAGAAGGAGCTTGACGAACTGGTGAACGACATCAACGTAGGTCCGTCGGCAAGCGGACGCATCGCCAAGGGTGCTGCCCTGGCACTCCGTATGCGCGAGGCCCTGTATTACGGTGACTATTCGACGGCACTCGACCGCGCCCAAAAGATCATCGACCTCGGCCTGTATGCCCTCGATCCCGACTATTCCAACCTCTTCAAGGTAGCAGGACAGAACTCCAGCGAGATTATCCTCGCCGTGCAGGCTGTGGAGAACGACTACTACAATGACGTGATTGGACGTATGTACAACAATGCCGACGGCGGATGGTCGTCTATCGTCCCCACCTATGCACTGGTGGATGCCTACGAGATGGCGAACGGCATGACCATCGACGAGGCAGGTTCGGGCTATGACGCCACCCATCCTTTCGCCAACCGTGACCCGCGTCTGGCGATGACCGTCACCTTCCCCGGCAGCGACTACATCAACGGCAGCGGCAAGAATGCCATCTACAACAGCCTTGACAAGGAAATCGACGGCAACGCCAACGCCAACTACATGACGGCGGCCGACAACGCCTCCAAGACGGGACTTACATGGGCGAAGTACCTGGCTCCGATGAACCAGTACTCTGACATCTGGAACACCACCTGCCAGCCCATCGTCTTCCGCTACGCCGAGGTGCTGCTTACCTACTGCGAGGCATCCAATGAGCTGACCGGTCCTTCCGCGCAGGTGTACAATTACCTGAATGCCATCCGTCAGCGTGCGGGGATGCCCAAGGTGGACGAGGCCAAGTACAACACCAAGGACAAGCTGCGCGAGTTGATCCGCCGTGAGCGTTCCGTGGAGCTCGCCGGCGAAGGCCTTCGCCGCGACGACATCCTCCGCTGGAAGGATACCAACGGAAAGATGCTGGCAGAGACTGTTCTCAACGGCACCCTTGAGCGCCGCATCGGAACTGTCAATATGGACGCTTCGGTAGATCCGGGAATGCGCGCCACCATCAACGTCAATGCCTCTGCAGAGGAGAAGAAAATAGAGACCCGCACGTTCAAGACGACCAACCGCTATCTCCCCATCCCGCAGGGTGCCCTTGATGCCAACACCAAGTTGACTCAGAATGACGGATACTAATACATTTGGTTTGACAAGTCGTTTGCCCCAAACGGATTAAACGACAAAGCCCACAGGTTCTCTCACTTTCGAGAAGCCTGTGGGCTGTTTTTTTTGATAGTCAGTTGGTTTTATTTTCTGATCTTGTATCCGTGCATGCTATAATATAAGATGTAGAGGAAGCAGGGCAGGCAGAGCCAGTACGCCGACTGCGCGCCGATGGCGTCCTTCAGACTGCCGTAGAGCGTGGGCAGCACGGCGCCGCCGAACATCGCCATGATGAGCAGCGAGGAGCCAGCCTTGGTGAATTTGCCCAAGTCTGCCATTGCCAACGGCCACAGTGCCGGCCACATCAAGGAGCAAC
Source organism: Acutalibacteraceae bacterium (assembly GCA_963616155.1). GTDB lineage: Bacteria > Bacteroidota > Bacteroidia > Bacteroidales > Bacteroidaceae > Prevotella. Next base: position 32,262 of record CAVEJY010000167.1, read on the forward strand.
CCAGTGCCATCAGCGAGATGAAGTAGATGGACAGGTCAGCGGGCGTGAGCACCACGAGCAGCGAACCTGCGATGGCGAGCCAGGAACAGATCTTCAGTGCCGCAGCCTGGCTCAGGTATTTCGGGATGAAGATGATGCCGCAGATGTAGCCCACCACGATGCCGATGGGGGCAATCCAGGCGTAGTTGGCGGCTCCGGGCAATCCCAAGGAGTTGGCGTAGTCCACCAGGGTACCCAACGATACGGTCTCCACGCCCACATACAGGAAGAGGGCGAGACAGCCTAAGAGCAGGTGGGGGAACTGGAACACGGAGGTCTTCGTGGCGGCATACGGACAGGCGGCAGCCTCCTCCGCATTGTCGTCCTCTCCGGCGGCCTTCACCTCAGGCAGCGGAGCGAAGAAGGCGAGCACGCCCAGGGCAAGGAAGGCGATGATGATGATCCAGAAAGGCTTGCTCAGGTCCTCGATGCCGATGAGGTTCACGTCCTTGCCTAACAGCCACACGATGAAGAGCGAGGGGATGGGCCAAGCCAGCTTGTTGCAGATACCCATGATGCTGATGCGCTTCGCCGCACTCTCCAGCGGGCCCAGGATGGTGATGTAGGGGTTCACCGATGCCTGCAGGTAGGCGTTGGCGGCACCGCTGATGAAGGATGCCAGCAGGAACAGCGGGAAACTCTTCTCTCCGGCGGAGAGGATGAAGAGGTAGAACGCCACGGCGAAGATGAAGAACGACAGTGCCATTGTCTTCTTGTAGCCAATCGCCTTGATGGTGAGTCCCGCCGGATAGCCGAAGATGAGGAACGGGATGAAGGTTGCCGCGATGATGAGGTAGGAGGCGGCGTTGGAGATGCCCAGCGATGTCTGCAGCACCGGCACTAACAGCGAGTTGATGCCGAGGGCGAAGCCCAACGAGAAGAACATGATTCCGATGAACGACAAAGGAATCGCGAAGTTTTTGGATGATGTTTTATTTTCCATAATGATACATAAGTTAGTTGTTTTGTATTGGATGATGATGCAATAGTGCTGCAAAATTAAGCATTTTTATGCGAATACCGACCAAAAACCTTGCAAAACGCTCTTCAATTTAATGTTTTTTGCCAAAAATAAGTTTTCGACGCGTGTTTCTTGTCATAAAAATCCTTATTCCTTCTTCAAGAACCGCTTGGCGAGCCATTTGCGGACGGGGAGGTCGTAGAGCCTCAGGCACAACCATGCCGTGACGACGGAGGCGGCGCAGGTGATGAGTGCCTCGGGCCACGTCTCGCCGAGGGTGAAGAGCTGCCGGTCGATGAGCCAGGCGTAGAAGTAGTACATGAAAGGATAATGCACGATGTAGAGAGGGAAGGAGATGTCGCCAAGGAAGTTGCAGACGTGCGTGCTGAAGCGGTCGGTCGTCAGCCCCGACGCTCCCACCAATACGATGGCAGGGAAGAGGAAGAGGATGCAGACGGCCTCGTAGATGCCGTTGAGGCAGAGGGTGCCGTTGCCCTCGATGTAGGGAATGTGGAGCAGCATAATCAGCAGGACGGAGCAGTCCCAGAACGCTCCCTTCACCTTGAAGGGCTTGAAGATGCGCGAGAGGTACATGCCGATGGTGAAGGGGCAGAACATGCGCAGCAGTCCGCCTGCGAAGTTGAGGCCGTCGAGTGTCCATCCCACGCCGAACATCCCGTAGCCCGAGGGGTCGGTGACGGTGAACCACGCCAGTGCCACGGAGAGCACTGCCGCCAGGATGCCGAGGTTCCTCGTGGAGAGGCGGCGGAGGAAGAGGGCGTAGAGGATGTTGCCGATGTACTCGAAGAACAGCGACCATGCGGGGCCGTTCAGGGGATACATCTCGCCGTTGCCCCTCACCTCGTAGCTGCAGCCCGGCACCGCCGGTATCATGAACATGGCGCAGAGCAGGGCAATCATCATCGCCGAGGTGGTGGCGCGGGTGCCGTCCCATGTCACGGCTCCCTGCAGGAGGAACATCACGAGCCCGATCACGGCTCCCATCACCACCATCGGGTGCAGGCGGATGATGCGGCGCTTCAGGAAGCCTGCCATGCTGAGCGACTTGCCCCAGCGGTCGTCGTAGGCGTAGCCGATGACGAAGCCGGAGAGGATGAAGAAGAAGTCCACCGCCAGGTAACCGTGGTTCATCTCCTTGATGATGGCGGCTCCCGAGCCAAACTGGAATCCCTCGAACACGTGATACCATACGACGAGCAGTGCCGCCACGCCGCGCAGCCCGTCGAGGAGGGCATAATGGGGCTTGGTATCGGAAAAGTGGGTTGTGTCTTTGCTGTTCATTGCTAATTGTTTTTTTTTGTGGCGCAAAGATAGGGCTTTTATCCGACACTCCCAAATTTTCTTCCCGCGAATGTCAGTATTCGTAGAGTTTTATGTGCAGAATCTCGTTGTCGCCGCAGGAGATGCGTGCGTGGCGGCCCTGATGGTCTTGGTCGCCGTTGTAGCGGCGGATGAACTGCATCTTGCCGTCTTTGTCGAAGCCCACTTTGTCGACGAAGCCGATGCCGATGCGCTTGCCCTTGAAGGTGGGCTGCTTTGCGGCTGCGTCCTTCGTGCCGGTGTTGCCGTTGTCCACGAATCCGTCTTCGCCCAGCTTCTTTTCCTCGGTCTGCTGCTTCTCGGTCTTGCTTTGGAACACCGCCACGATGCCGTTGCCTGCCAGGATGTATTCGTTCTTGGCAATCTTCTGGATGAGTCCGCCGCCCTCGGGCCACTTGCTGCCGTCGGTGGCGCGCGGGTCCCAGGGCAGGGTGAAGAAGTGGCGGCAGGTCATCACGACATCGCCGTCCATGATGATGCGCTCTTTGTCTTCCTGGTCGAAGAGCAGTCCCCAGTTCTCGCCCTTGCCTTGGTGCTGCAGGAGGAGGGGCGAGAGCTGGCGGAGGAGGTGATAGGCGTTCTTTACCCCGTCCTTCACCTGACTGTCGGCTTGGTCGAGGGCGAAGGGACTGAAGCTGATGGCGTCGGTCTCGCCGAAGGTGTAGTAGGCCTTTGCGCCGCTGTTGATGTCGCATTTCACCTCGGGGGTGAAGAAGGGGTTATCGGCGCGCTTGTACCGGGCGACCCATCCCTTGTAGCCCGTGTCGTAGATGTCGGGGGCGAAGATGTCGATGCTCGGGGCAGCGTTCTTCCAGATGTCGATGAGGTGGGCGAGGGGTCCTGCCGAGGGATATTCGCCCGGCTTGCGTCCGCGGCTGTCCATGGCGGCGTTGACGTACATCGGGAGGTTGTGGATGGCCTTGCCAGCCGCGGCCAGCTGCTCCACATATCGGGCATAGTAGTATGCCTGGAATTTCTCGTCGGCGTAGCTGTCGGTGCCGAAAACTTCCGCCCAGGTGCCCTTCTTCTTCAGATTCAGTGCCTTGAGCAGGGAGGCGGGCACCTGTTGCCTGTAGGCTTTCTCGGCGAGGGGCGAGTGGTCGCGTGCCGATTCCAGTATGCCTATCTCGTTCTCCACTTGCATCATGACGACGGTGTTCTCCTGCCCGTCCACTGCCTTGATGTGTTTCATCAGCTCACAGAAGGCGCGCTTGTCGGCTTGCAGCAGGCGGTCGCTGAAGGCAGTGGCAATCTCTAAGGGCTTTCCGTTCCCGGTGAGGGCGCGGGGGAAACGCTTCGTGTCCTCCTTCACCCACAGCGGGGCGTAGCAGCTCATCGAGTTCTTCCATGCGCCGAACCACAGGAAGATGACCTTCATGTCGTGCTGCCTGGCGTTGGAGATGACGCTGTCCACTAAGGTGAAGTCATACTTGCCCTCCGTTGGTTCTATAAACTCCCAGTAGGCGGGCACGAAGACGGCGTTGGCTCCGCTCTGCGACACGCTCCCGAAAGCCCGGGCGATGTCTACTGGACTGGTGGCTGCCGAGTTGCTGAGTTCGCCCGCCAGCAGCAGCATGGGCTTGCCGTTTACGACGAGTTGGGTGGCGGTGCCTTGCTTTTGCAGCCTTACGCCGGCCTGGATGGGGGTGCAGCAGCACAGTGCCAGCACCATCCACAGGCTCCATTTCCTGATGTTCTTATTCATAGACGTTCATTTTAGAGAAGGTTTGAAAATACTTGAGACAGACATTCCGCCACTCCTTGGCATTGTCGAGCTGCACGTTGAGCAGGGAGTCTGTCAGCTGCCATTCCTGCTCGTGTCCCTTCATGAAGGGGAGGGCGCGGGTGTGCCAGAAGTCGCGGTACACCTCCACCATCGCCACGCCCTGGTTGTATTGCATGCAGAGCTGTTGCCAGAGGGTGCTGCCGGATTTCATCTTGTACGTCCAGGGCACATGATGGAACCAAAGGAGGTATTCCTCGGGACAGGTTTCGATGTTGTCGTAGAGGCTGCGGTAGGGCTCGGGATACTGTCCCACGGCATCCGTGCCCTTGCTGGAGCGGTCGAAGCCAATGCCCTCGGCATCTGCCTTGTGGTAATAGACGGGGCACCATTCGAGGGGGTATTCCGCCTTGAAGCCGTCGGGCTCGGGACCGTAGTGGTGGTCGAACTTGAAGATGTGGTGCAGGCCCAGCGGCATCATGTAGT
>CAVEJY010000168.1:0-4020 GCA_963616155.1 Acutalibacteraceae bacterium
TATATGCGTAAATTGTATTTGACTTTTCCAATTTGCGGGACGCTGTCCCGCAAATTGACTTGGAGTCATTATTATGAACTGTTGAAATGTGATGATCCTTTGGAACTACAGTTTTATATGAAGCAATGTATAAAGGAAGGGTGGAAGGTTAGAGAGTTGAAAAGACAGATGAGAAGTTCTCTATTCCAGCGCTTTGCGTTGAGTACGGATAAGGAGGGAGTGTTGGCTTTGGCGAGAGAAGGGCATCAAGTGCTTACGCCACAAGACCTCATGCGAGACCCTTTCGTCTTGGAATTTACAGGACTTCCTCAGAAGAAAATATATAAGGAGGGTGAATTGGAAACAGCTTTGAAGGCTAATATGGAGCAATTCTTGTTGGAATTAGGGCGAGGATTTGCTTTTGTCGGTAGGCAATATGTGATGAATATAGGAAGCCGGCAGTTTAAGGTGGATTTGGTGTTCTACCATTGTATATTGAAATGTTATGTGTTGATAGACTTGAAGCGGTCTGAGATAAAACATGGCGACATTGGACAGATGAATCTTTATCTGAATTATTTCAAGACTGAAGTTTGTCAGCCTGATGACAATCCTCCGATTGGTATTGTGTTGGGGGCAAAGAAAGATGAACTATTGATGGAATATGCTCTACAGGGCATCACCAATCAACTGTTTGCAGCCCGCTACCAGCTATATTTGCCAAAGCGTGAGGAATTGCAAGCTGAATTGGATAAATTGCTCGACGAAAGAGGCGAGTGATAATTGTATATGACGATTATTTACCCTGCCAAGGTAAATAATCGCCCTTTTCTTTTGGCATTTCCATTTCTTTTCCGTATCTTTGCATCGTCATCCCATGGATGGCTGGCAATGTGTTGCTGGCTGGTAAGTCCGTGGATTGGCACTATCATATTATAGTGAAACAGAATATGTTTAGATATTTAGAAAATAAAGACAGAACTTTCCTTTTAGGCGCATACCGAGGAGAAAAGGCTCAGTTGGACTGGATATTGGGAGAAAAGACTCAGCGATATGAGAAACTCTACAATATCCGTTTCAACCAAGACTTGTTTTCTCAAAGAAATGGCGGAACTATTTCAAAGATTTTACCAGACTATATTTTGATATACAATACTCAAAAGCCACAAGAAGGGTATCATCTTTTTCCTTGTGTAAATTCCTCAATCAAGGAGCAGAGTGAAATGGAGCAATTGAAATATCCTAACCCTAATGGTGCATACGTAGTTTTTTCTTTAGGAGAAGAACTTACTGCTGAACCATTAAATATGGACGAACTTATAAAAGAGGCTTTTCCTAAGGATGGTAAAGAGATACCTTTTGCCCCAAAATTGCTTACAGGTAAAGATATTGCAAATGTTGTGGACGAATCCTTGAATCAACCAAGGATTGCTGTTTGCAACCAGCACAATGTTTTGCGTTTCATAGATTTATTTGCTGGCATTGGCGGTATTCGTTGTGGTCTTGAATTGGCAGCAAAAGAAAAGGGGTTAAAACCTGTTTGTGTGTTCACTTCTGAAATCAAGCCCTATGCTGTAAAAGTTTTGCAGGAGAACCATCCAGGCGAAACAATAACAGGTGATATAACAAAGGTAGAAACGAAAAATATTCCTGACTTTGACATACTTTGCGCGGGTTTCCCATGCCAAGCTTTTAGTTCGGCTGGTAAGAGACAAGGTTTTGCTGATACACGAGGAACAATGTTCTTTGAAGTTGAGCGTATATTAAAGGATAAACGACCAAAAGGATTTATTCTCGAAAATGTTGAGGGACTTGTAAATCATGATGGGGGCAAAACATTGCAAGTAATTGTTGATAGACTAACGGCATTAAACTACAAGTTTGATTTTCGTGTTCTGAACTCAAAATTCTTTGGAGTTCCGCAGGAACGTAAAAGAATTTATATTGTAGGTAGCATCAATGGTACACCAAATCTTGACAATTTCCCGATAAAGGAAAGCAAGTTGGGAGATATTCTTGAAACAGGTCTGCCAACAGCAGATACGCCTTTTATTAGGACTCTGCTCAAACATTTTACAATAGAGCAACTTTATGGAAAATCAATAAAAGATAAAAGAGGTGGCAACACCAACATTCATAGTTGGGATTTGGAAATCAAAGGTTCTGTTACGTCAGAACAAAAACGACTTCTTGATACAATACTGACAGAACGCCGTAAAAAGAAATGGGCAGAAATTATAGGTATTGATTGGATGGATGGTATGCCGCTGACATCAGAACAGATTCAAACTTTCTTTGATTCTCCAAACCTTGAAGATATGTTGGAAGACCTGACTCAAAAAGGTTACTTGAAATTTGAATATCCTAAGAAACTCATTCGTGAGACAAATGAAAATGGAGTCGTAACAACACACAGAGAGTATGACACGACAAAACCAAAAGGCTACAATATTGTTGCTGGAAAATTGAGCTTTGAAATTAACAAGGTTATGTCACCAAATGAAATTGCACCAACACTTGTTGCTATGGATATGCAGAAACTCTATGTTGGAGATAATGGTGGATTAAGAAGATTATCGCTGCGAGAAGGATTGCGCCTATGCGGTTATCCAGACAACATAAAGTTCAACGTAAGTGAGAAAGATGGCTTTGACTTATTAGGCAACACTGTTGTTGTCCCTGTAATTAAAGCAGTAGCAGAACGATTGTTAGACACATTAAAGAAATAACGATATGGATGCATCAGAGATTTTATACAATGCGCTTGTTGAAGACTTCGGAATGGAGGGAGCGACAGGTTCTGTAAGATTCAACCTTCGTGACTTTGGAATAACGGTTGAGCAAAACAATATAGTCGGTAACATTCTTGAAGAATGGCTCGACAAGTGGATGACCAGCAAAGGCATTGTGCATATTCACAATCACAAGCAAACCTCTCCCGACTTTTGGTTAGACCCAGACAATTTGGAATCAAACTGGCTGGAGATAAAATCATTCACAGGCAGTCCAAACTTTGATATTGCAGCTTTTCGTAGCTTCATCAATCTTGTAATCGAAAAGCCTTGGAAACTCCATTCAAAGCACCTGCTTATAAAGTACAAGATGGAGAATGGGGTGGTAGAGATAGAGCGAATTTGGTTGAAGAATCTTTGGGAGATATGCAGCACAAGCGGCACATGGCCTGTCAAGGTACAATACAAGAACAAAGTGATTGTAAATATTCGCCCTGCAGTTTGGTACTCTGAGCGTACAGACTTCAAGCCTTTCGAGAGTCTTGAAGATTTCTTGGCGGCAATGGAAGAAACCATCTACCAATACCCAGATACAAGAGTGACCATAGCCTTGCATTGGAAAGACAAACTTATTGAGAGCTATGAAAGACATTATGGTACTCGTCTCAACATTCCAAGATGGAATGACATTGCAGGAAAATATAGCGACAATTTTGAGGAATAGAAGTTGTTAGCTCGTACAAAAATAAGAAAGCTGTTTTCTGGCAACAGAGAACGAGGATATCATCTCAACTGTGTCAAGTATTAACACAATAAAAGTTTAATCTCTGCGTTATTATATGCAGAAAAAAAGATAATACAATGACACAAGACGAGTACAAAGAGATGCTGGCTGAAGCCAGAGACCAGTTCAAGAACGGCACTCCGCTGTTCGGTAAGGATGGAGCATTCCATCGCGTATTGGAAGATTTCCTCAACGCCGCCCTTGAAGGTGAGCTTGAGGGTCATCTCCAAGAGACCAAGCCAGTCACCAAGAACCGCCGCAACGGAAAGATGTCAAAGACGTTGCAGACGGAATATGGTCAGATAGAGGTAGAGACTCCACGAGACCGTGACGGTTCCTTCGAGCCGGAAGTGATAAAGAAGCGTCAGACGATCCTTGCAGAAGGATTGTCAGACAAGATAATCAGCCTCTATGCTACTGGGCAGAGTATGTCAGACATCCAGTCCTTCCTGGAGGAGAACTACGGTACCCGGATTTCCAAGGAGACTATCAGCAACATGACAGACAAGGTATGGCCCGAAATCA
>CAVEJY010000169.1:0-34693 GCA_963616155.1 Acutalibacteraceae bacterium
TCTTCCAGTCGATGAACTCCACCGTCAACATGAACCTCAGCACCATCTTCCATCTGCGCGGCATCAACTTCACCGTCAGCTCTGCCTGTGCCAGTGGAAGCCACTCCATCGGACTGGGCTATATGATGATCAAGCAGGGCTTGCAAGACATGGTACTGTGTGGAGGTGCCCAGGAGACCAATTACTACTCGATGGCGTCCTTCGATGCCCTCAACGCCTTTTCCGTCCGTATGGACGAACCGACGAAGGCAAGTCGTCCCTTCGACCGCGACCGCGACGGACTGATACCGAGCGGCGGTGCGGCAGCCCTCGTCCTGGAGGGCTATGAGCATGCCAAGGCGCGCGGTGCGAACATTCTCGCCGAGGTGGTGGGCTACGGATTCTCCAGCAACGGCGGCGGCATCAGCCAACCCTCCGACGGCGGCAGCGTCATCGCCATGACCCGCGCCCTGAAATGCGCAGGAATGGAGACCGACGACATCGACTACATCAACGCCCATGCCACCAGTACGCCCCAGGGAGATATGTACGAGGCCATCGCCCTCGACCGTATGTTCCACGGCAATCACGCCCTCATCTCTTCCACCAAGGGCATGACAGGCCATGAGTGCTGGATGGCAGGAGCATCGGAGATTGTATACAGCACACTGATGATGCAAAACAACTTCGTGGCTCCCAACATCAACTTCGAGAATCCCGACGAACACTCCGAAAAACTCAACATCGCCACCAAGACCGTGGAGACTGAGGTCAATACCGTGCTGAGCAACAGCTTCGGATTCGGCGGCACCAACTCGGCTCTCGTCATCAAGAAAATCAAGGAATAATCACTATAAAGAATTGGGTATGAAAAAGAACAGGTTGAAATGGGCTGTTTGCATCGGTCTCCTCCTGGGAGGTTGGCAGACGGCAAGCGCACAGGAGACGGAAGAAGCTCCTAAGTATCATTTGGGCGTAAGGGTCGGATATGCCGAGACCAATGTAGGTCGCGATTTCCACCTCGACGGACACAGCGACAAAAACTGCCAGTCTTTCATGGCAGGCGTGAACTTCGACACGAGGCTCATCAGAAAGCCTCTGTATCTGGAGACAGGCCTGTATGGTTCCAACCGCGGTGTGGACGTAAGGGACGGTAGCCGTCAGTACAAGAAGGACAACTTCTCTTTGCTCGTGCCCGTGATGGTGTCTTATCACTTCTATCCCAACTACAACCTGGGAATCAATCCCTTCGCCGGTCCCTTCGCAGCCTACGACTGCGGCTTTGAGAAGTTGGACTACGGCATCCGCGTGGGATGCGGTGTCAACTACAAGCAGGTGTGCCTGAACTTCGGCTGCGACTTCGGCCTCAAAGACAACTTGTTCAATAACGAAGATGGAGCACTGGGGGAAGAAGGTTACCTTACCTCCTTATTCGTCACCTTAGGATGGAACTTCTTAGGGAACAGATAATAACCCTTAAAAAACAAAGATGATGAAGAAAAGTTTATTGTTATTCTGTCTCCTGTTGTGCTGTATCATGACATGGGCAGGCTCACTGAAAGGAAAAGGTAATGTGAAGTGCTTGAAGGAAAATGAGTCGGCAGTGCTGACCATCGACTTCTCAAAGGTAACATGGGAAAAGAAAGAAAACTTCAAGCAGTGGTGTGGTGAGGACTACGACAAGAGAGTGACCGTATCTAACTCGGAGTTCATTAAGTCCTTCAACGAAAACAGCAAAGGCGTGAAAATCGTTGAGGCAGGAAGCGATGCCAAATATAAGATCGTGATAGACCTGACCAACTTTGAGCGCAAAACAGCCTCCTTTGGCTGGGGAAGAGCGCACATCAACATTTACGGCACCCTAAAGGTCATTGATGCCGCTACGGGCGACACTGTTTGCACTTACACGATAGATGGCGTATCTGGTGCCAACGACTTCGTTGAAACAGACAGATTCGCCAAAAGTTTTGCTGAGTTAGGTAAGCAACTGTCCAAATAAGTCACTGTACGATGAACCTATTCAAGGCAGAAAGCGACAGATACACACAGGAGCAGTATTCCGCCCGCGAGGCACAAAGGTTGGCGGAATACATTGCCTGGGCTCCCGTTATCTTCCAAGTGTCACGCCTCATGGTGAAATGGGGTATACTGGAGGAGCTACGCAACAGCATGGACGGTCTGACCCTTACCGAATTGCAACAAAAGACCGACCTGTCAGAATATGCACTCAAGATTTTGCTGGAAGCCTCTTTGAGTGCGGGTATCGTACTGATAGACAAGGATACAGACAGGTACACTATCTCCAAAACAGGATGGTTCCTGCTCAATGACCCTGCCACCCGGGTTAACCTCGACCTCAACCACGACGTGAACTACCGGGGAATGTATTACCTCGACGAGGCTCTCAAGGAGGGCAAACCTGCCGGTCTGAAGACACTCGGCGGCTGGTCCACCCTCTACGAGGGACTGTCGCAGATGGAACCCCATGTGCAGGAGACTTGGCTGAACTTCGACCATTTCTACAGTGACCACTCCTTCGACAAGGCATTGGAAATTGTCTTCGGGAAGAAGCCCAGACACCTGATGGACGTAGGCGGCAACACCGGGCGCTTCGCCTTACGCTGTGTAGCGTACGACAAAGACGTGAATGTCACCATCGTCGACCTGCCTGGACAGATAGACATGATGCAGAAGAACATCGAGGGGAAGGAGGGTGCCGAGCGCATCCACAACCACCCCACCAATATCCTGGATGAGCACAACCAACTGCCTTCCGGCACCTGGAATGCCATCTGGATGAGCCAGTTCCTCGACTGCTTCTCCGAGGACGAGATCTTCAGCATCCTCTCCCGTGCCGCCAAGGTGATGAACCAAGATACCACCCTATACATCATGGAGACCTTCTGGGACCGACAGAAATATGAGCCGGCATCCCTATGCCTCACCATGACCAGTGTCTACTTCACCGTCATGGCGAACGGCAACAGTAAGATGTACCACTCAGACGACCTCATCAAGCAGGTGAACCGCGCGGGACTGGAGGTTGTCGCCATCCACGACGGCATCGGACAGGGACACACCATCCTGGAAGTAAAGCGTAAAGAATAAAACATTATCATTATATTATAACAATGGAAAGAAAAGAAATAGAAGAGAAAGTAAGAAACTTCCTCATTGAGGATTTGGAGATTGACGAGGACAAGATTGCCCCCGAGGCAAAATTGAAGGAAGACCTCGGCATCGACAGCCTTGACTTCGTAGACATCGTAGTCATCGTAGAGAAGAACTTCGGCTTCAAGATCAAGCCCGAGGAGATGCAGGGTGTCAGCACCCTGACACAGTTCTGCGATTACATCGAGAGCAAAGTAGGATAGGGGAGAGTGAAGAGGGAAGAACGAAGAGGAAAGAATACGACCTTCGGCACCGTCTGGATGCATCGCTGGCTGGTCAGTGCTCTGCAAGTGTTGGACATACGTTTGCTGTACCTGCTCATCATGCTCATCATCATGCCCACCTGTCTGCTCCTGAACACCAACCACAGCCGCACCACCTCGTACCGCTATTTCCGCAAGCGCATCGGCTACGGAAGGTGGAGGGCCGCATGGGCTACCTATGTGAACCATTACCGCTTCGGGCAGGTGGTGATAGACCGCTTCGCCATGTTTGCCGGCAAGCACTTCGACGTAAAGGTGGAGGGCTATGAACATTTCCTGCATCTGGCGGAACTGAAAGAGGGTTTCGTGCAGCTCAGCTCGCACGTCGGTTGCTATGAGGCGGCAGGCTACAACCTGCAGGCCAGGTGCAAGCGTTTCAACGCCCTGGTCTATGGCGGCGAGAAGACCAGCATCATGGAAGGGCGCAAGGAGCTGTTGGGGAAAAACAACATCTGCATGATTTCCGTGCAGCCCGACATGAGCCATCTCTTCCTCATCAATCAGGCACTTGCCAATAACGAGACGGTGAGTATGCCCGCCGACCGCATCGTCGGTTCGCCGAAGACCATCAAGGTCAACTTCCTCGGGGCAGAGGCAAAACTCCCCATGGGGCCCTTCTCAGTGGCGACGATGAGAGGCATGGACACCATTGCCGTCAACGTCGTGAAGACATCCACCAAGACGTACACTGCCTATGTGGATGCCCTGCACTACGACAAGGACGCACCGCGGAAGACACAGATGCAACAGTTGGCAGACAGCTATGCGGCAACACTGGAGCGCATTGTTCGCCTTTACCCTACCCAATGGTATAACTTTTATGATTTCTGGGCATGACACGCCCTTTAAGGAAATGTAGAACCATGAGTTTCGACGCAGAGAATCCCACGGAGCAAGATCTCAGGCAGATAGACATCCACGAGCTGCTGCCGCAGCAAGAGCCTTTTGTGATGATAGGCACACTGGTGCATTTCGACAAGACGCTTACAGTGACGGAGACGGAGGTGAAAGCCGACAACATCTTTGTGGACAACGGACGCTTCACGGCATCGGGACTGATGGAGAACATCGCCCAGACCTGCGCCGCCCGCATCGGGTATGTCAACAAGTACATCCTGAAGAAAGGCATCCAGCTGGGATTCATTGGTGCAGTACGCAATTTTGAGATAACAGAATTGCCCAAGGCGGGCGATGTCATCAAGACAAGTGTCGAGGTGCAGGAAGAGGTCTTTGGCATGACGCTGGCGGAAGCCACCGTGACATGCAATGACAAGCAGCTCGTCACGACAGAGATGAAAATAGCCATCAAAGAGATGGAAAAAGAAAAATGAAAGAACTGAAAGAATCCAAGACATTTGAGATAAGGTTCAGCGAGGTAGACTCCATGAACGTGGTATGGCACGGTTCCTATCCCCTCTATTTCGAGGATGCCCGTGAAGCATTTGGCGCCAAGTACGGACTTGACTATATGGGTTTCTTCGACCACGGTTATTTTGCACCGTTAGTGGAACTTACCTTCCAATACAAGAAGCCCATCAAGTATGGCATGAAGCCCCGCATCGACATCATCTACCGTCCCACGGTGGCTGCCAAGATAGTCTTCGACTACGAGATACACGACCCCGAAGATGAGAGTCTGATAGCCACGGGACACTCCGTACAGGTATTCATGGACAAAGACTACCAGCTGGTATGGAGCAACCCGGAGTTCTACCTGGAATGGAAGAAACGTTGGGGACAGGTCAGCGAGGAGTGGGAAGTGAAAAACGTGGAATAACAAGCTGTGAGGAAATGGCATACGTTATAGCGGACAACATCATTTCGCCACTGGGCAACACCTCCGAGGCCAATTACCAGGCAGTGAAGTCGGGCAAGTCGGGGCTTAGGGGATATGCCGCCGGCAGCAGGGACATTCCCCATGTCTTCATGGCAGCCTTGCTTTCCGACGATCAGACGGCGGCACTTGACAACGTTGACGGTCTGACACATTTCGAACGACTGGCCATGACCTCGGCAAGAAAGGCTGTCGAATCCGCAGCCATCGATGTCAGCCAAGCCAACGCCATCTTCATCCTCAGTTCCACCAAAGGTACAATAGAGCAACTGTCAACGGAAGAGGAAGAGAGGTGCAACTTAGGCACCTCCGCCAGGAAGATAGCCACAAGAATCGGTTTCACGACAGAGCCTGTCGTGGTTTGCAATGCCTGCATCTCAGGTGCGGCTGCCCTGATACTGGCATCCCGACTGCTGGAGCAAGGCAAGTATGAGTATGCCGTGGTCTGTGGGGCAGACTGTCCCGACCGCTTCATCATCTCAGGTTTCCAGTCACTGAAAGCTCTGTCTTCAGAACCATGCCGTCCTTTCGACATGGAACGATTCGGGCTGAACTTAGGAGAGGCAGCTGCCACTGTCGTACTCAGCAAGGAACAAGCAGGAGCCGACAACTGGTGGATAGGCAAAGGGTGCATCAGGAACGATGCCTTTCATATCAGTACCCCGTCGAAGACAGCAGAGGGACTGTACGAGGCATTGGAAATGACGCTGCAAGACACGGATAAGACAGAACTCACCTTCGTCAATGCCCACGGCACAGCTACCTTGTTCAACGACCAGATGGAGTCCATAGCCATGAATAGGGCTGGACTATCAGACATCCCCACCAATGCCCTGAAGGGGTATTTCGGCCATACCTTGGGAGCGGCGGGCATCTTAGAGACCATCATCAGCATGAAGGCGACCGATGACCATACCGTCCTTGGCACCAAAGGTTTTGAGGAATTGGGTGTCTCGGGGAAAGTAAACATCTCAACATACAATCGTCCTGCTTACAAACACAGCTTCATCAAGATGCTGTCAGGCTTCGGAGGATGCAACGCCACCCTGTTGGCGGCAAAGGAGAAGGGAAAAGACAAGGAAACGGGAAAAAAGCAAAACCTCTTGCAGTCCCACCAGGTTAGACTGTCGCCCGCAGGAGTTTGGATAGACGGCGAGCCACTCAGTGTTGCCCATGAAGGTGCAGACTTACTCACCTATTTATATAAGCAACACATCGGCAGCTATCCCAAATATTACAAGATGGACGGTCTCAGCCGCCTCGGTTTCGTGGCTTCTGAGCTGTTACTGCAGACAGAGGGGAAAAAACGGTTCACGGAATGCGACGATAGGGCCATCATCCTGTTCAATCATTCCTCTTCCATCTATTCCGACAAGAAATACCTGGAGTCGATCAAGGACACGGAGAACTATTTCCCCAGTCCATCCATCTTCGTCTACACCCTGCCCAACATCGTGACGGGCGAGATAGCCATCCGCAACGGCTATCATGGCGAGACCTCATTCTACATATTGCCGGAACGAGACGAAACACTGATGAAGAGCATCCTGGAAACGGCATTCGCCGACAGGAAGACCAACAGTGTATTGGGCGGTTGGATAGACTATGAGGACGAACAACATTATGAAGCAGAACTAATCATATACACAAAGATATAAAAAAGACTGACAATGGAAGAACTGATACAAGAACTGAAGGAAGAAATGATCAAGGTGCTGAATCTCGAAGAGATGACACCAGAGGAGATTGACGAGAACGATGCCCTCTTTGGCGAAGGTCTGGGCCTGGATTCCATCGATGCCCTGGAGCTGATTGTCTTGCTGGAGAAGAAATACGGCATCAAACTGGAAAGTCCCGCAGCCGGCAAGGAGATATTCAAGAGCGTGGCCTGCATCGCCGACTATGTGAGCAAGAACAGAAAGAAATAAACGGAACAAGAAAGGAACAACGCATACGATGAACATTGCTATCACTGGTGAAGGCATCATCTCCGCCATCGGACTTGACAAGCAAGAGGTGGTGCAGTCGCTGCTCGACAAGAAGACAGGCATCGGGGAGATGAAGTACCTGCAATCTGCCCATCATGAGCTGCCCGTAGGAGAGGTAGACTTGAGCAACGAGCAGATGAAGGAGATGCTGGGTATCCCCTCCGATTCCATGATGAGCCGCACCTCCCTGCTCGGTATGTTAGCCATACGGCAAGCTCTTCAGGATGCCGGCATGGACAAAGAGAAGCGACAGGCTCTCCCTGGCGACAGGAAGCCGCGCATCGTACTGGTATCGGGCACTACCGTGGGTGGTATGGACATAACAGAACTCTGTTTTGACACGGTTGAGGACGAACGCAGTCTGGAATTCCTGAAGCACCACGACTGCGGAAGCTGTACACAAGGCATGGCAGACTACTTTGGCATCTTCGACGAGGTAACCACCCTCTCGACCGCCTGTTCGTCGGCAGCCAACGCCATCATGCTCGGAGCCAGGTTGCTCAAGGCTGGAGAGGCAGACATCGTCGTTGCCGGTGGCACGGAAGCACTGTCGCGCTTCCATCTCAACGGATTCAACTCACTGATGATCCTCGACCACGAGCAGTGCCGTCCTTTCGATGCAAGCCGTGCCGGACTGAACCTCGGCGAGGGCGCGGCGTTCGTCGTACTCGAACCCGAGCAGGGCGCAAAGACAAGGGGAGCGGTTCCCCACGCTTATCTCACAGGCTACGGAAACGCCTGCGATGCCTTCCACCAGACCGCCTCTTCGGAAAACGGCGAAGGTGCCTTCCTCGCCATGAAGGAAGCAATAGGGATGGCACACCTGCAACCCGCAGACATCCAGTATGTCAATGCTCACGGCACGGGTACGCCCAACAACGACCAGAGCGAGAGCGTCTCGCTGAAGAGAATCTTCGGTGCCAAGATGCCGTTGGTATCCAGCACCAAGTCGTTTACCGGACATACCACCAGTGCGTCGGGCAGCATAGAGGCAGTCATCTGCATCCTGGCGATGCTACACCATTTCGTGCCAGCCAACCTCGGATGGCAACACCAGATGGAGGACGGCATCACACCGACACTGGGTGCGAACAACATCTCCTTGGAGCATGTGGTATGCAACTCCTTCGGTTTCGGTGGCAACGACTCCTCGCTCGTCATCTCTTCACACCCGACACAGCAAGAGGAGGAAGAGCACAAGGCCTCGCCGTTCAATGTCGTGGCAAAGGTGGAGATTACGTCGGAAGAACAACTTTCCGATATCCGCAAGTATGTCAAGCCGATGGAAGTCCGTCGCATGAATAAGCTCATGAAAAGTTCACTTCTCTCGTCGCTGGAGGCTCTGTCACAGGCAGGCATAGATACTCCCGATGCCATCATCACCGGGACGACCTACGGATGCTTGGAAAACAGTGAACTGCTTCTGCGACAGATTACGGAAGAAGGCGAGGAGATGCTGAAGCCTACCTACTTCATGCAGAGTACCCACAACACCATCGGCAGCAACATCGCTATCAAGACCCATTGCCACGGTTACAATGTGACCTACACACAAGGCAAGGACTCCCTGGAATGGGCTTTGCATGATGCCCGACTGCTCTTGGAGAGCGGCAAGGTGAAGAATGTACTGGTGGGATGTCATGACGAGAGTGCCCCCGTATTCAACTCCATGCTGGAGAAAGTCGGCGAAACGCCCCTGCCAGCCGTCCACTCGATAGCCATAGTATTGTCATGTGGCAAGTAATCTTTTTAGCCATCATCCAGAGTGCGCTCTTGGCAGGCGGACAGGTATTCCTGAAATTTGCCTTGATGCGGATGCATCCCTTCGGGTGGACCAAGGACTTTTGGATCAGCCTGTTGATCAACTGGCAGTTTGCGTGCTGCGGACTCTTCTTCGGTTCCAGCTCCATCCTCTGGATGTATATCGTAAAACACTATCCACTCAGCGTGGCTTACCCGATGATCAGCCTCAGCTATGTCTTCGGACTCTTCGCCGCAACGCTATTTTTCCATGAGTCAGTATCGGCGGTCAAGTGGATAGGTGTATCGTTCATTATAATAGGATGTTGTCTAATCGCTAAATGATTGTGATGAAAAAGTTAATAATTGCGTTCATAGCCCTGTTCATGGGCTTCTCCATGGTCTTCGCCCAACAGAAAGTGGACGAGATGAAGGTAAAACAACAAATCAACGCTGTAGCTTCCAGCATGAAGACTATGCAGTGTGATTTCGTGCAGACAAAATATCTCAAGATGCTCAACGACAAGATGGTATCAAAGGGAAAGATGTATTACCAGCAGAGCAACAAGTTGAGATGGGAATACACCTCTCCCTACACCTACACCTTTGTCCTCAACGGCTCAAGCGTACTGTTGAACAAGGGCAACCGCAGTGATGTCATCAACGTCAACCAGAGCAAGTTCTTCAAGGAGATAGCCCGCATCATGATGAACAGCGTGGTGGGGAAAAACCTGGTGGACAGCAAGGACTTCAAGGTAAGCCTCACGGGAAGTTCGACGGAATATGTGGCAACCCTCTATCCCCAGCAGAAGCAGATGAAGCAGATGTTCCAGAAGATCATCCTGCATTTCAACAGACAGAAGTCTACGGTCTCTACAGTGGAGCTGATAGAAAAGAAGGGAGACAAGACCGTTATCGAACTGAAGAACGTAAAAGTAAACACAGCCGTCAATGCAAAGGTTTTTGAGATTCATTAGTTTCCTTGTATTGGGTTTCTTCTCCCTTCCACTCATGGCACAGCAGGCACAGCCCGACCAGGAAGCCTATGTGGACAGCGTGGGGAGCAGGATGAAATATTCCGCCACGATAGAGATGCAGAAAGGCTATGTCAGCGGCATCTGCATCCTGATGACGGAGGAGGGAGTCGTCAAGGGGAGTATGTTCAACGAGTTCGGCATCTCCTCCATGGACTTCACCTACCAACCCGGAAAAGACAAGGTGAAATTAGCGAACGTCATCAAGATGCTCGACAAGTGGTACATCAAACGGGTGCTGAGAAGAGACATGGCACATGTAATCAGGAACCTGCAGAACGGCATCTCCACCTACCGCAACGAGAAATATAGGATTAACTATAAATTTACAGTGTTGAAAGGTGCAGCTGAGGAATAACTTATATACGGTTTCCTGTATGGACATAGAAGGGACAAAGGTGCGTTTCGCCCTGCAAATCAATCCTTCTTGCTTCATCTACCAGGCCCATTTCCCAGATGAGCCTATCACCCCCGGCGTGTGCATTGTCCAGATGGGCAAGGAGCTTCTGGAGGAGTATCTGCATCAGTCCTTGGAAATATCCATGGTCAAGAACGTGAAGTTCCTGGCAACCATCTCGCCTGAGGAGACCACATCGTTAGAATGCCTGATTGACAAGATTGCCTTGTCCGACGACGGAACCGTAAAGGCACAAATCGTGGTATCGGCAGAAACAGGCGTAAAGGCAAAGATTTCATTAGTTTGCAAGAAGTATGGAGATTGATACGATAGAACAGAAAAGACTTCTGCGAGAAAGGGGTGTCTGTGTCGTCATTCCCACTTACAACAATGAGAATACTATTGGCAAGGTGGTGAGAGACACCCTTTGCCAGTGTGATGATGTCATCGTCGTCAACGACGGTTGCACGGATGGCACCGAAGAGATTCTCCAGGGCATAGACGGCATCACCATCGTTTCCTGTCCCCAAAACCGCGGCAA
Organism: Acutalibacteraceae bacterium; assembly: GCA_963616155.1. GTDB lineage: Bacteria > Bacteroidota > Bacteroidia > Bacteroidales > Bacteroidaceae > Prevotella. Next base: position 10,948 of record CAVEJY010000169.1, read on the forward strand.
GGGTCATGCCCTGAAGGCCGGTTTTCGCAAGGCACTCGACATGGGGTTCGCCTATGCCATCACCCTGGATGCCGACGGGCAGCATTACCCTGAGGACATCGCCTTTTTTCTCAAGGCCAACCAAGAGCATCCCGGTGCCTTGATCATCGGCAGCAGACGAATGGAAGGAGCCGACCGCTCCAAGGGAAGTCAGTTTGCCAACAAGTTTTCCAACTTCTGGTTCCACCTACAGACGGGCAAGGCATTGGATGACACACAGACGGGTTATCGTCTCTATCCCCTGCACAAGCTATATGGTCTGTCACTGCTCACCTCCCGATATGAGGCAGAACTGGAACTGTTGGTATTCGCATCGTGGCATGGTGTAAAACTGGTACCGATAACCATCAACGTATACTATCCACCACGCGGGGAGCGTGTGAGCCACTTCCGTCCGGGCATGGACTTCGTCAGAATCAGCGTACTCAACACAGTACTCTGTTTCCTTGCCATCGTCTATGGTCTGCCCCTGCGAGTGGGCAGAAAGCTGATGGTATTCCTGCGGACGACCTACTCGCTTCTCTTCTTCCTGTTCTTCATGATGGTACTCGTCACCCCCATCGCCTGGGTCTACATCAAAATCGGCAAGATGACGGAGAAAAAGCGTTATCGGTTACACCTGCTCATCTACCACGCCTCCCGCTTCATCATGATCCACCACGGCATTCCCGGCACCAAGTTCCGTTATCTGCTGAAGGGAGACATCAACTTCGACCAACCGCGCATCATCATCTGCAACCATCAGTCGCATCTCGACCTGATGTGCCAGCTGGTATTTACCCCCAAAGTCGTGTTTCTTACCAACCAGTGGGTATGGAACAATCCCATCTACGGTCTGGTAATCCGCAATGCGGAATACTTGCCCGTGATTGACGGTCTGGATGCCATCATGCCCCAGCTGAGGTCGTTGGTGGCAAGAGGCTACAGTATTGCAGTCTACCCGGAGGGCACCCGTTCCAAAGACTGTAAGATTGGGAGGTTCCATCAGGGAGCCTTCTACCTGGCACAGGAACTTGGGCTGGAGATACTCCCCATGTACCTGTATGGTCCGGGAAAGATACTGCCCAAGAAGACCTATCATCTGAACAAGGGTATCTTTTATATAGAGGTGGACGAACCCATCCGGCAAGAGGAGATGCAAAAGATGGGAGAACTGAGAAAACAGACCTCTATGATGCGCAGGCATTACGTCCGGAAGTACAGAGAAATAGCCAACAAGATAGAGCAATATGTCTGAACCCAAGAACATCGTCATCATCGGCAGCGGCCTGGGTGGTCTGACCTGTGGCGTGATACTGGCTAAGAACGGGTATCATGTCACCATCCTGGAGCAGTCCTGCCAAGTGGGCGGTTGCCTGCAATGCTTCTCCCGCCACGGTGCGAAGTTTGAGACAGGTATGCACTTCATCGGCAGTGCTGCCAAGGGACAGACGCTGGACAGACTGATGAAGTACCTGGAGATAGACCGGGAAGTGAACCTTTCCCCCTTGGACTCCACTGGTTACGATGTCGTGTCGTTGGGTGGCAAGCCATATAAGTTTGCCAACGGAAGGGAGGCTTTCATCCGTCAGATGAGCGAGTATTTCCCCAACCAGCACGACAATCTCGTGAGATATTACGATCTGGTAGAGGAGATTGCCAACGCCTCTTCGCTCCATTCCCTGAAGAACGCAGAGACAGATGCCGCCATCAACACGGAATACCAGTTGCGCTCCATCAACGACGTACTGGACGAGGTCATCACAGACCCCTTGCTGGCAAAGGTGCTGGTGGGCAACCTTCCCCTCTATGCGGCGGAGAAAGACAAGACCCCCTTCGCCACTCATGCCTTCATCATGGACTTCTACAACAAGAGTGCCTTCCGCTTCCAGGGAGGCAGCGACACGGTGGCAAGTGCCTTGGTGCATACCTTGGAAAGATATGGCGGCGGGGTGCTCACCCACAAGAAAGCGACCCGCATCATCTGTGACGATACCCATGCCGTGGCAGTGGAAGTGAACGGCAAGGAACAGATGGCCTGCGACTACGTCATTTCAGACACCCACCCCATGCGCACCTTAGAGTTGCTCGACACCAAGTTGATCCGTCCTGCTTTCCGGAACCGCATCAACCACATTCCACAGACGGCAGGGGCATTCTCCGTCTACCTCCGGTTCAAGGAGGGCAGGGTGCCCTACCAGAACTACAACTATTACGCTTACCAAGGAGACTCCCCTTGGAACTGCGAGCAATATACAGAGGAGGATTGGCCGAAAGGTTTCCTGTATATGCACTTCTGCCAAGAGATTCATCCACAGTATGCGGCCACAGGTGTCATCCTGTCGTATATGCTGATGAAGGATGTGGAGAAATGGAAAGACACATCTGTCGGCAGACGTGGGCAAGACTACAAGGACTTCAAGGAGGGGAAGGCGGAATTGTTGCTGGATGCCCTGGAACAGCATTTTCCCGGTATCCGTGACTGCATTGAGGAATACTACACCTCCACCCCTCTTACCTACCTTAATTATACAGGTACGGAGGACGGTTCGATGTACGGCAACGCCAAGGACATCTCGGTGGGATCCGCCTACAGGGTTCCACAACGGACCAAGGTGCCCAATGTTTACCAGACAGGACAGAACATCAACTCCCACGGTATGTTGGGTGTACTCGTGGGCACCATCGTAACCTGCTCGGAGTTCCTGACGGCGCAGACAATATACGAACAAATCAAGGAGGCCAGCGAATGAAAACAGCGATTATCATAGGAGGCGGACTTGGAGGTCTGTTCACCGGAGCCATCCTCTCCAAGGAGGGATTCCAGGTCACGGTACTCGAAAAGAATGCCACGATTGGCGGGGGACTACAGACGTTCAAGCGATTCGGAGAGACGTTTGACACAGGTATGCACGTCATCGGAGGAATGCAGGAAGGGGGCAATATCCATCGTCTCTGCAAGTACTTAGGCATCATTGACAAGACAGAGCTGATGCCGGTGGATGACGACTGCACCGACAGCCTGTACTTCGCCGAAGACAAGACCACCTACCATATCCGAAAAGGCAAGGAGGGTTTCGTGGAGTCACTGGCATCCTACTTCCCCGAAGAGAGGGAGAACCTGAAGGCATATGTGAAGGCTGTGTTCGACATCGTGGACTCCATCGACCTGTACAACCTCCGTCCTTCCACCAGCGAGATGGCCATACATCCCCAAGAAATACTGGTCTCGGCAGAAGACTTCATCGCCAAGTACCTCCATAATCCCAAGTTGAGAAGCGTCGCAGCCTACAGCAACCCCCTGTACGGAGGCAGACACGACGAGACACCCGCCTTTGTCCATGCCATCATCACCGCCCTCTACATCAATGGCACCAGCCGTTTCGTGGGCGGCAGTGACAAGTTCGCCAACCTGTTGGCATCTGTCATCACGGAGGCTGGCGGCAGTATCATGACCAACGAGGGAGTGGAATGGATAGAGGTGAACCGGCGTCATGTAGACTATGTCAGGACCCGCAAGGGCAAGGAATACAGGGGCGACTACTACATCTCCGCCATCCATCCCTGCACAATGCTGAAGATGATGCCCGAGAAAGCCTTCCCCAAGGCTTACCGTGACCGTCTGAACACCATCCCCAACGCCTACTCCGCCTTCTCTGCCTACATCAAGCTCAAGCCCGGTACCTTCCGGTTCATCAACCATTCGGAATACTACATGACGAAATATTCCGAAATCTGGAACTTCGGCGAACATCACGACACCTGGCCCTTAGGCTTCCTCTTCATGACCCCTCCTGAGGAGAACCAGGGAGAATACAGCACGAAAGTACTGGTGACAGCCCCCATGCTCTTCGACGAGGTGAGGAAGTGGGAGCATACGACCGTAGGACACCGTGGGGCAGACTATGAGGTATGGAAGAAAGAGAAGACCTGGCAGCTCCTTGCCTGTATCGAGGAAATGCACCCCGGCTTCAGGGCTTGCATCGACAGGGTCAACACCTCCTCACCCCTCACCATCCGGGATTTCTATGGCGTGAAGGAAGGTTCGCTGTGTGGGTTCAGCAAGGACTACAAGAATATGGCACTCTCCCAACTTCCCGTGGTGACCAAGGTGGATAACCTGTTGCTCACCGGACAGAACAACAACCTGCACGGCTTCTGCGGCGTGCCCCTGACGGCCATCAACACCGTCGAGACCATCTTGGGCAGGAACTATGTGTTGAACAAAATCAAAGAACAGGACTCATGATGCAAAAAACAACCCTATTGACCCTCCTCACCTTGTTTCCCCTCATGGCACAAGCGCAGGCAAAGGTAAACATCTGGCAGGGTACAGACTGCAAGAGACGGGTGGAGATGACACCCTACTTGGCGGCGGGACAGGACAACACGGCGGTCATCGTATGTCCTGGCGGCAGTTATTTTTGGCACGACATGGATGCCGAGGGAGCCAAGGTGGGGAAATGGTTGCAGGAGAACGGTATCTCGGCATTCGTGCTCCATTACCGCACGGCTGGTTTCTTGGCTTTCTTCACCCATTACCGCTATCTGTTCCGAGGCACCCGCTATCCCGATGCCTTGGACGACTTGCGCCAGGCGATGACCTGTGTAAGGAACCGTGCCAAAGAGTATGGTGTTCGGGCAGAGAGTGTCGGTGCCATGGGATTTTCGGCAGGAGGCCATCTGGTGATGTCGGCGGGGGAACTGCTGAATCCGAAAGACAGACCCGCCTTCATCGCCCCGGTCTATCCCGTCGTGACCATGAGTGAGGACTGCGTACACAAGAGGTCCAGAAGGGCATTGCTGGGCGATGGAAGGAAGAGGAACAGACAACTCAGGGACTCCCTCTCGCTGGAACACCATGTGACTGCATCGTGTCCCCCGGTCTTCCTGATGAACTGTACCGATGACCCCGTCGTGAAATACCGCAACTCGGAACTGCTCGACTCTGCACTGACTGTCCACAGTGTTCCCCATCGCTACATCCAATACCGGACCGGCGGACATGGCTTCGGGGCTTCCGACGAGAAAGGAACACCCGAGTGCAGACAGTGGAAAACTGAGTTCCTGAAATGGATCAAGGAATTGGACAAACAAAAAACAGAAAGGCAATGAACATATCAGATTTCGACGATATTCGTCCCTTTAACCCAGACGAGATACCTGCCGCCATGCAACGCATTGCAGGCAGTTCTTCTTTCCCCATCCTGGCGGCATACGTCTATCCGGGCGAGCCGCTGGAAGAGGTACGCAAGCGCATCGCCGGCTACCAGACTGTGAGGGAGTTCCAGACAGAGACCATGAGAATGGTCAACGCACGGGCCATCAAGAACAGCATGACCTCATTCTCCTGCTCAGGACTGGAGCAACTCAGCCCCGACGCACAATACCTCTATGTGTCCAACCACCGCGACATCATGCTCGATTCCAGCCTCTTGCAATACTTCTTCGTGAACAACGGCTTCGACACCACAGAGATTACCTTCGGTGCCAACCTGATGATGAGCCCTCTGGTGATAGACATCGGCAAGAGCAACAAGATGTTCAAGGTGGAACGCCCCGGGGGAAGCATCAAGGAGTTCTACCGCAGTTCACGACACCTCTCCGACTACATCCGCTTTGCCATCACCGAGAAGAAGCAGTCGGTATGGATCGCCCAGCGCAACGGACGTACCAAGGACGGCAACGACACCACCGACCAAGGCATCATCAAGATGTTCTGCATGTCGTGCCCGGAAGACAAGATCCAGGCCATCGACCAGCTCCACATTGTCCCCGTGTCCATCTCCTACGAATGGGAGTCATGCGATGTGCTCAAGACGCTCGAACTCTACGAGAGCCAGTTTGCCAAATACACGAAGAAGCCCGGAGAGGACCTGAACAGCATCCTCACGGGCATCACCCAACCCAAGGGGGAGGTACATATCGAACTGTGCGAACCCATCTCCCGCACGGAACTGGATCGTCTGTCCGACCTGACCAACAACGAATACCACCGGGCGGTGGCGCAACTCCTCGACAAGAGAATCATCTCTGCCTACAGGCTGTACCCCAACAATTACATCGCCTACGACCTGCGCTACGGTACGCAGAAATACCAAGGTTTCTACAGCCCCGACCAGAAGGAGAAATTCAAGGACCATGTGATGCAGCTGGAACGCTACGATACCTGTGACATGGAGAAACTTACCGATATCTTCCTGGGCATCTATTCCAACCCCGTCAAAAACAAAGAACTATTAGGATGACAGAACTTGTGCTAAGAATCTATGGCTACATGAAGACGCACCGCATGGCGCGCATCCTCTCTTTCGTGGCCTTCACCCTGCTGCTGTTGCTGTCGGTGTCCCGCCTCAGCTACAAGGAAGACATCGCCGACTTCCTGCCCATGGATAGCCAGCACCAGAATGCCATGAAAGTGTACCAGGACATCTCTGGAGCCAACAAGGTCTTCGTCCTCTTCCTATATCGCGACACAACAAAGACGGAGCCCGACATTCTGGTGGAATGCGTCGATGCCTTCGTGGAGAAGGTCAAGGAGGCAGACACCGCCCATGTCACGGACAACATTGTGTCACAGGTGGACCTGGAAAAGATGGCGGAGGTGACAGACTTCGTCTACAACAACATTCCTTATTTCCTCACGGACAGCGACTATGAGCGGATGGACAGCGTGCTTGCCCAACCCGACTACGTTGCCCACCAATTGAAGCAGGACAAGCAGATGCTGATGTTCCCGGCAGGCGGAATCCTGTCTGACAACATCCAGCGCGACCCTCTCAACCTCTTCACCCCCGTGGTGCAGAAGCTACAGCGCACCGACACCGGGGTGAAATACGAGATGTACGACGGCCACATCCTCTCCTCCGACCTGAAACGAGCCATCGTCATGATGGACTCCCCCTATGGAGCCAGTGAGACAGAGAACAACGCCCGACTGGAGAAACTGCTGAGGAACTGCGCCGACAAGGTGACGAAAGTGCAAAAGGATGTCGACATCCACATCATCGGAGGTCCTATTATCGCCGTGACCAACGCCCACCAGATCAAGTCGGACAGCATCCTGACCATCATCATCTCGGTGACCCTGATCTTGGCATTGCTCTTCTTCTCGTTCCGCAACCTGCGCAACCTCCTCCTCATCGCCTTCTCCATCGCCTGGGGATGGCTCTTCGCCATAGGCGGTCTGGCACTGTTTCATGACAAGGTATCAGTGATTGTCATCGGCATCTCGTCCGTCATCTTGGGCATTGCCGTCAACTATCCCCTGCACTTCATCGCCCACCTTTCCCATACGCCCGATAAACGAAAGGCACTGAGGGAAATCGTGATGCCGCTCTTGGTGGGCAACATCACGACCGTGGGCGCCTTCCTCGCCTTGGTGCCCTTGCAGTCCGTTGCCCTCCGCGACCTGGGACTGTTCAGCTCCTTCCTGCTCGTCGGCACCATCCTCTTCGTATTGGTCTACCTCCCCCACCTGTCGAAGGAGACGGGGAAGGAAAGGCACACGTTTCTGGACAGACTGAGCGACATTTCCCTGGAGAACAAACCTGTTTTCGTGGCAGTGGTGGCCATCCTTACCCTCGTCTTCGGCTATTTCAGTTTCCAGACCCAGTTTGATGCCAACATGGGACACATCAACTACATGACCGACGAGCAGAAGGCAGATATGGAGTATTTCCAGCGCACCATGACCTATGGCGGCGAATACCAGAAAGTATACACCATCTCCTCAGACACCACCATGGACGGGGCACTTGACAAGAGTCAGAAGTTGCAGCCCTTCCTGAAGAAGATGACCCGGCAGGGAGACATCCACGACTATGCCACCTGCTCGCAGTTCATCACCTCCACGGCGGAGCAACGCCACCGACTGCAACGATGGGAGGAGTTTGTGAACCGCAACAAGGAGAAACTCCAGACCGCCTTGCGCATCCACATGAAGGCGGAGGGATTCGCAGAAGACTCCTTCGACGATTTCCACGCCCTGCTCGACAAGAGTTACCGCCCACACGACATCAGCTACTTCAACCCTCTCGTGAAATCGCTCTTCGCCTCCCATTTCAGCACAGACAGTAGCGACGGACAGTATCATGTCGTCAACGTGCTGTCGGTGAAGGACAAGGACATCCAGGCTGTGGAGGAAGCCCTGGACGCACAAGGCTGCTACAGCTTTGACGTGGCGAGCATGAACAGCACTATCGCCAACCACCTCTCCAACGACTTCAACTACATCGGCTTCGCCTGCGGATTCATCGTGTTCTTCTTCCTCTGGCTGTCTCTCGGCAGCATCGAGCTGGCCACCCTCTCGTTCGTGCCGATGGCGGTGAGCTGGCTGTGGATATTGGGCATCATGGCACTGTGCGGAATGCAGTTCAACATCGTCAACATCATCCTCGCCACCTTCATCTTCGGACAGGGCGACGACTACACCATCTTCATGACGGAAGGGGCGATGTACGAGTATGCCTACCGCCGCAAGATGCTGGCTTCCTACAAGCACTCCATCATCATCTCCGCCCTGATCATGTTCATCGGCATCGGTACCTTGATCGTGGCACGCCACCCGGCACTCCATTCCCTCGCAGAGGTGACCATCGCCGGAATGTTCTCCGTGGTGCTGATGGCATACATCTTCCCGCCACTCATCTTCAAGTTCCTGGTACAGAACCATGGAGAATACAGAACCCGCCCTCTGTCCCTCATCCCGGTGCTGAGGATGGCATGGGCTATCGTGGCAAGATGCTTCTGCCGCAACTATTTCCGGCATATTCCCGGCTTGGAACACCGCATGGAGAATCCCGGGGGCGAGACATTTGAAAAGCCTGCCATCATCGTCGCCAACCATCGCTCGAAGTTGGAAGGGGATATCCTCAAGGTCCTGGCTCCGGGGATGCCCGTCCTGTCCATACACGAAGACCTGTCCGGTCTCAGGGAACATCCCCGCCGGGACATCCTGCCCGTCTACTTCCATGGTACAGACCTGATACTTCCCCAAGACAGCGATGCCCTCTACCAAGGACGCTTGACAGTTCATATCGGCAGGAGGATGAAGGCCACGGATGCCGCCCTTCTCCAGCAAACCTATCAGGAAGAATACACCCGGCAGGCAGCACAGTCGATGAATCTACACGACTATCACGCTCTGGTACTCGACCGCTACCGCTACAAGGGAACGGAAATCTTCAACGCCGTCAAGAGAAACCTGAAGAAGCACGGCGACTATGCGGCATGGATAGAGGCACCGCAGGCAGACAAGACCGTGGTGGTGCAACCGGCCGGTTATGGAGAGAATGCCTTGCTCTACGCCTTGACCCATCCCGACAAGGAGGTGTTGGCGATAGAGGAAGATGAAGAGAAAAGGGAACTCCTGAGGTATTGCGCCGAGGGACTCGTCTCCAATCTCCGCATTTCCGCAGTGGCAGACACGGCAATGAACTAATCAAACCATATAACGATAAAGATGAAAGAAAAGATAAAGAAAATTCTGGAAGACGCACTTCCTTTGGTTGACCTGGACTCCGATTTCCTGTTCAACGAGCTCGACTCCTTAGGCATCACGACCATCCTGATGCTGCTTTCCGACGAATACAAGATCAGCCTTGAGGCTTCCGATGTCACACCCAAGAACTTCCGCTCCCTGGACAGCATCGTGGCCCTCGTAGAGAAGAAACTCGCAGAGAAATGAGGCTGGAAGACTACCTGCAGAGGAATGCGGTACTGTATCCCGACAAGGTGGCAGTCGTCTGTGGCGACCAGTTGTGTACCTACCGCCAGTTGGCGGAGATGGTGAACGAACGCACTGCCCACCTGACGGTCAAGGGGCAGTTGGTACCCTTCCGTTCTTCCCCAAGCATCGACTTCCTCGTCACCTATTTCTCCATCCACCAGGCTGGCGGCATCTGCGTCCCCTTGGAAAAAAACTTGCCCGGACAGCAGTTGGAGGAATACCAGGAATGCTTCAAGGATTCCACCGTGCCCCCGGGCACTGCCGACGTACTGTTTACCACAGGTACCACAGGCAAGTCGAAAGGAGTGATGATAAGCCACAAAGCCATCATTGCCGATGCCGAGAATCTCATCGACAGTCAAGGCTACCATGCCGAACTCACATTCATCGTCAACGGTCCGCTCAATCACATCGGCAGCCTTTCCAAAATCTACCCCACCCTAATCGTGGGAGGAACCGTCCGCATCGTGGACGGGATGAAAGACCTCAATGCCTTCTTCCGTGCCATCGAAGAAGCCCCCTCCCGGGTGGCGACCTTCCTCGTCCCTGCCAGCATCAGGATGCTGTTAACATTCTCCGCCGACCGCCTTGCCGCCTGCAAGGACAAGATAGAGTTCATAGAAACCGGTGCCGCCCCCATCGCCCTCGCCGACATGGAGAGGCTATGCAATACCTTGCCCAAGAGCCGGCTTTACAACACCTACGCCTCCACCGAGACCGGCATCATCGCCACTTATGATTACAATAACGACGAGTGTCTGGCGGGATGCCTGGGCAAACCGATGCGCCATTCCTCCCTCTTCATTACCGAGAAGGGAAACATCGCCTGCCAGGGCGACACACTGATGACGGGCTACTTAGGCGACGAGACTCTGACGGCATCCGTCCTGAGAGACGGAACCCTGTATACTGCTGACCTCGGTGAGATTGACCCCGAGGGACGGCTGAGACTGCGGGGTAGGGACGGCGATGTCATCAACGTAGGTGGCTACAAGGTGGTTCCCACAGAGGTGGAAGATGCCGCCCTTTCGATTTCCTCCGTCAAGGAATGCGTATGCATCCCTTTTCCCCACCCAGTCCTTGGCACGGTACTGAAACTTCTCGTGGTGCTCCACGACGGCTATCCGCTCGACAAACGCCAACTGGCACGGGCACTGAGGGAAAAGTTGGAAGCCTACAAGGTGCCCATGCAATACGAGCAGGTGGACCGGGTAAGGCGGACTTTCAACGGAAAGATAGACCGCAAGGCATACCGCTGAATTTTGGTTCATATACCGATAGTGTTATGACTCACAACAAGTCCTCCAAGCATATCTCATTCTGCATGATTCCGCTGTACATATTCTGCTTCACACCGCAGGAAGTGACGAACGTGAGGTGGATGCTCTTGCTGGAGTCTTTCAGATATTCACGCAAGAGGTCGATGCGGTGGAGCAGTGTGTCGTGGTAGTCCTTGTCGATGACGAACGGCTTGGCGGTGAACTTCATCTCGCAGAGATTCACGACGTTGTCGTTACGGATGATGATCAGGTCTATCTGGGTGCCCCTCCCGTTGGTGTCGCCCTTGACGGAGAGTGAGGCTTCCCGGGAGAGTACGCCTCCCACCCTCAGCGCATCCTTGATCTTATCGATGTGGTTGGCGCAGAGTTCTTCGAAGGCGATTCCTCTCCAGGCGGCTATCCTGCCGTCGTTGCGGCTGTTTTGCCAAAAGTGATGGTCGGTGGCGTTTTCCGCAAAGGCAATGTGGAAACGGCAGAAGGGGTCGCAAAGTTGATAAAGTATCTCGCTTTTCTTGTTGCCTAATGGGAGGTAATGGCGTATGAATCCGCTGTTCTCCAGTGCGGCGAGTATGTCTGTCAGGGCACCTCCACTTTTGCGGTCGGTCAGTTGGGCGATTTCTCCCCTGGAATATCCCGTATGCTTCTTTGCGAGCAGACGAACGATGGTCTTGTATTCTTCCGAATTGTTGAACAGGGAGCTGAACAGACGGTTGAACTCATTGGCGAGTCGTGCCTTGCGGTCGAACAGGAGCAGGTCTACGTTTTGACCCAGACTCATGCCTTTCTTGAAATAGTTGAGGTAATATGGGATGCCGCCGAAAATCATTTGGACTTCGGCAATGTCCATCAGGGAGAGGGAAATACCCTTGGCCTGCAGAAAGTCACGGGTCTCCGACAGAGTGAAGGGATGGAGATGCATTTCTCTTGTCAGGCGGTCGTACAGACCACCATGGTTGTTCACGATGTTGTTGATCATCCAGGTGGTGGCACTTCCGCAAACCACGAGCATAAGATTATGCCTCCCCGATCCCCATCCGTTCCAAAAAGCCTCGAAGGCTTTCAGAAATCCAGACTTGGGCGTGTCCATCCACGGCAATTCGTCGATGAAGATGAGTTGTCGGCTACCGTCGTCGATATCTTCCAGGAAATTTTCCAACATGAAGAATGCCTCCAGCCATGAGGTTGGCTTTTTCTGTTCATTGAGTCCTGCCCTCACCATGGAGAAGTAGAAGTTGAGCAACTGGTCCCTCATGGAAGTCTTGTTCGACTCCTCGTCGATGGGCGAAAGTCCTGTATGGTAGAAGGTGATCCGATTACCCAGTACTTCCTTGACGAGGAAGGTCTTGCCGACTCTCCTTCGCCCATAGATGGCAAGAAACTCTGCTTTCCCGCTGTTGTACAGCTCATTGATTTCCCTTATCTCTTCCTTTCTGCCTATTACTGATTCCATGCAAATTGTCTTGTTTGAGGATAAAAACAGTTTAAAATCGCCACAAAGATAGCGAAAAAGGACGAATTGGCGGATTACAATATGGTGAAATCCGCCAATTATTAATGTTTTTTATGTAAATTGGCGGATTATACGGCATCACGACGGCGTGAAATAAAGTTCTCGCCCTTTACCATCCCTCTTCACCTCAAGGAATGTGAGTACAGAGAAGATAGACCGCAAGGCATACCGCTGAAGTATACTCCAAGAGCCGGCTCAAAGGGCAGAAAGAACAGGTTTGCGAGTCTGTGAAGTATAGGATTGCAGGTTTGTCCACTATGCTCAGCAACTCTGCCGACTATAGTCAGCAAGTCTGCTGAGTTCATTTTTGGTCATTACTGATATTTCGAGAGGTTTTCGCCTTTTCTCTTGGTTTTGTCAATGTTTATGCGTAAATTTGCACCTCGAAACAAAATCAATGATCTTTCATGGGAAGAAACAAGTACTCAGCAGGAGAAATCAAGGAAATAGCCAAGCTCCTGCGACTGAAGAATGCAGGCAACCGTCTGCAGCAGAAAATGGTGCGCCACGACCTGAGGGTGGACTATGAGTTCAACATCTCCGACTTCAACGAGCCGGGCAAGGCATTCGGTGAAGAGGAACTCCAGCAAGCCATCAAGCGCGGTGCCATCCAGATACTCGATGATGCCACCATAGAAGCGATGAAGGCAAAGCGTGCCCGTGACAAGGCGCGTGATGAGGCTGAACGCCAGAAACAAGCCGTTGCCGACGGTGAGCAGACCGACTGGCAGGAGGCGATGCAGCAGTGGAATGACTACTATAATAATTAATAATGAAGAATTAATAATGAATGGTTTATAGTTAATAGGGCATTCTTGCTGATAGACAGGATATCTTGCTATAAACCTTTAACTATAAAAGATAAATTTTCAAAGAAATGGCAAAAGTATTGATCAAGACAACAGAGGGCGACATCTTGGTGCGCCTCTACGACGAGACTCCACGGCACCGTGACAACTTCATCAAGTTGGCAAAGGAGGGGTATTTCGACGGCACGCTCTTCCATCGTGTCATCAAGGACTTCATGATCCAGGGCGGAGACCCTGAGAGCAAGGGTGCACCCAAGGGCAAGATGCTCGGTACGGGTGGCCCCGACTACACCCTTCCTGCCGAGTTCGTTTATCCACAGCTCTTCCACAAGCGCGGTGCACTCAGTGCAGCACGTCTGGGTGACGAGGTGAACCCGGATCGTGAGAGCAGCGGAAGCCAGTTCTACATCGTATGGGGCAAGACCTACAAGGCTGCGGAACTCAAGCAGATGGAGAAGCAGATGGCGATGCAGCAGGAACAGGCGGTATTCAACGGCCTTGCCAAGGAGCATCATGCGGAAATCATGGACTTGCGCCGCAACAGGGACCGCCAGGGACTGATGGAACTGCAGGACAAGCTCGTGGCTGAGACCAAGGCGAAATGCCGTGAGACGGGTGCTCCCCAGTTTACAGAGGAGCAGGTGGAAGCCTATACCCAGGTTGGTGGCACTCCTTTCCTTGACAACCAGTACACCGTCTTCGGTGAGGTAGAGGAAGGTCTGGAGGTAGTAGAGAAGATCCAAAACTGCGAGACCCTGCGTGGCGACCGTCCGAAGGAGGATGTCAGCATGACCGTAGAAGTGATGGAGGAACAATCCTGAGTGAAGGGAATTGTGGCGTTAAACAAAAATACGCCACAACTCTCAACGAGCTATAGCGCATTATATGTTTAACTATTAATTTTTCTAAACTCAAAGGCAATCTCACGATTCCCTTTGTTATCTGTTAAACAATCTACCTTAAAACCTAATAACTAAAAACCTAAATCTATTACTACTAACCTAAACAATCTATTAACCTTTTGACGCTGCAAAGATACGACTTTTTTCGGGTATCTTCCAAATATTTTGGGAAGAAAATGCATCTTTTTAGCAATTATTTGATATACGTCAACGTTGTGTGTACGAACACAACAGTTGTTAACAATTCGTTCACACTTGTTGTACTTTCTCTATCAGCACTGTAGCGTAGGCAGAAATGCCTTCCATCCTGCCCGTAAAGCCCAGTTTCTCGGTTGTGGTGGCCTTGATAGAGATGTTTTCCTCGTCTGTTCCCATCACCTCTGCCAGGCAGGATTTCATCGCCGGCACATGGGGATTCAGCTTGGGACGCTCGGCGCACACCGTGGCGTCGATATTGCCCACCACATAGCCCTTGGTGGCTATCAGTTCGATGGTCTTGCGCAGCAGTATCTTGGAGTCTACGTTCAGTGTCTCTGCCGACGTGTCGGGGAAATGGTAGCCTATGTCGCGCATATTGGCGGCACCCAACAGGGCATCGCAGATGGCGTGAATCAGCACGTCGGCATCGCTGTGCCCCAAGAGCCCCAACTCATAGTCTATTTTGATTCCGCCCAACCACAGGTCACGGTCTGCCACCAACTTGTGGACATCGTAACCAAATCCTACTCTTATGTTCATGTCTCTTTGTGATGTTTTAGGGGGTTCTACTTGCAATGAAAGTCCAGCACCTTGCGGTCTTCCAGATAACCTTCCAAATGGTCGTCTATCTGCACGGGACCGCAACCCGTGGGGCAACCCGTGTAGAGCAGGTCGCCGGTCTTCAGCGTGAAATACTGGCTGATGTATGATATGATCTCGTCCACCTTGTAGAGCATGTCGCTGGAACATCCCTCTTGTACGTTCTTGCCGTTGATGTCGAGGTGGAAATGGATGGCCTGTATGCTGCGGAACTTCTGGATGTCCACCCAGTCGCCGATGACAGCCGAACCGTCGAATCCCTTGGCGAGTTCCCAGGGATGTCCCGCCTCCTTCAGCTTCTTCTGCATCTCGCGTGCCGTGAAGTCGATGCCTACGGTCACGGCATCGTAATACCTGTGGGCGAAACGCTCGGGGATGGTCTTGCCCAACTTGCAGATGCGCACCACCAGCTCCGTTTCATACTCGATGCGGCCCAGGTGGTCGGGGATGAAGAAAGGCTTGCCGTTGTTGAGTAGGGCAGAGTCTGCCTTGGTAAAGATGACGGGGCGCTCGGGGCGTTCCTTGGTGGCATGGAGGGCGAGGTTGTGCTCGGCGTAGTTCATGCCGATGGCGAATATCTTCATGTTGTCTGATTTTTATATAAAACAAGAAAGGGAGTCAGAAGCAAAGCCGAGGCCTTGACTTCATAACTCCCGAAGTGTATTCTAATTTAACTATAAGTCAAATTACGGTTGCCGTCGATTACTCGGCGGTGAGTGTGAAGCGCTTGTAAGCTGTAATCTTCAAGCTCTTGCTCTGAGAAGCGAGGTACTGAGAAACAGTCTGCTTGTCGCCATCACCGAACTGGAACTCCTGGTCTACCAAGCAGTTCTCCTTGAAGAACTTGGCAAGACGGCCGTTGGCGATGTTCTGTACCATGTTGTCGTTCAGGGAAGCAGCCTTCTCCTCACCTACGGTCTTCTTGATGTTGCGAGCCTCCTCAGCCTGCTCAGGTGTCAACCAACCCTTCTTGGTGTTGCTCTCGATGTGATCCTCGGAGTCAACGTGGGCGGGGTTGATGCCAGCCTTCTTCAGGGCAGCGTTCACAGCCTTCTCTACCAACTCTTCCTTGGTCTTGGCAACAGCCACCTCAAGCTCCTTCTTCTTGGTCTCCTCAGAAACGGAAGACTCGTCGAGAGCTACAGGGCGCATGGCAGCCACCTGCATTGCCACCTTGTGACCAGCATCCTCGTTCTCCTCGTTGAGCTGAACCATGGTGCACAGGGTGTGCTTGTTCATGTGGTCGTATACGGAGATGTTGTCACCCTCCAGGAAGTTGTAGCCATCAAGCTCCATCTTCTCGCCGGTAACACCAGAACGAAGTTTAACAGCAGTCTCTGCGTCATTGCCGGAAGCGAGAACCAACTTCTTCACGTCGTCGAGGCTCTGAGCCTTGGCAGCGATGGCAGCGTCGAGGATCTCGGCAGTCATGTCGATGAACTCCTTACCGTTAGCAACGAAGTCTGTTTCACACTTAACGGCAACCATTGCAGCGAAGCCATTTGCACTCTTAACGAGCACGCAACCGTTAGAAGTCTCACGGTCAGAACGCTTTGCAGCGATTGCAAGACCACGCTCACGTACGAGCTCGATTGCCTTCTCGATATCACCATCAGCCTCTGTAAGTGCCTTCTTGCAGTCTGCGAGACCAGCACCTGTCATCTTGCGAAGCTTCTGGATGTCAGCTATTGTAACAGCCATAATTGTTATTTCTTTATTAAATAGTTAATGTTTTGAATCAAAATTACTCAGCGTCAGCCTCTTCCTTGCGAGCTGCGGAAGCCTTCTTCTTAGGCTGGTCCTTCTGCTCAGCGGCAGCCTTGTCGTCAGCCTTCTCGGCCTTGCGCTCCTCGAGACCCTCTGCGATGGCACCGCAAACGGCTGTCAGGATTACGTCTACAGAATCCTTTGCGTCATCGTTGGCAGGGATGATGTAGTCGATGTTCTTGGGGTCAGAGTTGGTGTCAACGATACCGAACACAGGGATGCCGAGACGGTTGGCCTCCTTCACGGCGATGTGCTCCTTCATTACGTCGATCACGAAGAGGGCACTGGGCAGACGGGTCAGGTCGGCGATGGAACCGAGGTTCTTCTCCAACTTGGCACGCTGACGGCTGATCTGCAGCAACTCGCGCTTAGAGAGGTTAGAGAATGTACCGTCGTTCAACAGCTTGTCGATGTTTGTCATTTTCTTCACTGCCTTGCGGATGGTTGGGAAGTTGGTGAGCATACCACCAGCCCAGCGCTCGTTCACATATGGCATGTTTACAGAAGCTGCCTTCTCGGCAACTACGTCCTTAGCTTGTTTTTTAGTAGCGACAAACAGGATCTTCTTTCCTGACTTGGCGAAACCCTTCAGCAGTTCAGCAGCCTCGTCGATCTTGGCAACTGTCTTGTTGAGGTCTATGATGTGAATACCGTTACGCTCCATGAAGATGTAAGGAGCCATTGCTGGATTCCACTTGCGACGGAGGTGTCCGAAGTGGCAACCTGCCTGAAGTAACTGGTCAAAATTTGTTCTTGACATTGTCTTTCTTGTTTAATGTGTTGTTTACTTTCTTTTGAATCTTGTAGTCAGATCAGTCGGTGGGTAGTCCCCGATTAATGGAATCTCACCGATTTAGATACTAAACTGTTCAGTTAAGTGAAGAGAGAAGAACGAAGAGTGAAGAACCTATGTGCTTTCTTCCTCTCGTTTCTACCCAGCACTCTTTTAACCTTATTATAATAAAGAACATCAAGCAGACGAATTCTTCATTCATTGCTCTTCGTTCTTCACTTCCAAAGATTAACGCTTGCTGAACTGGAAGCGACGACGAGCCTTTGGCTGACCTGGCTTCTTACGCTCAACGGCACGGCTGTCGCGTGTCAGGAAGCCTGCGTCCTTCAGGGCCTTCTTGTCCTCAGCGTCGATCTTCACCAAAGCGCGGGCGATGGCGAGACGGAGGGCCTGGCTCTGACCGGTGAAACCACCACCGTCGAGGTTTGCCTTAATGTCATACTTACCCTCAGCCTCGAGCAACTGCAATGGCTGCTTCACTACATAGCGAAGGATTGCTGATGGGAAATATGTCTCAATATCTTTCTTGTTGATTGTGATCTTACCTGTACCCTCTGAAAGGTATACACGAGCTACTGCGCTCTTGCGGCGACCAATTGCATTAATTACTTCCATTCTACCTTAATTATTTATACTGGTTAATATCAATTGCCTTTGGCTTCTGAGCCTCGTGCTTGTGCTCTGTGCCATCATAGATAAAGAGGTTGTCCATCAAAGAACGGCCGAGAGGGCCCTTTGGCAACATACCCTTGATAGCGTGACGGAGGATCTTGTCCATTCCATCAGGACGCTTACGCAACTCTGCTGGAGTATTGAAGCGCTGACCACCAGGATAACCAGTGTAGCGTGTGTAAACCTTATCAGTCTCCTTCTTGCCGGTGAAAACCACCTTGGCGGCGTTGATAATGATTACGTTGTCACCACAGTCTACATGGGGAGTGAAAGTTGGCTTGTACTTACCGCGGAGCAACTTGGCTACCTTTGAGCAAAGGCGACCCACTACCTGGTCTGTTGCGTCGATTACAACCCACTCTTTCTTAGCTGTCTCCTTGTTTACGGAGATAGTCTTGAAACTTAATGTGTTCATTTTAAAATTTAAATTTACTACTAAAAAACGTTTTTAATCTTTCATTCACTTTGGATAGGTGATTCACTAACCGCAAATCCCGGCCACAGGACGTTGCTATTAACACACCATATCCTGGGGACTCTAAGTGTATCCCCGAAATAATCGGACTGCAAAATTACACATTTTTATTTGATTATGTGTAACTTCGCAGTCCGTTACTATAACTTTTATAGATAATTAACTAAAATAGCAGGATACTATCTGATAAACAGCAGCTCACGATACTTGGGCAATGTCCAGAGTTCGTCTGCCACCAAGAGTTCGAGTTTGTCTATCTGATAACGGATTTCCTCCATCTTCGGAGCCACCGTGTCGTGGTAAGCCACCGCTTTCTCCCTCTCGCTCTCTATCTTGTTTGCCACCTTGCGGGCGTTGACCAGCGTCTCTACACCACGCTCGATAGCCTCTGTGCGCTCGGCAATCTCCTTGATGATCTTCACGTTGCGGGCGGTCAGCTGTTTGCCTTCCTCGCCGCCGAAGATGTTGATCATGCCTTCCACGTTCTTCGCCAAACGGCTTTGGTAGTGGGTGGCGACGGGAATGATGTGGTTCATCGACAGGTCGCCCATCACACGGGCCTCTATCTGTATTTTCTTGGTGTAGGTCTCCCATTTCACCTCGTTGCGAGCCTTCAGCTCGCTCTCGCTCATCACGTTGGTCTTGGCAAACATCTCGATGCTCTCCTTGTCGAGGTAGCGGTCGAACACCACGGGGCAGGATGCCTCACAGTCCAGACCTCGCTTCTGTGCCTCTTCCTTCCACTCGTCAGAGTAGCCGTTGCCGTCGAAGCGGATGGGCTTGCAGGTCTTGATGTCCTCGCGTACTACATCTATAATGGCGGATGTCTGGTCTTCGCCCTTGGCTATCAAGGCATCCACGCGGGTCTTGAAGTCTTCGAGTGCCTCAGCCACGGCGGTGTTTAGCACGATGAGCGAGGAGGCACAGTTGGCCTCGCTGCCCACGGCACGGAACTCGAAGCGGTTGCCTGTGAAGGCGAATGGAGAGGTGCGGTTGCGGTCGGTGTTGTCAATCATCAGCGTGGGAATCTCGGGGATGTCGATCTCCATGCCTTTCTTGCCTGCCACGTCGAAGAGTTCGTCCTTGTCGGCTTTCTCGATGTGGTCGAGCAGGTCGGTGAGCTGCTTGCCGAGGAAGGAGGAGATGATGGCGGGAGGTGCCTCGTTGGCTCCGAGACGGTGGGCATTGGTGGCACTCATGATGCTCGCCTTCAAGAGTCCGTTGTGCTTGTAAACACCCATCAGGGTCTCCACGATGAAGACCACGAAGCGCAGGTTTGCCTCCGGTGTCTTGCCGGCAGCATGGAGCAGGATGCCCGTGTCGGTGGTCAGGCTCCAGTTGTTGTGCTTGCCCGAACCGTTTACGCCGGCGAAAGGCTTTTCGTGGAGCAACACTCTGAAGCCGTGCTTGTGGGCGACACGTTTCATCAGGCTCATGAGGAGCATGTTGTGGTCTACGGCGAGGTTGCACTCTTCGTAGATGGGGGCCAGCTCAAACTGGTTGGGAGCCACCTCGTTGTGGCGTGTCTTGCAGGGGATGCCGAGTTCGAGAGCCTGGATTTCCAAGTCCTTCATAAAGGCTTGCACACGCTCTGGGATGGTACCGAAGTAATGGTCGTCCATCTGCTGGTTCTTGGCGGAGTCGTGTCCCATGAGGGTGCGGCCGGTGAGCATCAGGTCGGGGCGGGCGGAGTAGAGGCTCTCGTCCACGAGGAAGTATTCCTGTTCCCAGCCCAGGTTGGTCTGTACCTTCTTCACCTCGGGGTTGAAGTAGTGGCACACTTCGGTGGCTGCCTCGCTCAGCGCATGGAGCGACCGGAGGAGGGGAGCCTTGTAGTCGAGTGCTTCACCCGTGTAAGAGATAAAGATGGTAGGAATGCAAAGGGTGTCGTCGATGATGAACACGGGCGACGTGGGGTCCCAGGCAGAATAGCCACGAGCCTCGAAGGTGTTGCGGATGCCGCCGTTGGGGAACGAACTGGCGTCGGGTTCCTGCTGTACGAGGAGCTTGCCGGAGAATTCCTCTATCATGCCGCCCTTGCCGTCGTGTTCCACGAAGGCATCGTGCTTCTCTGCCGTGCCCTCCGTAAGGGGCTGGAACCAGTGGGTGTAATGGGTCACGCCGTTCTCCTCTGCCCACAGCTTCATGCCGGCAGCCACTGCGTCGGCAATGGAGCGGTCCAGACGGGTACCGTTGTCAATCACGTCCACGAGTTTCTCGTACACGTCAGACGGCAGGTACTTGTACATCTTCTGGCGGTTGAACACATACTTGGCGAAATACTCTGAAGGGCGCACCTTGGGTGTCTCCACCTCCACAGGTCGCTTCTTGAAGGCCTCAGCCACGACCTCAAATCTCAAATTAGCCATTTCTTTTATTGCTTGTTTATAGTTTGCGAGTGCAAAGATACTGCAAAATGTCAGAAGAACAAAGCAAATGGTGAAAAAAATATGCTTTTTGGAGAGATTTGCTTTCTCGGTCGTGTCATTTCTCCAGTGTCAGCACCACATACTCCGAACGGGTGCCGATACGGAACTTGCCTCCCCAGATGCCCATGCCCGAGCTGACGTAATACTGTGTCTTGGCTTTTGTGAGCGGTCCGAAGGCATCCTCGTAGAGGGCTTCCGTCACCCACGAGGCAGGCCACACCTGTCCGTGGTGGGTGTGTCCGCTGAACTGGAAGTCGATGCCGCACTTCTCGGCTTCCTCCAAGTGGTAGGGCTGGTGGTCGAGTAGGAGGGTGAAGGTGCTGTCGGTAAGGGTACCTTGTCGCCTTGCCTGTGCCGTGAGCTGGGCGAGCGGCTTGCGGTGGGGATTGGTTCGGTCGTCTCTACCGATGACGCATAGCTCGCCTATCCTTGCTGCGCTATCGCGAAGCAACGTAATACCCGCTTGGCGGTAAAACTCCCGCGCCCTCGGCTCACTGCTGTAGTATTCATGGTTGCCCAGACAGGCGTAGACGGGTGCCTGGATCCGATGGAACTCCTCCGCCACACCTTCCTCTATTAGGGGGCGCACGCTGATGTCCACGATGTCTCCGCCGATGAGCACCAGGTCGGGATGCTCGGCATTGATGAGGTCTACCCACCTGGCGAACTCCCTGCGGCGGTTGTGGTAGCCCAGGTGGAGGTCGCTCAACAGTACAATCTTGGTATTCTCCTTGCCGAACTCTTCCGTCGCCCCCTTCCTTGTAGCGATGTCCTTGTCGGTCTTGATGCGCAGTATCACCCGTTGCTTGTCATTGTAGTGCCAGTAGCCGTAGCCGAAGAGGAGAACCATCACGGCGAGGATGCCCAATGCCATCGTTCCGTTGCTGCGTAGCCATGTGCCGGGGATGAGGTGTGTCCACCTGCAGATGTCGAGCAGGAGGAAGAGCATCACCAAGTAGAGCAATACGAAGATGGCGGAGTTGCCCACCTCATAAGCCACCGTCGCCCATTCCAGAGGCATCTTCTCCAAGGCTCCCGAGAAGCCGAGGAACATGGAGAGGAAGAGGGCGATGCCCATGCCCACGGCTGTCCATCGCCACACGTTTGCCCACGGCAGTATCTGCCAGATGTGCCACAGGGTGTAAGCCAGTCCGGCAATCGGAAGCACGAAGAAGATCATCATCCACATTGTTTTCATCTTGTCATTCTGTTTTGCTTGATTTGAAAAGTCGGCTGCAAAGGTACGCTTTTTCCATCGGAAAACCATAAACGGATTTACAGATTTTCTTCCCGTCACTACTGATTCAATGTTGATAAGTCTGTGACTAAACCATAAAGAATTATAAAAGAGGGGGCGCGACGATGGAGTTGACTGGGGAAAAGTGTACCTTTGCACCCACTTATGCAGAGGATTTTCCGCGATAAGAGGTTCAGATGCTCCTGGCTGCTGCTGTTGGTTTACCTGCCCATGCTGCTCGCCGTTACGTTTCACCAGCATGGTGAGGCGTGGGCTGCTGATGCCGAGACTTATTGTGCGGACTGTGCCCATCATGTTCATCATGAAGGCCATCTCCTCGCTCTGCAGCATTCCCAGCACGATTGTGTCATCTGCCAATGGCAGACTACGCCCTGCCTTGCCGCCACGCCCTTGTTGTGGTCAGCCGTCGTCGTGCTTTCATGCGCCATTCGCCGCACCGCCTGCTCTCCTTGCCTGTGTCGGGCGAATGGCGTAAAGTCCACCAGGGCACCACCTTGTTTTTAAAGGTAAAAAAGTAAAAAGGTAAAAAAAGTAAAAACAAGGAAACAATGAAAACAGTATTGAAGTCAATATTGCTGATGAGCTTGTGCTCGTCGGCGACAGCCCATGCCATGGCTATAAACGAGGCAGAGAACGACTCCATCAAGCACCAGCCCTTGACGGAGACCGACGTGAAACTGAACGAGGTGGTGGTGACGGGTCTTACGGGCAGCCAGAAACTGAAGCAGTCGCCTGCTCCCATCTCCATCATCTCCCCACGCCAACTGGAGATGCAGCCCTCCACCAACATCATCGACGCCATCGCCCGCCAGCCCGGTGTCTCGCAGATTACCACGGGAAGCGGCATCTCCAAGCCTGTGATTCGTGGACTGGGCTACAACCGTGTGGTCGTGGTCAACGACGGCATCCGGCAGGAAGGTCAGCAATGGGGCGACGAGCACGGCATCGAGATAGACCCGGCATCGGTTCATTCTGTGGAGATTCTGAAGGGTCCGGCAAGTCTGATGTACGGATCGGATGCGATGGCGGGTGTCATCATCTTCCATTCAGCCCCCACGCTGCCCAAGGGCGACATGAGGGCCAACTTCTCCACGGACTACCAGACCAACAACGGGCTCTTCGACTACTCGCTCAACTTTGCCGGCCACCAAGGATGCTTTGTGTGGGACACCCGATACAGCGGCAAGATGGCGCACGCCTACAAGAACAAGTACGACGGCTATGTGTTCGGCTCGTCGTTCCGTGAACAGGCTTTCTCGCAACTCCTCGGCTGGAACTACCGCCAAGGCCATTCCCACCTCACCC
>CAVEJY010000170.1:0-9835 GCA_963616155.1 Acutalibacteraceae bacterium
ACGCCTACCTCGACTTCCTCAACAAGGGTCTGGAGAACTTCAAGAAGTAAAATAACGAAAGCAGCAACAGCATTGTCCACGACATCTGTTGCTGCTTTTTTTCATGAGAGGATTTGTGCCGTTTTGTGAGGCTATACTTCGTTGGGCAATGAAGTATAGCCTCACAAGGCAACGAGGTACTACTTCATCGGCCAATGAAGTATAGGTTCGTTGGCAATCGAGGTATAGGCTCATTAACAAGTGAAGCCTATTGTGTTATATATTTCACAGAAAAAACACATCCATTGTATTAAAATATCTATAAGGAATGGCGGAAATTCAAAGAAAAAGAGTACCTTTGCACGATAAAAACGAGAATTTCTAAAATAAGACATGAACAAGAGACAAGAATCGCCATTCCAGATGATTGCCGAATTCGAAGGCGACCCAGCGTCGTTAGTGACACGGAGGAAACGGGGAACCTACCCCGCTATTTGCATGCGCAACTCCGTCATATTCCCCACCGTACTGGCCCCACTCCATGTGAACAGGGAGAGAAGTGCAAGCCTGATACATCATTTGCAGGCGAATCCTGACAATGTGTTTTGCCTGTTCACACAAAAGGACACAAGGCAGGACTACCCCGAGAAGGACGACTTGTACCCCATTGGTGTCTTCGCCCGTCTGGTCAGGGTCATCGAGCTGCCGGGATTAGAAAACACCCAGACCTTCTCGGTAGTACTCCAGGCACTGGGCAGGTGCCGCCTTGAAGAGGTTGTCAGCACCAGTCCCTACTACCAGGTCAACGCCATCGGCCTGAAAGAAGATTGGCCCAAGGAAGGCAACATGGACTTCAAGGCACTCTCCGAATCACTGTATTCGAAATCCATAGAGATTATCCAGTCCAGCGAAGACATCCCGACAGAGGCAGAATATGCCGTCAACGCCATCAGCAACCCCATCATGCAGGCCAACTACCTGCTCAGCACCATGCCCTTCGAGCTGGAGGAGCAGATACAGATGCTGGAGACGGACTCGCTGGTAGAGCGAATGCTCACGGCCCTGCAGCTGGAACACAAGCAGATGCAGATGCTGCACATCCAGTCGGAGATACAGAAGAAGACACGCGTGGACCTCGACGAGCAGCAACGCGAGTACTTCTTGCAACAGCAACTCAAGAACATCAAGGAGGAGCTGGGCGGCAGCGAGAGCAACCCCGAGAAGAAGGAACTGATCGACAAGGCGAAGGAAAAGAAATGGAACGAGGCGACGGCAAAGGTGTTCAAGAAGGAATACGCCAAGCTCGACACTCTCAATCCCCAGAGTCCCGACTACTCCACCCAGGTGAACTACCTTCAGACCATGGTAGACCTGCCCTGGAACGAATACACCGAGGACGACCTCAGCCTGAAGCACGCCAAACGAGTGCTCGACAAGGAACACTACGGCATGGAGAAGGTGAAGGAACGCATTCTGGAATATCTCGCCGTGAGGTCGCTGCGCGAGGACATGAAGAGTCCCATCCTCTGCCTCTACGGTCCTCCCGGAGTGGGCAAGACCAGTCTGGGCAAGAGCATAGCACAGGCGATGAAGCGCAAGTATGTAAGGATGTCGCTCGGCGGACTGCACGACGAGGCGGAGATTCGCGGACACAGGCGCACCTACATCGGAGCCATGCCCGGCCGCATCATCAAGAACATCCAGAAAGCGGGAAGCAGCAACCCCGTCTTCATCCTCGACGAGATAGACAAGGTGACCCGCAACACCCACAACGGCGACCCCTCCTCTGCCCTTCTCGAGGTTCTCGACCCGGAGCAGAACAACACTTTCCACGACAACTTCCTTGACGTGGACTACGACCTGTCGAAAGTGCTGTTCATCGCCACCGCCAACGACATCAGTTCCATCCCCAGACCCTTGAGAGACAGGATGGAGATGATCGAGGTGGGCGGCTACATCACCGAGGAGAAGATGGAAATTGCCAAGCGCCACCTGCTGCCCAGAGAAATGGAGAATACGGGCCTCAACAGGGCGGAAGCCAAGGTCAAGGTTTCGAAAGCAGCCCTGGAAGACATCATCGAGCACTATACCCGAGAGAGCGGCGTGAGACAGCTTGAGAAGCAGATCAACAAGCTGTTCAGGAAGATAGCCTACAAGTTTGCCTTCTCGGAGAAGCAGGAAGCCACCTCCATCACACCCGCCGAGGTAAAGGAGCTGTTGGGCAACCCGCCCTTCAACCGCGACATCTACCAGGGCAACAGCTACGCCGGAGTGGTCACGGGACTCGCCTGGACATCCGTGGGCGGTGAGATTCTCTTCATCGAGACCTCGCTGAGCAAGGGAAAGGCCGGCAAGCTCACCCTGACGGGCAATCTGGGCGATGTGATGAAGGAGTCGGCGGTGATCGCCCTGGAATACGTCAAGGCGCACAGCGACCTGTTGGGCGTGGACTACCGCGTGTTCGAGAACTGGAACATCCACATCCATGTGCCCGAGGGAGCCACTCCGAAAGACGGTCCGTCGGCAGGCATCACCATCGCCACGAGCATCGCCTCGGCGCTGACCCAGCGCAAGGTGCGCAAGAACACCGCCATGACGGGCGAAATCACGCTCCGCGGCAAGGTGCTGCCCGTGGGAGGCATCAAGGAGAAGATCCTCGCCGCCAAGCGTGCCGGAATCACCGACATCGTGATGTGCGCCGACAACCGGAAGGACATCGAGGAGATTCCCGAGGAATACCGCAAGGGCGTGGAGTTCCACTATGTGGAGAATGTCGCCGACGTGTGGGAGTTTGCACTCACCGACCAAAAGGTGGAGAATCCCATCGACTTCACCATCCCGCAGGAGAAGGGAAAAGTGAAGAACGGAGAGTGAGGCTCGCGCGTACATTATTTTAAACAATATTTTATTCAGAAGAAATGAAATTTGAGTTACAAGTGACAGATAAGGCGAGTGATGCCCGCACCGGCATCATCACCACCGACCACGGCCAGATCAAGACCCCCATCTTCATGCCCGTGGGAACAGTGGGAACGGTGAAGGGAGTGCACTTCGAGGAACTGCGCCAACAGGTGAAGGCACAGATCATCCTCGGCAACACCTACCACCTCTACCTGCGCCCCGGCCTGGAGGTGCTGAAGGCGGCAGGCGGACTGCACGGTTTCAACGGATGGGACCGTCCTATCCTCACCGACAGCGGCGGTTTCCAGGTATTCTCGCTCACAGGCATCAGGAAGCTGAGGGAGGAAGGCTGCGAGTTCCGGTCGCACATCGACGGCAGCAAGCACATCTTCACCCCCGAGAACGTGATGGACACGGAGCGCATCATCGGAGCCGACATCATGATGGCACTCGACGAGTGTCCTCCCGGACAGAGCGACTTCCAGTACGCCAAGAGGAGTCTGCAGATGACCCAGCGCTGGCTCGACCGCTGCTTCAAGCGGTTCAACGAGACGGAGCCGCTCTACGGACACAGCCAGAGCCTCTTCCCCATCGTGCAGGGATGCACCTTCCCCGAACTGAGGAGGGAGGCCGCCAAGTACGTCGCCGACAAGGGAGCCGACGGCAACGCCATCGGCGGTCTTGCCGTGGGAGAGCCCACAGAGGTGATGTATGAGATGATAGAGGTGGTGAACGAAATCCTGCCCAAGGACAAGCCACGCTACCTCATGGGAGTGGGAACACCGCAGAACATCCTTGAGGCGATAGAGCGCGGCGTGGACATGTTCGACTGCGTGATGCCCACCCGCAACGGCCGCAACGCCATGCTCTTCACCTACCAGGGCACGATGAACATGCGCAACAAGAAGTGGGAAATGGACTTCAGTCCCGTAGACCCCGACGGCTGCGACATCGACCGCACCACCACCAAGGCCTACCTCCACCACCTCTTCAAGGCACAGGAGCTGCTCGCCATGCAGATAGCCAGCATCCACAACCTGGCATTCTACCTCAGGCTCGTCACCGACGCGCGCCAGCACATCGAGCAGGGCGACTTCGTGGAGTGGAAACGCTCCGTCATCGACCAGCTCGGAAGACGAATTTAGGATTGGATTATGAAAGATTTCAAATACATCAGGAAACATCGCAGATGCCTCAGGGCGGGCAGGGCCATAGGGTCCCGCCTGGGCTGGTTCGCCGCCATCCTGCGCCCCGTGGGCAAGGCACTGAGGTGGACAGGACACAAGTTGCGCTTCCTCAGGGTGCTGAGATTCCTCAACCCGTTGAGGTACGTCAAGCGGCTGGACCGGTACATCATCAAGAAGTTCCTGGGCACCTACTTCTTCGCCATCGCCCTCATCATCTCCATCTCCATCGTCTTCGACGTGAACGAAAACCTCGCCAAGTTCTCCGAGTACCATGCACCCCTGCGTGCCATCGTGTTCGACTACTACGTCAACTTCGTTCCCTACTTCGCCAACCTGTTCAGTGCGCTGTTCGTCTTCATCGCCGTCATCTTCTTCACCTCCAAGATGGCAGGCAACTCAGAGGTCATCGCCATCCTGGCGGCAGGAGTGTCGTTCAAGCGGCTCATGCGTCCCTACATGATGACCTGTGTGTTCCTCTCCGCCCTGTCCTACACGCTCTCCGCCTATGTCATCCCCCACGGCACCGTGGTGAGAATGAACTTCGAGAACCTCTACAAGAACAAGAAGAAGAACACGTCGGCGGAGAATGTGCAGATACAGGTAGACAAGGGCGTGATTGCCTACATGCAGCACTACGACAACAACATGAAGAAGGGCTACGGTTTCTGCCTCGACAAGTTCCAGGAGAAGAAGCTGGTGAGCCACCTCACGGCGACGGAAGTGCAGTATGACACCATCTCCGACTCCAAGTACCACTGGAAGATCAGGAACTGGAAGGTGCGCAAGCTACAGGGCATGAAGGAACACATCACCAGCGGCAACGAGAAGGACACCCTCATCATGATGGAACCCACCGATCTCATCTACTCCAAGGGACAGCAGGAGACCTTCACCAGTCCGGAACTGAAGGAGTACATCTCCAAGCAGATAGACCGCGGGTCGGGCAACGTGGTGCAGTACCAGGTGGAGTACCACAAGCGAATAGCCTCCTCCTTCGCCTCGTTCATCCTGACCATCATCGGCCTCTCCCTCTCCTCCAAGAAGCGCAAGGGAGGCATGGGAATGGCACTGGGCATCGGACTGGCACTGAGTTTCGGCTACATCATGCTCCAGACGGTGTCGGCAACCTTCGCCATCCAGGCCAACTTCCCGCCGATGCTTGCCGCATGGATGCCCAACTTCATCTTCGCCTTCGTGGCATACTTCTGCTACAGAAAGGCACCGAGGTAACAAGAATCAAGAATGAATAATTAAGAATTAATAATTACGCACAAGGACAACACCTGTTCGGAAAAGGCGCAAGCCCCATTATTAATGATTAATTGTAAATCAGTAAATTAAGAATTATGTATTTCGACGAATTAGACTTAAACGACAACGTACTCGATGCGCTCTACGATATGCGCTTCGACAGTTGCACCCCCGTACAAGAAAAGTGTATCCCTGAGATATTGAACGGCAACGACGTGTTGGGCGTGGCACAGACGGGAACCGGCAAGACAGCCGCCTACCTGTTGCCCGTACTCAGCAAGTTGGAGGACGGAGGCTACCCGGCCGATGCCATCAACTGCGTCATCATGTCGCCTACCCGCGAGCTGGCACAGCAGATAGACCAGGCGATGCAGGGCTTCAGCTATTACCTGCACGGTGTGAGCAGCGTGGCTGTGTACGGAGGCAATGACGGCAACCGCTATGACCAGGAGCTGAAGAGCCTGCGTATGGGCACCGACGTGGTGATCGCCACCCCGGGCCGCCTCATCTCCCACATATCGCTGGGCAACGTAGACCTGAGCAAGGTGAGCTTCTTCATCCTCGACGAGGCAGACCGAATGCTCGACATGGGATTCTCCGAGGACATCATGACCATCGCCGCCAAGTTGCCCAAGACCTGCCAGACCATCATGTTCTCCGCCACCATGCCCCAGAAGATAGAGGAACTTGCCAAGACCCTGCTCAAGAACCCCGTAGAAATCAAGCTCGCCGTAAGCAAGCCTGCGGAGAAAATCAAGCAGGAGGCATACGTTTGCTATGAGATACAGAAGATGGACATCATCAAGGACATCTTCAAGGCAGGCGACCTGAAGCGCGTCATCATCTTCTGCGGCAGCAAGATGAAGGTGAAGCAAGTGGCAGGGTCACTGCAGCGCAAGCACATCAACTGCGGAGAGATGCACTCCGACCTGGAGCAGGCTGAGCGCGACGACATCATGTTCAAGTTCAAGAGCGGACAGATCGACGTGCTCGTGGCAACCGACATCGTGGCGCGAGGCATCGACATCGACGACATCGCACTGGTCATCAACTACGACGTGCCCCACGACACCGAGGACTACGTTCACCGCATCGGACGCACCGCACGCGCCGACCGTGACGGAAGGGCAATCACCTTCGTCAGCGAGGAGGACATCTTCTACTTCCAGCAGATAGAGAAATTCCTGGAGAAGGAGGTGGAGAAGATGCCACTGCCAGAGGGATGCTCCGAGGGACCCGCCTACACCAAGCAGAACAAGCCGCACAAGCCCGGCAAGAACAGTGCCAAGAGCCGTCGCAGAAAAGACCGCGACCAGACTGCCCACAAGCGCAAGCCCAACAAGCCCAACAACCGTGCCGAGAAAGCCAACCGCCAGACTAACGGAGAGGAGCAAAAACAGCAGCAGACGGGAGCCTCTGAAAAGAAGCAACAGCAAGGAAACAACGCCGAAAAGCAGCAGACTGGCAGCAGCGAGAAAAAGCAACAAGCAGGAAACAACGAGAAGAAACAACAGGCTGGAAACGGTGAGAAGAAACAGCAAGGAAACAACGAAAGAAAGCAGCGCAACAACAGACGGAAGCCTGCCGCCAACGGCGAGGAAAGGGGCGAGAGAAAGCCCAAGGGCAACCGCGGCAACAACAACAACAACAACAAGCGCCAACAGCCCAACGACGCTTACGCCGAGGGAAGCAAGGGAAAGCCACAGGCTGTCCCCCAGCGCACAGCTGGAAGCCAACAGGGAAAACAGCCACACAAGTTCCCACCCGTAGTGAACCCACAGAAGAATGAAAACGTGGTGAAGAAAATTTTCAAGCGAATCTTCGGATTCAAGAAATAACCCTCTCCCCCGGAGCGGGGATGCGTCAGAAAAAAAATGACGCATCCCCGCCCTTTTCTTTATTATAATAAGGTGTACGCACACAACCCGCCGTTTTCCCGCATCTATAAAATATAAAAAACCTTACCATTTCCTACTTTTCGCTTATTTTCCCTATCTAATTGTTGTTTTTTTCATAGAAATTCTTTAACTTTGCAATCGCAAACGACGAAATAGATTAAAACAACACCAATAAAAGAAAAAAGACTTATGAAAGCATCTGAAGTAATTGCGAATCTACAGAGAAGATTCCCCAATGAGCCTGAGTACATCCAGGCAGTGAGCCAGGTACTCGGCACCATCGAGGAAGAGTACAACAAGCACCCGGAGTTCGAGAAGGCCAACCTCATCGAGCGTCTCTGCATCCCCGACCGCGTCATCGAATTCCGCGTGTCTTGGGTGGACGACAAGGGCAACGTGCAGACCAACATGGGCTACCGCATCCAGCACAACAACGTGATTGGTCCCTACAAGGGCGGTCTACGTTTCCACAAGTCGGTGAACCTGGGCATCCTGAAGTTCCTCGCCTTCGAGCAGACCTTCAAGAACTCCCTCACTACGCTCCCCATGGGCGGCGCAAAGGGCGGATCCGACTTCTCTCCCCGCGGCAAGAGCAACGCCGAGGTGATGCGTTTCTGCCAGGCTTTCATGACTGAGCTTTACCGCCACATCGGTCCCGACGAGGACGTACCTGCCGGCGACATCGGCGTAGGCGGACGCGAGGTGGGCTACCTCTTCGGCATGTACAAGAAGCTCACCCACCAGTTCCAGGGCATGCTGACCGGCAAGGGCCAGGAGTTCGGCGGTTCCCTCATCCGTCCTGAGGCAACAGGCTACGGCAATGTTTACTTCCTGCTCAACATGCTCGCCACCAAGGGCATCGACATCAAGGGCAAGACCGTATTGGTTTCTGGTTCCGGCAACGTGGCACAGTATACCATGGAGAAGCTCATCCAGCTCGGTGCCAAGCCAGTGACCTGCTCCGACTCCGACGGCTACATCTACGACCCCGACGGCATCGACCGCGAGAAGCTCGACTTCATCATGGAGTTGAAGAACGTGGAGCGCGGACGTATCAAGGAGTATGCCGAGAAGTATGGCGTGAAGTATGTGGCAGGTGCCAAGCCCTGGAACGAGAAGGCAGACATCGCCCTCCCCTCCGCCACACAGAACGAGATCAACGAGGAGGCAGCCAAGGCCCTCATCGCCAACGGTGTGATTGCCGTGAGCGAGGGTGCCAATATGCCTTCCACTCCCGAGGCCATCAAGGTGTTCCAGGATGCCAAGATCCTCTACGCCCCAGGAAAGGCTGCCAATGCCGGTGGTGTGGCTGTGTCCGGCCTGGAGATGAGCCAGAACTCCGAGCGTCTGAAGTGGAGCCGCGAGGAGGTGGATGCCAAGTTGCACGACATCATGAACGACATCCACGCCAACTGCGTGAAGTACGGTACTGATGCCGACGGCCATGTCAACTATGTGAAGGGTGCCAACGTGGCAGGCTTCCTGAAGGTGGCAAGGGCTATGATGGCACAGGGCATCGTATAATGAGGATGCACTCATAGATTATTAGGAAAAGCATTCAGGGCAATCCATCGGGCGTGGATTGCCCTGTTTTTTTCGGCAACATTCCCCTCACCTACCCTTCACCCGCCTCAGCCCCTGTGTTTATTGCCTTAGAAGGGGCAAAATACTGTTCGTCAAGGGAATAATAAGTAATTATGGCACTTACAAATCGCATCTTCCAGCAGAAAAAATGAACAAATCACAATACTTCTTGAACAAAACAAAAAGCGAGGCGCAGTTTTGAACAAAATAAAAAATCAAAAGAACAGAGCGAAACGACACATTATTAAATATTATATACTTTTGTCGCCAGTTTATCCTAATCACTCTAACTTAAAACGGTTTTTTATGGAAATTAAACGTAAATCTTATCTCTATGGGTCATTGGCACTGTTGTGTCTGTTGCCCAGCGTGATATAACCCCGCTCGAACTCTACACCTATTCACAACTGTGGGTGGAGGACTGAAAAACAAAAGAATGAAATTATGAGTAAGAAAACGATTACAAGGAATGTGGCGTTGACCGGGCTGGTGCTCGGCAGCGTCACGCTGCTTGCCGGATGCAAGTCAAACCAAGCAAGCGACATCGTCAGTCAGATGACGGTGGAAGAGAAGGCCAACATGGTAGTGGGAACGAACCGAGCACTGGTGATGCCACCCCCACCCGCTCCAGGCATGGTGGTGCGCCCGAAGCCTGATTTCAAGAAGATGATAGAGGCTCCCGAAGACAAGGATGCCGTAGCCTTCTCGTCAAAAGGTCGTGTGCCCGGTGCCGGAGGCGGAACATACGAGTTGCCACGCTTAGGCGTGAAGGGCATTGTCATCTCCGACGGTCCTGCCGGACTGCGCATCGACCCGAAGCGCAAGGGCGACCCAGGCGAATATTACTGCACGGCATTCCCCACAGGTACTGCCCTCGCCGCAACATGGAACCCCGAGGTGGTGGAGAGTGTGGGCAGCGGCATTGGCAACGAGGTACGCGAGTATGGCGTGGATGTCATCTTGGGTCCTGCCATGAATATCCACCGCAACCCGCTCTGCGGACGCAACTTCGAGTATTACGGCGAAGACCCGCTG
>CAVEJY010000171.1:0-10051 GCA_963616155.1 Acutalibacteraceae bacterium
GCGACATCAAGAATTCCCTTGATACCGCAATGGAACAAGGCTTCGAGAAAGGGCGTGAGGAAGGACGTGAAGTTGGACGTGCAGAAGGAAGAGCTGAGGGAAGAGCCGAAGGAAGAGCCGAAGGAAGAGCCGAAGGAAGAGCGGAAGGCATCACTTCTCAACGACTGGACACAGCTCGATCTATGCTTGAGGACGGATTGCCTTTAGACAAAATCATGCGCTACACAGGACTTTCAGATGAAGAAATCAAACAATTAAAATAAATTTTGGAAGTGAAGACAGAACTCATACTGGTCGGCAAGACCGTCAACAAGCATTTTGTCGCCGGCATCAACGACTATGCCGAGCGTATCACCCATTATATGCCCTTCTCCATCACCACCCTCCCCGAGCCGAAGAATACCAAGAGCCTCAGCGAGGAACAACAGAAGGAACGGGAGGGCGAGATGATATTGAAGATTATCCAGCCCTCCGACACCGTGGTACTAATGGACGAGCACGGACAGGAGTTCAGAAGCATCGAGTTCGCCAAGTGGATGGAACGCAAACAGGCGACGGCGAGAAGACTCGTCTTCGTCATCGGCGGCCCCTATGGCTTCTCGCAAGCCGTCTACGACCGTGCCAACGAGAAAATCTCGCTCTCCAAGATGACATTCTCCCATCAGATGGTGCGCCTCATCTTCACCGAGGCACTCTATCGGGCATGTACCATTATAAAGGGTGAACCGTATCACCACGAATAAAGGTAAAAAGTAAAAAGGTAAAAGGATAAAAAACAAGGGACTAAATGGCTAAAGATAAATATATTGAGATAAAAGGGGCGAGAGCCAACAACCTCAAGAACATCGACGTGAAGATACCGCAGGGCAAGTTTGTCGCCATCACGGGTGTCTCCGGGTCGGGCAAGTCGTCATTGGCGTTCGACACGCTCTATGCCGAGGGGCAGCGCAGATATGTGGAGTCTCTGTCCTCTTATGCCCGCCAGTTCTTGGGGCGCATGAGCAAGCCCGAGTGTGACTTCATCAAGGGACTGCCGCCCGCCATCGCCATCGAGCAGAAGGTCATCTCGCGCAACCCTCGTTCCACCGTGGGCACCAGCACCGAGATTTACGAGTACCTTCGTCTGCTCTTCGCCCGCATCGGGAAGACCTACTCGCCCGTGAGCGGACAGGAGGTGAAGCGACATACCACAGAGGATATTCTGGAATGTACCCGACAGTACTCCAAGGGTACCAAGTTTGTCATCCTCTCCCCTATCCACGTCATAGAGGGACGCAGCCTCGGCAAACAGCTTGAGATGTATGTGCAGGAGGGATATGCCCGAATTCTGGAAAAAGGCGAGTTTATCCGTATCGAGGACTTTCTGGAGAAGGCAAACGATGCCGAAGCGGCAACTGCCCAAAAATACCGGCAACTCATTGATGCCAGCGGCGAAGCACTGAAGCAAGCCATGCAGCAAACGGGCGAGGAAATATTCCTCGTGATAGACCGTTCGTCTGTAAGCGACGAGAAGGACGACATCAGCCGTCTGATTGACTCCGCAGAGACCGCCTTCTATGAGGGAGACGGAGCCTGCAGGCTGCTCTTCCTGCCAAGCCATATCAGCTACGATTTCTCTACCCGATTTGAGGCTGACGGCATCACTTTCGAGGAGCCAACAGACAATATGTTCGCCTTCAACTCCCCGTTAGGAGCCTGTCCTACCTGCGAGGGATTCGGCAGCGTGATAGGTATCGACGAAAAGCTCGTCATCCCCGACGCGTCCATGAGTCTCTACGACGGTTGCGTGGTATGTTGGCGAGGAGAGAAGATGGGCATGTGGAAGAATGAGTTCATCCGCCGTGTAGAGCAAGGCGGATTCGACTTCCCTATCTTCAAACCTTACTATGAACTGACACAGAAGCAGAAGGACTGGCTCTGGCACGGTCTGCCCACCGAGAAACAGCGCGACCCACATGACAGGGTGAGCATTGACGAGTTCTTCCGCATGGTGAAGGAGAACCAATACAAGATACAGTACCGTGTGATGCTGAGCCGATTCCGCGGCAAGACCGTCTGTCCCGACTGCCACGGCACCCGACTGAAGAAGGAGGCCAACTATGTGAAAATCGGCGGCAAGAGCATCACCGAACTGGTGGATATGTCCATCAACCGCCTCGCAGAATGGTTCGGTAGACTGGAGCTGACAGAACAGGAGCGCAACATCAGCAAGCGACTGTTCGCGGAAATCACCCACCGGCTGCAATTCCTGCTCGACGTAGGACTGGGCTACCTCACCCTCAACCGCCTCTCCAATACCCTCTCGGGTGGCGAGAGCCAGCGCATCAACCTCACTACCAGCCTCGGCTCTTCCCTCGTGGGCAGCGTATACATCCTCGACGAGCCAAGCATCGGGCTGCACAGCCGGGACACCGACCGCCTCATCAAGGTGCTCAGAGAATTACAAGAATTAGGCAATACCGTCGTCGTTGTGGAGCACGACGAGGAAATCATGCGAGCTGCCGACTACCTCATCGACATCGGTCCAGATGCCGGAAGGTTGGGCGGCCGACTGGTCTACGCAGGTCCATCCCAAGAATACTCTACCACCGACAAGGCGGAGCAAGAGAAGCTACTGGAGAAATATCCCGAGAGCTATACCGTCAAGTATCTCACGCACGACGAGCAGATAGAATGCCCTACCAGTCATCGGGCCTGGAACCTGAGCATCGACATCAAGGGAGCGAGGATGAACAACCTGCGCGGAATCGACGTAAAGATACCGCTTAACGTATTCACCTGCATCACAGGTGTATCAGGCTCAGGAAAGAGTTCGCTCATCAAAGGCATCCTCTACCCTGCCATGCGCCGCAGGCTCGACCTTGTGGCCGATGCACCCGGCGAGCATTCAGCCATAGAGGGAAACCTCAGCACCGTAAAGCATGTGGAGTTCGTAGACCAGAACCCTATCGGGAAAAGTACCCGAAGCAACCCTGCCACCTATCTGAAGGCATACGATGCCATCCGTGCGCTCTTCGCCAACCAGCCCCTCGCCAAGCAGATGGGATTTACCCCTGCCTACTTCTCCTTCAACGCCGAGGGCGGACGGTGCGAGGAGTGCAAGGGAGCAGGCTACGTCACCATCGAGATGCAGTTTATGGCCGACCTTACCTTGCAATGCGAGGCTTGTAAGGGCAAGCGGTTCAAGCATGACATCCTGGAAGTGCGCTATGGCGGTAAAGACATCAACGAGGTGCTCAACATGACCGTGAACGAGGCAATAGAATTCTTCAGCGACGAAAAGCTACAGAAGAACGATGGCGACTTTGACAACTGCCGCATCATCGTGAAGCGTCTGCACCCCTTGCAGGAGGTGGGGCTCGGATACATCAAGCTCGGACAGAGTTCCAGCACCCTCTCGGGCGGTGAGAACCAGCGCGTGAAACTCGCCTACTTCATCGGCAAGGAGGAACAAGAGCCCACGCTCTTCATCTTCGACGAACCGACCACGGGTCTCCACTTTCACGACATCAAGCGTCTGCTCCATGCCTTCAACGCCCTGATAGATCGCGGTCACTCCTTGGTGGTCATCGAGCACAACCTCGACGTCATCAAGTGTGCCGACCACATCATCGACCTCGGTCCCGAGGGAGGCGACAAGGGCGGCAACCTTGTGGTAGCAGGCACACCAGAGGAAGTGGCGGCATGCAAGGAGAGCCTCACGGGGCAATTCCTGAAGAAGTATCTGTGATGAAACTTTATGCAAGGCATGAGTTCCAAGAACTTGAATTAAAAAATGTAAAAAAGTGATGATATAATAAACTTTATATGTATTTTTGCATCCGAATTGTATGTAACAGCCCCACAAGGGTTCTTAAACATAGAAGAAAATGAAAAGATTTATATCAGCATTGGCCCTGTTCGTCGCCATGGCGGCAACAGCGAGCGCACAAGCAGAAATCAAGTTTGACAAGGTGGTACACGACTTTGGCAACTTCAGTTCTTCGGCACCCGTGCAGAAGACCACCTTCACCTTCACCAACGTAGGTGACAAGCCCCTCATCATCAACCAGGCCATCGCCAGCTGCGGATGCACTGTGCCCACCTACACCAAGCAGCCCATTGCGCCAGGACAGAAAGGACAAATCAGCGTCACCTACAATGGCAAGGGAATGTTCCCCGGACATTTCAAGAAGTCTGTCACCGTACGCACCAACGGCACGGTAGAGATGACACGCCTCTATATTGAGGGAACGATGAAGGAAGACTAAGAGAAAGGGACATGATATTCTATTTCTCAGGTACCGGCAACACACGCTGGGCAGCTATCAAGTTGGCTTCCGCCACAAAGGAACGCCTCGTCTGCATCTCCGACTACATGAGGGAGGTGAAACAAGGCAAGAGAGAAAACGAGCCGTTTATCCTGCAAGAGGACGAACGGCTTGGTTTCGTTTTCCCCGTACACGGTTGGAGAGTGCCCAAGCTGGTGCGTGCCTTCATACAGAGCATGGACATCCGCACGGCGGAAGGAAGCGGCAAGCAGCCTTTCACCTATGCCGTATGCACCGCCGGCGACAGCATCGGGAAGACCATCGACAACCTCAACGAGGTCATCTCCAGCAATCCCTTGCTGAAGGCATTGGGCATCCAAGGCGTTGTCTCCGCCTACTCGCTCATCATGCCCGAGTCGTACGTTGGCCTGCCCTTCATGGACGTGGACACCAAGGTAAAGGAAGCAGCCAAGAAAGGGAAGGCTGCCCAGGGATTGGCGGTCATCTGCGAGGAAGTGACAGACAGAAAGGAAGGTATCAGCCGACTGGTGAAAGGCATCCTGCCCTGGTTCATGACCACCGTCATCGGCGGTTTCTTCGAGAACGTGCTCATCACCGACAAGCGTTTCCATGTCACGAAAGACCGATGCGTGAGGTGCGGCATCTGCGCCAACGTCTGCCCGGTGGCAGACATTGACGGAGGCAAAGGGAAGTACCCCACATGGCTGCACCACGATGATTGCCTCACCTGCTTCTCCTGCTATCACCACTGTCCACACCACGCCATCGAGTTCGGGCACCAGACGCAGAAGAAGGGGCAATACTACTACAAATGATATTTTACTTTCGAACACGAACAACCACAAATCATACTATTTTTATTGTCACTTATTCCTTGAACAAGTCTTTGATGCCACCGATGGACCCCATCAGATTGGTAGCCTCGTAGGGCAGATACACCACCTTGTTGTCCTTGCCCTGCGCCACCTCCTGCATCATGGCGATGTATTTCTGTGCCAGGAGATAGTTGGCAGGATTGGTACTCTGACCCACCGCCTCCGTAATCTTCTGGATGGCGATGGCCTCAGCCTCAGCCTTACGGATGCGGGCCGTCGCCTCCCCCTCCGCCTTGAGGATTGCCTGTTGCTTGGCAGCCTCCGCCTTGTTGACGATGGCAGCCTTCTCACCCTCGGAGAGCAGACGCTGCTTCTCCTTCTCACCCTCTGAGGTGAGGATGGTGGCACGCTTGTTGCGTTCCGCCTGCATCTGCTTCTCCATCGCCTGCAGCACACTTTCGGGAGGCGTGATGTCCTGCAGTTCCACACGGTTCACCTTGATGCCCCACTTGTTGGTGGCATCGTCGAGCACGGCACGCAACTTGGTGTTGATGGTGTCACGGGAGGTGAGCGTCTGGTCGAGCTCCATCTCGCCGATGATGTTACGGAGAGTGGTCTGCGTCAGCTTCTCGATGGCGTTGGGCAGGTTGTTGATCTCATACACACTCTTGAAGGGGTCCACAATCTGGAAATACAGGAGGGCGTTGATCTGCATCTGGATATTGTCTTTGGTAATGACGTTCTGCCGGTCAAAATCATACACCTGCTCGCGGAGGTCGATGCTGTTGGTGTAAGTGTACCTGCCATTGCGCTGCGACACAATGTCCTTGGCATGGTCGATGAAGGGGATGATGATGTTGATGCCAGGCTTGAGGGTGGCATAATAGCGACCCAACCGCTCGATGATCTTCGTCTCGCTCTGGGGAATAATCACGATGGTCTTCTTCACGACGATGAGTGCGAGGACCACGACAACGATAAGTACATAAATTCCGATACTCATAATTCCTTAGGTATTTGATGGTTAATACTAATGATTCCAATTCTTGCTACATTCTCTATACACGTTCCACACGCAGGATGATAGACTCGCGCCCAACGACCCTCACCTTGGCACCCGCCTCAATGTCTTCCCCGAGCGAGGGAGCCTCAGCCTTCCAGTCGTCTCCGTCGAGCTTCACCCTGCCATAGCCACCGGCAACGATGGTCTGCGACACCTCGCCCACCTGTCCCGTCAGGGCATCGGCATTGCTCTTCCGTTCATCGGCACCCCGGTGGATTGCCTGGACGAGACGGGGACGAATCAGCCAGATACTCAGCACCGAGCAGACAGCCCACACCACCACCTGCACCCAGAAGGGCAGTCCCAAGACCGCCGCCACCACAACCACGAGGGCACCGAGAGCAAAGCAAGTGACATAGAAGTCACCAGAGGAAAGTTCCATGATCAAGCACACGACGGTGATGACCGTCCAGAAGAGCCACAGGTTTTGAGAGATATATTCCATTATACGTTTAAGATTTTAGTCAATCAATGGCGCAAAGATAAGGAAAAAAAGACAAACGCCCAAGGATTTTCCCACTTTTTGCCAGCCATCCCTCACAATTATGACTTTTTTCCTTGCTGCATTGAGATAAAACCCGTATCTTTGCAGTGGGATTGCCCTTGGGCAAAGATCCCCAAAGAGACGTATGAAAAGAAAGTTTTACCTGCTCCTGCCCCTGTTCCTGCTGCTTGTCTCCTGCCAAGGCAAGAAGGCAGACAGGACAATGCGCTCCGTCTACTACTGGAGCACCACATGGGACATGGACAGCAGCAAGACCGCTTTCATCCACCAGCACCACATCCAGCGAATCTACCTGAGATACTTCGACGTGGTGAAGGAAGAAAGCGGCGAGGTGAAGCCCAACGCCACCCTCCAGTGGGCAACACCGATGGAGAAAGGCACAGAAATCGTGCCCGTGGTCTTCATCGTCAACGACTGCATGAGGGGACTATCCCCCAAGGGCTGCAAGGATTTCGCCGGAAGAATCCTCAAGCGCATCGTCCAGATGAGCGAGGCCAACGACATCCAGGGCGTGAAGGAGATACAGATGGACTGTGACTGGACAGCCTCCACCCAAGCTGTCTACTTCAGCTTCCTCCAGACACTGAAGGAAGAAGCAAGGAAACAGAAGCTGCTCCTCTCCGCCACCATCCGCCTGCACCAACTCTCGATGACACCGCCACCCGTGGACAGAGGCGTGCTGATGATGTACAACACCGGCGACGCCAAGCGGCTGGAATGCCGCAAGCCCATCCTCGACATGAAGGATGCGGCACCCTACATCCAGCACTTGGGCAGTTACCCACTCCCCCTTGCCGCCGCCTATCCGCTTTTCAGCTGGCGTATTCTCTTCAGGGACGGCAAGTTTGTGGGCATCATGCACGCCGACGAAGACTTCCCCGTGTTGCCGGGCGACAGTATCGTGACCCGACAGCCCGAGATGAGCGACATCATGGAAGCCGTCAGGAGCATCAACCACCACAACCGGGAAATCAACGACGAGGTGATCCTCTTCGACCTCGGCACAGACAACATCAAACGACTCAAACCAGAAGACTATGAACAGATTTACCAACATTAGGAGACACCTCGCAGGAGGACTCCTCGTCCTCGCCTTCAGTACGGAAGCGATGGCGTGCGGATCGGAGATTTCCGACCACAACTACTATATGTTCAGCGTATTCAACCGCCACAAGACGGCACCCGCATACCTCTACGACATCTCCGCCTACTGGAGGGCATACACCGGTACGAAGGACGACGACGGACTGGACTACTACAAGTACGCCAAGGACGACGTGATGAAGACCGCCCAGGGCAAGAAAGACACCGAGATGCAACTCTACCTGAGGCGGCTGAACACCTACATCGCAGCCTGCGATAAGCTGAACCCCAACGCCTGGGAATATCCCACCAAGGAAGAAAAACTCACCGCCCAGCGACAGCTCACCGCCCTCGCCAACGCCGTGGCACTCTACAAAGGCAGCCAACTGAAGAGCCAGTATGCCCTGCTGCAAATGCGCCTCAACATGATGAGGGGACTCCATGAGCAGAACGTCGCCTACTGGAATGCCACTGCTTCCAAGCTCCCACAGTCGATGTGGCGGGATGCGATGCGGAACATCTACGCCCGCGCCCTCTGGAAGACAGGCAACCACCAGCAAGGACTCGACATCTACGCCGAGCAGGGCGACATGGCGAGCATCAGGGTACTCGCCCGCAACTACCGCAACCTCGCCGGCATACAGAGCATCTACCTCAAGAACCCCAACTCGCAGATGCTCACCTATCTCGTGCAGGACTTCGTGAACAACAGTCAGCAAACCATGGACTGGCAGGCGATGGACCAGTTGGACAAGGACGAGATGAAGCGCATCGGAGCCAAGA
The DNA here is from genome assembly GCA_963616155.1 of Acutalibacteraceae bacterium. Lineage (GTDB taxonomy): Bacteria > Bacteroidota > Bacteroidia > Bacteroidales > Bacteroidaceae > Prevotella. Next base: position 8,521 of record CAVEJY010000171.1, read on the forward strand.
TTATCTACAAGAAGGAAGCCCTCGACTTCATCACCTTCGCCGATAAAGTGATTGCCGAGGGAAAGACCCAAACTCCTTGCCTCTGGCGATCCGCCACAGCCATGCTCCACTACCTCTACGGCAACCACACCGAAGCCCTGAAGGATAGCAAGGAAGCATGCACGCTCGACGGAACAGAGAGGATGAAGGACAATGCCCGCGCCATCCGCCTGCTGGCACTCACCCAGAACTACCGGGGCACAGCCGGGGAGTCGGACCAGCTCGTGGAAGAGTTCAAATGGCTCTATGGCAAGGTCAAGGAGGAAAGCAACGGTGAGGACCTGTACGGCAACCACTATGTGGAGGTGCAGGAGCGCATCATCTACCGTGCCCTGCACGATACTTTCCTGAGACTCAGCAAGGAGAACAAGGGAAAGAAAAGTCTGGCATACAAGCATATGACCACTGCCATACACGGCATGATGGACGGCTACGAACGCGACTTCGCCAAGGGAAAGCAGAACGAGAAGTACATCGACAAATACATCTACTCTTCTGAGTATTTCGTCCATCTCGACTCCCTCTCCGCCCAGCAGCTCGCCGGCTACTATACGTTCATCACGTCGCAGCACGACGATGCCTTCATGCAGTATGTCTGCCAGATGCTCTACCGAAGCGACGATTTCTTCAAGGATCTCATCGGCACCAAGTATCTCGCCGAGGGCAATTTCGGAGAAGCCGCCAGTTGGCTGAAGGACGTGTCACAGAAGTTCGTCAACAACCAGGCCATCAGTTTCTACGCCGAAAAGCGCAGCTACGACAAACCCTTCTGGTTCCATCGACAGAAGGTGAACGACGAAGACATGTGGAGCCTCGAAAACGGCTATGCACAGATGAAGGAGAACCCCAAGCTGAAGTTCTGCCGGGAGATGAGCCAGCTCATCGGCCAGTACAACGTGAGCCGCAAGGGCGAGGCGAAGGACAAGATCGCCTACGACCTTGCCGTGCGCTACTACCAGGCATCCTGCTACGGCGACTGCTGGTACCTCTCCCACTACGGCAAGAGCGTAGAGGACAGTGCCAGGGTCGGCGAGGCCGACTTCGCCAACATCGCCGTCGGCTATCTGAGGGAGAGCAAACAGAGTGCCGACCTACAGTTGCGCTACCACTCGCTCTACGCCCTCGCCTCCATCGGCATCGACCCCTGGTACACGACCGCCTACGACGAGAACTACAACGAGAAGACCCTCGTACAGTACCGCTCCGCACAGTACCAGGCAATGCAGGAATGGAGCCTATTCCGCCGTGAGCATCCCGAGGCTGTGGATGTCTACACCACACGGTGCGACATACTCAAGGCATTCGAGAAAACGACAAGACAGAACAATTAACAAATACACATTATATAAATATAATATGGCAACAGTTGACGACAAGAAGATCATCTTTTCAATGGTGGGTGTATCGAAGATCATCCCACAAAACCAGAAACAGATTCTGAAGAACATCTACCTATCGTTCTTCTACGGAGCAAAAATCGGCATCATCGGTC
>CAVEJY010000172.1:0-19670 GCA_963616155.1 Acutalibacteraceae bacterium
GCCGCCTCCTTTCAACAGCCTCAGGTTTCACATGATTCCTGAGGCTTTTTTGTGTGTTGTTTTAAATGTTGATTTATGCTTGATCATATCAAGACATTCTGGATATGGATGAACCGTTTTCCCCAAAGCAGAGGCTTTGGGGTTCAGTCACCCTCTGCCTATAGCTTTATTCGCTATGTCATCAATGAACATGATTCTTATTATGCTTATGAGGATTTGGAGTTGCAACTGACGAAACTAACGAGATGGGAGCATAAGATGGGTCGGCTTTTCCTTAGGTTGGCTAATTACTGGCAACCTGTGTCCTGCTGTTCCAATAATACCGTTTACACTCCCTATATCCATGCTGGATGCTGTAAGAGTGTTCTTCAAAAGGTAGTGAATGGTGATAGGCAACTTGTGATAATCGACTGGGGCAAAGATTCACAGGCAGATTTCTGGAACGAGATGCTCTCCCGTTGCACGAAACAAACACTCTTGGTGGTCATTGGTATTCATGCCGGCAACAGATACTTTGATTCTTGGAAACGGTTGCAGGAAAGTAAGCTGACAGGTATTACTTACGACCTTTACCATTGTGGAATCGTCTTCTTTGACAGGGACATTTATAAGCAACATTACAAGGTGTTTTTCTGATAGACATGGACCAATTGTCGGAAAAAAACAAGTTTGTGTAGACAAACCTATATTTTAACAGAAAAAATAGGATGAAATGCTTGCATTTAAAATTTATTTTAGTACTTTTGCACGCACAATTATAAACCGTAAAAATGATTAGCTATGTATTGGACACTTGAATTAGCTTCAAAACTTGAAGATGCACCATGGCCTGCAACGAAAGAGGAGTTGATTGACTATGCAACTCGCTCGGGTGCGCCTCTCGAAGTATTAGAGAATTTGCAGGAGATAGAAGACGAGGGTGATGTCTATGAGAGTATCGAGGACATTTGGCCTGACTATCCTTCAAAGGATGACTTCTTGTGGAATGATGATGAATATTAATTAGAGTTAGGCTGCTCACGTTTTATGGGCAGCCTTTTATTTTATAATGTATATAACAATGATGAGTAAAAAGTTTGTATTATCGTTAGCTTTATTCGCTCTTTTCACGCTCAACATGAGAGCGCAGGTTAGTTTCGGTCTCAAGGGTGGTTTGGATCTCAGTAGTCTTAAATTGAAGAACAGTGGCTTGCTTACCGCTGACAATAGGGCTGGTTTCTTTGTTGGTCCGATGGTCAAGGTCACCGTGCCTCTTACAGGCCTTAGCTTTGATGCAGCTGCTCTCTACGACCAGAAAGAGTCCAAGTTAAGTTCTAACGACGGCTCTGTTACCGTGAAGCGTCAGTCCATCGACATTCCCGTTAACGTGCGCTATGGCTTCGGACTGAGTAGTCTTGCCAACATCTTCTTGTTCGCTGGTCCACAATGGGGCATCAATGTCGGTGACAGTGAGTTCAAGTGGAATTCTACTGACAGCTATTCCTTGAAGAAAGCCGCCGTCAGCGTGAACGTTGGTGTTGGAGTTACCTTGCTGAAGCATCTCCAGGCTACAGTCAACTATAATTTTGAATGTAGCGATAGCGGCACACTTTTGACTGATTCCAATAAAAGTACAACAGGCAAGAGCAACACCTGGAAGATTGCTGTTGGTTACTGGTTCTGATGCGATACGTTGACGTCATAGTTCCGTTGCCTCTTCCCGGCATGTTCACCTATTCTGTCCCGGATGGGATGGAAGGGGAGGTCGTATTCGGGAAGAGGTTGCTTGTACCCTTTGGAACGAGCAAGAAGTATGTCGCCATGGCAGTCAAGGTGCATGATGACCAGCCGGAGTTCGAATGCAAGCCGGTAGAGCAGGTGTTGGATTCAAGTCCAATCCTGTTGGATGAGCAGTTCCGTCTTTGGCAATGGATCAGCGAATATTATTTGTCTCCCTTGGGTGATGTCTTCAATGCCGCTTTCCCGGCGGGCTTAAAGTCGATGGAGAGATACAAGCCCAAGATGGAACTCTATGTGGACTTGTCGGAGAACTATCGCAACGAGCAAGCACTGCATGCTGCCTTGGCAATGGTGCGGCGGTCTATCAAGCAAGAGAAGGCGTTGAACACTTTCCTTTTTTTGTCTCATTGGGACACCTTGGAAGGTGATACGCCGCGGGAGGAGATACAGTCTGTCACCCGAGAAGAGCTGATGAATGAGAGCCACACGACGACTGCCAACATCAAGGCGTTGGTCGATCGGGGAATCCTTCGTACCTACGGGAAGGAGGTGGGGCGGTTGAACGTGTCATCAGAACCTCATCTCGACCAGGTAAAACCACTTTCCGTGGCGCAACAGGATGCTTACAACCAGATTCTGATGCAGATGTTGGGCAAGAACGTTGTGCTTCTGCATGGTGTCACGTCCAGCGGAAAGACGGAAGTTTATATCCATCTCATCCGCCAGGCCCTGCAAGAGAAGAAGCAAGTGCTTTATCTCTTGCCTGAGATTGCTCTTACGGTGCAGATCATGGAACGTTTGCGCCGTGTCTTTGGTGATCGATTGGGTATTTATCATTCCAAATATAGCGATGAAGAAAGGGTGGAAATCTGGCGTAAACAGATGTCTGCCCATCCCTATGAGGTGATATTGGGTGCGAGGAGTGCCGTGTTCCTGCCTTTCCAGCGTCTGGGATTGGTGATAGTGGACGAGGAGCACGAGACTTCTTTCAAGCAGCAGGATCCGGCACCTCGCTATCATGCCCGCAGTGCAGCCATTGTCTTGGCACGGATGTATGGTGCAAAGACCTTGTTGGGAACTGCGACCCCCTCGATGGAGAGCTATTACAATGCCCAACAAGGCAAGTATGGTTTGGTAGAGATGAAGACCAGATTCAAGGATATCCAGTTGCCTGAAATTCAGGTGGTGGATGTCAAGGATTTGCGTCACCGAAAGATGATGAAAGGCGCATATTCCCCCCAACTCCTTGCCGCTGTCAGGGAAGCGTTGCAGAATGGCGAGCAAGCCATCCTCTTCCAGAACCGCCGTGGCTTTGCGCCCATGGTGGAGTGCAAGGTATGCGGATGGGTGCCGAGATGCAAGAACTGCGACGTGTCACTCACGCTCCACAAAACCATCAACCTCCTCACTTGCCACTATTGTGGATATACTTACCCCGTGCCCACCGAGTGCCCCAACTGCGGTAGTACGGAAATTATTGGTCGAGGCATCGGAACGGAGAAGATAGAGGACCAGATTGCCGAGATTTTCCCCGAGGCTCGTATCGCCCGGATGGACCTCGACACCACTCGTACGCGCAATGCTTATGAACGATTGATAACTGATTTCTCATCAGGCAAGACCAATCTCTTGATAGGCACGCAGATGATTACCAAGGGACTGGACTTCGACAAGGTGAGGGTTGTGGGTATATTGAACGCTGACTCCATGCTCAACTATCCCGATTTCCGTGCCTACGAGCATGCTTTCATGATGATGGCGCAGGTGAGCGGAAGGGCTGGAAGGAAAGGCAAGCGTGGCTTGGTAATCCTCCAGACGAAGATGCCGCAACTGCCGGTTATCTCACAAGTGGTACACAACGACTATGCCTCCTTCTACAACGACCTCCTGGAGGAACGGCGTGCCTTCCATTATCCGCCATTCTATCATCTCATCAATGTCTATCTGCGACATAAGCAAGAGAAGGTGTGCCAACAGGCGAGCATGGAACTCGGACAGACTTTGCGCAGTTGGTTTGGCGAAAGGGTGCTGGGACCTGATAAACCAGCTGTGGCAAGGGTGAAAACCTTGAGCATACGGAAGATTGTGCTTAAATTGGAGAATGGCATCGACCAAAAAAAAGTTCGTGAGTATCTCAACTTTGCCCAAGGACAGATATTGAGAGACTCACGATACGGAGGTTTGCAGGTCCACTTTGACGTGGACCCGTCTTGAGAGAGTGAAAAGTTTAGAAATTGATGTCGAGACCCACGGCAAACACGTTGTTGTTGCGCGTGTAGTCTGAAAGATAGCTCAGGTTTGTCGTGCCGAGCGATACAGTCTCCGTAGTTTTCTTATGCTGATAGAACGTGCGGAAATAAGCCACGTTCAAATCCATCTTTTTGTTGATGTGATAGACACCGCCAATGGCTACGGAGTTGGAGCTTGTCACGAATGACTTGTCATCCATGTATCTCGCAGAGGCAGGGGTGTCGGCATTCTCCTCAGGCAAGCCGTAGTTGGTGCTTTGCCAACCGGTACTGAGGGTGATTTTCTTGCATACGTCCACCTCTACTCCGGCATTATACTCCAAGGTGCCGCGCTTGAGCTTCTTGTTGCGGTTGTTGTAAGAGGTGGCATTCTTGTCGTCGAACCAGTGGAAGCCTACGTTGATGCGGACAGCGTCCACGGGGCTGTAGCCTGCGCCGATGGTGAGATAGGCAGGGATGTCTGCTGCAATCTTCTTGCCGTCCTCGTATTCGCCGATGGCCTCTTCAAGTTTGGTGTCAAACTGAGTCTTCAGGCCGCTCATCGTAGCCTGTACGGTGGCATCTGTCAGTACACTCTGTGTCGTAGCTTCCGCCATTGCCTTGGCGTTCTGCTCGGGATAGCCCGCTGCGGTGAACGACTTGGTGAGGGTGGCGTTCATTGAGGTAGAGAGGTTGCTGGCGAGATTGCCGATGCTCGGAGCTTGGTTCACAGACTTGTTTTTCAGACGCATACGGGTCTTGAACTCATATTTTGCAGAGAAATTCCATCGTCCTGTCTTGAAATCTACACCGATGATGGGGGTGAAGCCGATACCGCTCTGGTCACAGCTCAGTTCGATGTTGGCGGCGTTCTCCTTGGTGGGGTCGAGTACCTGGTAGAGAGGCATAGCTCCCACCTTGATATTCTTTACATATCCATAATAGTTGCAGGAGCCATACACGCCACGCACTCCGGCGAAGGCACTGAAGTGGTCGTTGACTTTGTAGGCAGCGCCAAGCGACAAACCATAATAGTACTGACGGCCGTGCATATAGCTCTCGTAGCTATACTGTCCTTTGGAGCCGAAAGCCTGGTCGGACGTAAACATCTGCGTCTCCCTTCCCAGCTGGTTGCTCAACGCCTTGTCCACGGAGCCTGCCAGTCCGCAAGCCGCTGCTGCCGTCTCTGCCACAATCTTCTCGAAAGAGCCAAGTCCATTGTCGAAGGTACACTTGCCGCCACCTCCGGTGAGGGCGAAGTTGGCCTGGAACGACCACTTGCCTTTATTATATGCATACTGGAAGGAAGGAATGACAGGGGCGAACGCCTTGCCCTTGAACGTGCGGGGAGTGGTGGCGTCGTTCACGTTGTTGGTGAACAGAGAGTAGTCGTTCTCGATGGTGCGCGACTGGAATGCCAACTGCCAGTTGATGGAGAGGTGGTGTCCATCACCCATGAAAACCACACCTGCCGGATTGTAATACACTCCGTCGATACCTATTGAAGCCTCACGGCTCATCATACGGTTGAATGCCACGTTCTGGTTCGTGTTTGTGAGCAATCCGCCAGCCATGGCTGGGGCTGCGCTTGCCATCGCAATGGCAAAACTAACTAATTTTAGTTTCTTCATCTTAATTACCTTAAATAAAAACGTGCGCAAAGGTAATAAGAATGTTCTATTTTTCCTTTATTAAACTTTTGTATTTAAAATATATTAACGTAAAAAGTCCCATAGTCTGCACAATTCAGACGAATTGTGCAGACTATGGGACTGTATTTAGAGGTGTCGTTCAAATGACTATGCTTGCCCGATGGTGTCAGTTTCTGGGGCTTTCGTCTCCTCTTCTTTCCCTTTCAAGTGAGGATAGGAGATGCGGGTGTGGTAGATGGCCTTGAGACGCTCTATGAGAACCTGCTTGGCGAAGGCGATGTCCCTGAAGGTGATAGGGCATTCCTTGAAGAAGCCTTCTGCCACCTGTCCGTCGATGAGCCGGTTGACCAGGTTGGCGATGCTCTCCTCCGTATATTCCCCTAACGACCGTGATGCCGCCTCCACGGTGTCCGCCATCATCAGGATGGCTTGTTCACGGGTGAAGGGATTGGGGCCGGGGTACTGGAAGAGCGACTTGTCCACCTCCTCTCCCGGGTGCTCGTTGCAGTAGTTGATGTAGAAGAACTTGGTGAGCCCGGTGCCATGGTGGGTCAGGATGAAGTCCTTGATGATGTTGGGTAAGTTCGACTTTTCCGCCAACTTGAGTCCTTCCGGCACATGATTGATGATGATTTGTGCGCTCTCCAGATTGCTGAGTTGGTTGTGGGGATTTACGCCTGCCTGGTTCTCGGTGAAGAACACCGGGTTGGTCATCTTTCCGATGTCATGGTAGAGGGCACCCGTACGCACCAGCAGACTGTTGGCTCCGATGCGGTTGGCAATCTCCGTGGCGAGGTTGCCAACGGTGATGGAGTGCTGGAAGGTGCCGGGAGCTATCTCGCTCAGGTTCCTCAGCAATCCCTTGTTAGTGTTGGAAAGCTCGAAGAGAGTGACGTTGGAGATGAAGCCGAAGAGTGTCTCTATCAGGAACATCAGGGGATATGACAACAGCACGAGGACACCGTTGATGGCGAAATAGGTGTACATGTTGTTGTCGATGTTGAACACCTGGTTGTCTTGCATCATCTGAAGGGCGAAGTACACGACTCCGCTCACTGCCGTGACAAGCAGGGCAGTGATGAAAATCTGCGAGCGTTTGGAAAGTTCACGGAGCGAGTAGATGGCGACGAGACCCGATGCCAGCTGTATGATGATGAATTCATACTGGTATTTGACGGCGGCGGCACAGATGAGGATCATCGTGACGTGGGAGATGAAGGCCGTCCGGGAGTCGAGGAACACGCGCCCGAAGATGGGAGCCATGGCGAAGGGGATGATGTAGACACTGAAGAAATTGTGCTTCACCACCAGTGACACGAGGATGGGGAATACCACGGTCATCGCATAGAGCATGGCGATACTGCGGGGCTTGTCGAAATAGTCCTTGCGGAAGAGACTTATATATAAGGTGAACATCATGACGAGGATGAACACGAAGAGAATCTGACCGATGATGGTCGTGGTGATTTCTTCCTCCGTAGAGATTCTGCGCTTCATCTCCTTGTTGAAAGAGTCGAGTACACGGAAGGTATAGGCATTCACGATGTCGCCGCGGTCGATGATTTTCTGTCCGCTCATCACCATGCCGCTGGCGAGGGGAATACTGCCTAAGAGGTCGTTCTTTTCCGTCTCGCTTCTTTCCTTGTCATACACCACGTTGGCCTCTATGTAGTTGTTCAGGTTGCAGCGGGAAAGTATCTGCCGTTGGCTGGCTATCTTCTCGTTCATGAACAGGTGCTCGTAGGCGGCGATGGTGGAGAAGAAGCTGCCCACGGGAGTACTCTTTGCGTTCTTTCCGCTGATGATGCGTATCATGCTGGTGGAGTCCTTGAAGATGCTGTTGTACTCGGGCGTGTTGATTACTCCTGCCTGGTAGATCTTATGCAGTTCGTCGGAGATGATGTCCACATACTCCTTGGGCAGTCCGGGGATGCCCTGGCTGAAGTCCTTGTGGAACTTGTCCACTTGCTGTGCCTCTACGGTGGGGTTGATGTTGTAGTAAGGCTCGAAATGGCTGAGGAGGGAGTCCTGCTCGTGCTTGATGGCCGCGTCGGTCTTGTAGATGGGGAAGTCGAACTGGGCGATGATGGAGCCATACATCCAGGGCTTTCCCACGTCGTATCTGAACTGCCTTCCCTCGTTCCTCGGAAGGAACCACACGATGACGGCTACCGTGATGATGATCAGTACGGTCTTTGTGGCTAAATGGCGCCAAAAGTTCTCTTCTGGGTTGTTGAATATGCTCATTTCTATACAATAATTCTATTTACACTGCGAAAATACGAAAAAAAACGACTATAATCGCAAAAAAAACAGTAAATTTGCAGAAAATTTTGAAAATAGCTATAAAAAGACATGGCAGACAGAAAAGTTAGGGTGCGTTTTGCGCCCAGTCCAACGGGTGCTTTGCACATCGGCGGCGTACGTACCGCTCTTTATAATTATTTGTTCGCCCGCCAGCATGGCGGCGAGCTTGTGTTCCGTATCGAGGATACCGATTCCCATCGTTTCGTTCCCGGTGCTGAGGAATACATCCTGGAATCCTTCAAGTGGCTCGGCATCCAGTTTGACGAGGGCGTGAGCTTCGGTGGCGAGCATGGTCCCTATCGCCAGAGCGAGCGCCGCGACATCTATAAGAAATATGTACAGCAGCTCCTCGACAACGGCAAGGCTTACATCGCCTTTGATACTCCTGAGGAGTTGGAGGCGAAGCGCGGGGAAATCCAGAATTTCCAGTACGATGCCCATACCCGTATGCAGATGCGCAACTCGCTCACTCTCGCCAAGGAGGAGGTGGACCAGCTCATCGCCGACGGCAAGCAGTATACCGTGCGCTTCAAGATTGAGCCGGGCGAGGAAATCCACGTCAACGACCTGATTCGTGGCGACGTGAAGGTGATGAGCGACATCCTCGACGACAAGGTGCTCTACAAGAGTGCCGACGAGTTGCCTACCTATCACCTTGCCAATATCGTGGACGACCACCTGATGGAAATCTCCCATGTGATCCGTGGCGAGGAGTGGTTGCCCAGTGCGCCCCTGCATGTACTCCTTTACAAGGCTTTCGGCTGGGAGGACACCATGCCCCGCTTTGCCCACCTTCCTTTGCTGCTCAAGCCTGAGGGCAAGGGCAAACTCTCCAAGCGCGACGGCGACCGTCTCGGTTTCCCCGTGTTCCCATTGGAGTGGCACGACCCTAAGACTGGCGAAGTGTCTTCGGGCTACCGTGAGAGCGGTTACTTCCCCGAGGCTGTGGTCAACTTCCTGGCACTCCTCGGTTGGAACCCCGGCACGGAGCAGGAAATCTTCTCCCTCGATGAGTTGGTGAAGGCTTTCGACATCTCCCGCTGTTCCAAGGCTGGTGCCAAGTTCGACTTCAAGAAAGGTATCTGGTTCAACCACGAGTACATCCTCATGAAGAACGACGACGAGATTGCCCACCTCTTTGCCCCCATTGTGGCAAACAACGGGGTAGAGGAGAGTCTCGACCGCGTGAAGCAGGTGGTGCACATGATGAAGGACCGCGTGAACTTCGTCTATGAGCTGTGGCCTCTCTGCTCCTTCTTCTTCCTTCCTCCCACATCGTATGACGAGAAGACGGCGAAGAAACGCTGGAAGGAATATTCCGCACAGCAGATGACGGAGCTTGCCGATGTGCTGGAAGGCATCGAGGACTTCTCCATCGAGGGACAGGAGCCTGTCGTGATGAAATGGGTGGAGGACAAGGGCTATAAGCTCGGCGACGTGATGAACGCCTTCCGCCTTACGCTTGTCGGCGAGGGCAAGGGTCCGGGTATGTTCGACATCTCAGCCTTCCTCGGCAAGGAGGAAACCTTGAAGCGCCTGCGCAAGGCCATCGAGGTACTTGGATAATATAATAAGGGTATGATTTACAATATAGTCATCTATTTCGTCCTCTGGGGCATCGCCATTGCCAGCCTTTTCAACGAGAAGGTGCGCAAGATGTGGCGGGGAGAGCGTGATGCCTTCAGGATACTTCGGCAGAAGGTGGACCCCGATGCCAAGTATGTATGGTTTCATGCTGCCTCCTTGGGCGAGTTTGAGCAGGGACGGCCGCTGATGGAGCGCATCCGCAAGGAGCATCCGCAGTACAAGATTCTGCTCACGTTCTATTCGCCCTCGGGCTACGAGGTGCGCAAGAACTACGAGGGGGCTGACATCATCTGCTATATGCCGGTGGACACGCGGCTCAATGCCATCCGCTTCCTTCGCTTGGTGCGCCCCGTGATGGCTTTCTTCATCAAGTATGAGTTCTGGAGCAACTTCCTCCATATCCTGAAACATCGTAACATCCCCACCTATAGCGTGAGCAGCATCTTCCGCCCCGACCAGGTGTTCTTCAAGTGGTACGGCAGGAGCTATGCGGGGGTACTGAGGTGCTTCGACCGTTTCTTCGTGCAGAACGAGGAGAGCAGGCAGCTGCTTGAGAGCATCGGCATTACGGACGTGGACGTGGTGGGCGACACCCGTTTCGACCGGGTGCTGCAAATCAAGGAGGCGGCAAAGGATTTACCTATCTGTGAGGCTTTCCGCAAGGGAAGTGCTTCTGCCGAAACGCCTTCCGCAGACTACAAGGTTTTCGTGGCTGGCAGTTCCTGGCCTCCCGATGAGGATATTTTCGTCAAGTTCTTCAACGAACACAAGGACTGGCGCCTGCTCATTGCCCCTCATGTCATCGGTGAGGAGCATCTGAAATCCATCCTCGCCTTGGTCAAGGGCAAGAAGGTGGTGCGCTACACCCAGACCTCTCCCGAGGAGGCTGCCGAGGCGGATGTCTTGATTATCGACTGCTTCGGTCTCCTGAGCAGTATGTACCGTTATGGTGACGTGGCGTATGTGGGCGGCGGCTTCGGTGTCGGCATCCACAACACGCTGGAGGCTGCCGTATGGAATATGCCGGTCATCTTCGGTCCCAACAACAAGAAGTTCCAGGAGGCACAGGGCTTGCTGAAGTCGGGTGGCGGATTCGAGATCAGCAATTTCGGTGAGTTCGATGCCTTGATGAGGCGACTGATGAACGATGCCACTTTCTTGAAGTCTTCGGGCGAAAAGGCTGGGGCGTTCGTGGCGAGTCTGTCGGGTGCTACCGATAAGGTTATAGCTAAGGTGGAGCTGTAAAAACTCTGCGTCTGTTATTAATAGAAGACAATGTGGCTTATGGAAACAATGAACGGTAAGGTATTGGTGGCAATGGGCGTTTCCCTTGTTTGTTTCAAAGAAAAAGTTTATCTTTGCCACGTCTAAATGAAACAGTATGAAACAGTTATCAAAATTTTCTATCTTACTATTGTTTGTTGCATTTGCGTTTTGCGCATGTGATAAGAATGATGATAACGGCAATTATGTCGTTTGTCCTAATCCTTCGTCCATTCATGTAAGTAATTATTCCGTGACGGTGGAAACGGTTGTGGAAGCACCACAAGCGGAAGTAAAAAGTGCCATAGAGCAAGACTTAGCGGATAATCCACCTTTCGGAGGTTGCAAGGATTACCAGATTGTCACAACCAAAATATCAATAGGATTAGACGCTTTGCGCAAACTCCATATAGTAAAACCTAATAAGGAGGATTTATATGGAACCTATATCATAGAAAATTCTGTAGAGAAGTTTGAGGATAATGAGAAATATCGCTTGTTTCCTGCTTCTACGGCAACTTCTGCTCTCGCCAAGTGGGACATCATGGATTACTCTTCCGAGAAACCGACGGTAGTGGGAACTTATGATGTGTTCATCCAAAGGGCTGCTCCTGATCTAAAAAAAGATGGCAATCTTTTCCTCTGCGAAGACCTCACCAAGAAATATCGTGACAAATATCCAGAAGCAGATATTCACGCCGTAGTTCGCCGTTTGGTTCTTGCGTGTGTCAAGAGTGGGGATATAGTCAAAGATTAAGTCACTATCGGAAATGACAGGGCTTATAACAGCCCTGTCATGTATAGCGGCAGATAGGTGATTCCGTCTTCGATTTTCAAGTCAGCCGTATGGATGACATACGGTGTGGATAGATAATTGCCATATTTGGCGATGCACTTCTTGAGTGAAGTCAATGTGTATCTGTTGGTTGATTTCACTTCAATGGGCGAAATGTTGTGCTTTGCCGTGATGCTGTTCTTGGCAATGAGGAAATCAATCTCCATTCTGTCCTCTGCTTCCTTACTGTATTTGGAGAAGAAAAAGAGGTTGTGGCCAGATGAGCGCAACATTTGGGCAACGATATTCTCTATTATCATGCCACTGTTGAACTCCAATTTGTCCGTGAGCAACTTGGTGTAAAGGTTCTCTGAAACTATGGCTTTCTCGTTGAAGGCATGGCTGATAAGCAACCCTGTGTCTGCCATATAGCATTTCTGGGTCGTATCATCAGTGTTCATGCCAAGCCCGATGTTGGGTTCTGTCGTGTTGTACGCCATGTTCACAATCATGGCATCGTTTAACCAAAAGAAAGCCGTTTCATAGTCTCTCATCCTGGCTCCTTCAGTTAGAGCTTTCAACATGAATTTCTTCTCGTGCTTTTGGAGTTGTGAGGGAATCGTATCGAAAATATTGGTTACTTTTGATACATAGGTCGAGGCATATTTCTGAATGTCATTGCGATAAAGCTTCAATATCTGTCGCTTCATGTGGTCAACCTTGTTGAAATCTCGTGCTTCCACGTATTTTTCCACCGCTTGTGGCATTCCACCCACAATGAGATATTGTCTGAAATAGTCCATAGTCTTGCGATGTATGGCTTGTCCCATCTCATGCTTTTTCTCAAAGTTCATTCGGATGAGTGGCATGAGCGTTTCGTTGCCAACAGCCCAAAGAAATTCTTCAAAGTCCATTGGATACATGAGGATTTCTTTTTCTTCGGATGGAATCATGATGTTTTCCACATTCTTCTTGATGGATACAAGCGAGCCTGTCTCTATGTAATCATATCGGCCATCTTCCACCAAATATTTGATTGCAGTACGGGCACGAGGGAATAGTTGAACCTCGTCAAAGATGATGACCGACTCTCGTGGATGGAGTGGGGTGTTGGTATAACTGCTTAGATACATGAAGAAAGTGTCCAAGTCATCTAGATAGTCTTCGAACAAAGTCTTGATATTGGAGCTGACTTTGTTGAAGTCCAAGAGAATATAGCTTTTGTATTCTTTTTGAGCAAACTCTTTCACTATATAACTCTTGCCGACACGTCGGGCACCATTGATGAGAACAGCACTTTCTTCATGTTGTTCTTCTTTCCATTTCAGAAGTTGTTCATATACTTTTCTTCTCATGATTGCACCTAACTTAGATTAATTTATTTGTCAAAATACACCTAACTTAGATTAATTTTTCTATCAAATTACACCTAACTTAGATTAATTTCTCTACAAATATACACCTAACTTAGATTATTGCCAAATATTTCCGTTGTTTTTAGACAGAATTAACATACTTAAATGCCTTTGATTTGCGCTTTCCTATGTATTTTGACATACTTTTCTAATGCCAAATGCCCCTGTCACACGAACTTTTCCAACAAAACGAACGTCATGAAGCCGAGGAGCAGGGCGTAGGTGGCTTGTTTCTGAAAGCCGTGGGCATGGGTTTCGGGTATCATCTCGTCGCTTGTCACATAGAGCATGGCACCGCCGGCGAAGCCCAGCATCACGGGGAGGAAGGAGGCTGAGGCTGAACCCAAGCCGAAACCCAACAGGATGCCTATCACTTCGAGCAGGGCGATGGCCACGGAGATGACGAAGGTCCTTGCCGCCGACACTCCGGCAAGCATCAAGGGGGCGATGATGACCATTCCCTCAGGAATGTTCTGGAGGGCGATGCCGAAGGACACGCCCCAGTTGGCCTCGCCTGCCACCTCTGCCGCAGAACAGACGCTCACGCCTGCCGCCATACCCTCGGGCAGCTTGTGGAGGGCTATCGCCATTACGAAGAGCAGCACATGGTTGAGCGTGGAGTTGTTGTGGTGCTGCTCGGGGTCAAGACCCGTGATGTGGTGCAGGTGGGGAGTCACCAGGTCGAGCACGTTCAGAAACAAGGCACCTGCCACTACACCGATGGCCACCAGCCACCAGAGCGAAGTCTGGTCGAAGGCTGGCACGATGAGGCCGAGTGTGGAGGCGGCAAGCATGATGCCGGCACAATAGCCCAGCACCGTGTCGTTCCACTTGTGGGGCAACTCCTTGATGAAGAAACCCAGGACGGCTCCTATGATGGTGGCGCCGCACAGTCCGGCGGCACTGATCAGAACATTTGTCATATTTCTCCTGTACTTTTTGTGCAAAAGTATTCATAGCTTGGGGAATAGCCAAATATTTCGGGGACTTTTCGGGAAAAATACAAAGAAATAAGTACTGCAAAATGCGGTAAACAGCATTTTACAGTACTTATGGTGATATGAGCGGAAGGGCTTTACTTGATGATGCGGTAGTAGTCCTCCTTGCGGGGCTTCACGGTGTGGGGATGGGCCGATGCGTAGCCGAGCGACAGGGCACCTACGCCCATCAGACCCTCGGGAAGTCCCCATTCCTTCATCAGCTTCTTGCCTTCCTCCGTTGCGAACATGATGTCCTCGCGGTTGATCCAGCAGGAGGAGAGACCGATGGAGTGGGCGGCAAGCATCATGTTGCCGAGGACGAGGCTTCCGTCCTTCACGTTGTTGGGGTCGTCCTCACGGGCCAGCACGATGACGAGGGTGGGGGCACCATAGTAGGGGTCGCTTTCCACACCCATTGCCTCACCGTTCATTTTGCGAAGTTGGGCGCAGGTCTCCGGGTTCTGTACGGCGATGATGAAAGGTTCCTGCGATCCGTGGCCAGTGGCGGCCCATGTGCCGGCTTCCAGCACTGCCTTCAACTCCTCGTCGGTAATCTGGTCTTCCTTGTACCGGCGAATGCTTCTTCTCTCTTTGATGGCTTTCAATACTTCGTTTTCCATTCTTGTGATGTTTAATGTTTAGTGTTTAATGTTTAATGAAAAGGATGGAATCTTTCACCCCTTAAAACCAACGAAAGGCTGAATCGAGGAAGATAGCCTCCCGACTCAGCCTTTGTCTTTAATGTTAGTTTATAGGAGAGAAGAATTTACAAGTTTGGGTTCATCTCTTTCCACTCAGCTACAGGAGGAACGATGCCAAGCTCTACAATCTCGTCGCGCATCTTGCAGAGGTGCTCGTAAGACTTGGCGAGGCTTGCCAACTCCTCCTCAGTACCTGCAGGCTCTGTGAAGTGAACACCGGTCTTGTCGATAGTGGTAGGCATAGCCATCATCACGTTCTTGAAGCCGAGCTTGTCGTTGTTGACATAGCAGCCTGCTGGCAAAGTGAACTTCTCGCCGCCCATGGCAGCCTCGATCATCTTCACAGCGTTGTAGGCAGGGCTCTGGAATGAAGAACGGCCGCGGAGCTTGATGATGTTGGAACCACCCTGTACGGTGTGGTGCTTGATCTCCTCCCAACGCTCAGCAGACAGACCCATCTCTGACAATGGCTTGCCGTCTACCTTCACCTGAGAAGCGAATACTGCCATCTGCTCGCCGTGGCCACCGTATGTATGGGCACCTGTCACCTTGTCCTGCTGAACACCGAACTCGAGAGCCAAAGCCTGCTGCAAACGGGTAGAGTCGAGGGCTGCGAGTGATGTCAACTGGTTGGGCTTCAAACCTGAGTGGATCAAAGCTGTGAGGGCTGTAACGTCAGCAGGGTTGAAGATTACAACCACGTGCTCTACCTCGGGGCAGTACTTCTTGATGTTGTCACCGAACTCAGCGGCGATCTTGCAGTTGCCCTTGAGCAAGTCCTCACGGGTCATACCCTCCTTACGGGGAGCACCACCGGAAGAAATGATATATTTAGCACCAGTGAAAGCCTCCTCGGGATTAACTGTGTAAGTCACGTTAACGCCAGGGAAAGCGCACTGCTGAATCTCGTCGAACACACCGTGAACACCTGGCTCGAAGATATCGTAGAGGCAAATGTTAGGAGTGAGACCGAGCATCAAGGCGCTCTGTACCATGTTAGAACCAATCATACCGCCGGCACCGACGATCACGAGTTTGTCATTAGTTAAAAATTCCATAACTGCAATTTATAATTTAAGTTGTTTGTAAATACTTAGCGGGGAAATGTCTGCCATTTCTTGGATGCGGATGTCTGTTGCGGCGACAAATCGCACCAATTTCCGTTTATCGACCGCAAAATTACTAAAAAGTAATGTAAAACGTGCATTTATTTGCACTTAATTTTGTTGTTTATTCTTAAAATTATTATCTTTGTAATCTCTAATTAGCAAAATATAGAATTTAATATCATACGACAATGAACGAAATCAATCAAAGATTGGCAAGTTTGAGGGAGGTGATGAGGCGTGAGCATCTTTCTGCTTTCATCTTCCCGAGTACGGACGCTCACCAGAGCGAGTATGTAGCCGACCACTGGCAGGGCAGGGCCTGGATCTCTGGCTTTATTGGGTCGGCGGGCACGGCGGTGGTCACGATGCACTCCGCGGCGTTGTGGACGGACTCCCGTTATTTCCTTGCAGCAGAGGAACAGTTGCAGGGTTCGGAGTACCAGTTGATGAAACTCAAGATTGAGGGCACTCCCACGATTGCCGAGTGGCTGGGGAAAGAGTTGGCGGACGAGAAGTCGCCCGAGGTGGGACTGGACGGTATGGTCAATTCCTACAATGACACCGTGGCTTTGGTCTCTGACCTCAGAAAGAACGGGGGCATCACCGTGCGTACCAACTTCGACCCCTTGGAGGAGATATGGACAGACCGTCCCGCCATCCCCGGCAATCCCGTGGAAATCCAACCCTTGCAGTATGCCGGCGAGACGACGGCTTCCAAGATAACTCGTATCCGAAAGGCACTTCGTGGACTTCATGCAGACGGTATGCTTGTCTCTGCTCTTGACGACATTGCGTGGACACTCAATCTCCGTGGCACCGACGTGCATTGCAATCCTGTCTTCGTCAGCTATCTTCTGATTTCCTCCGACAAGGTTTCCCTGTACGTCGATGAGAATAAGGTGACGGACGAGGTGAGGGCGTACCTACAGGAGAACGGTGTCTCCCTCTGTATATATAATAAGGTGGAAGAGGGGCTGAAGGACTATTCCGAGTACAATATCCTTCTGGATGGCAACGAGACCAACTATTACCTGTGGAAGGCGGTGAAATGTCAGGAAATCATCTCCGCCAAGTCGCCCATCCCTGCCATGAAGGCGGTGAAGAACGAGGTGGAAATCCAAGGCTATCGCAATGCGATGCTCCGCGACGGTGTGGCGATGGTGAAATTCCTGAAGTGGTTGAAACCTGCTGTTGAGGCAGGAGGACAGACCGAGATTTCCATCGACAGGAAGTTGACGGGCTTGCGTGCCGAACAGGAACTCTTCCGTGACATTTCCTTCGATACAATCGCAGGCTATGCTGCACATGGTGCCATCGTGCATTATGAGCCGACTCCTGAGACAGACATTCCGTTGAAGCCGGAGGGCTTTCTGCTTCTTGATTCCGGTGCGCAGTACCAGGACGGAACCACCGACATCACCCGTACCATCGCCTTAGGTCCCATCACCGAGGAAATGAAACATATTTATACACTCGTGCTGAAGGCACACATCCAGTTGGAGCTTGTCAAGTTCCCCGACGGGGCTTCCGGCACCCAGTTGGATGCCGTGGGAAGAGAGTGTATGTGGCGTGAGGGCTACAACTTCCTCCATGGCACGGGACACGGTGTGGGATCTTACCTGAATGTGCATGAGGGACCTCACCAGATTCGCATGGAATGGATGCCGGCACCGCTGCGTGCAGGAATGACGCTGACAGACGAACCGGGATTGTATCTTGCCGGAAAGTTTGGCGTGCGTACGGAGAATACCATATTGATCAAGGAGTATATGCAGACGGAGTTTGGCAAGTTCCTGCAGATGGAGCCGCTCACTCTTTGTCCGATAGACAGTGCACCGATAGACCTCTCCCTGCTCCTTCCCGAGGAAGTCGAGTGGCTGGATGGCTATCACCGGGAGGTGTACGACAAGCTCTCTCCCCGTCTTGACGAAGAAGAGAAAGAATGGCTGAAAGAGGCTTGCAAACCCCTCGGCAGTGTCCTAAAAGCAACAAAATGACCCATTTAGAGCAAAAAAACGGCTAAAATCTTGGTTATTTGATAAATAAGATGTAATTTTGCACCCGCAAATTGTGGTATCATGCCCGTTTGGAAAGAAATAACATAAGTTTAACATAACAAAATTAAAAACAAAGCAAAATGATTATTGTACCAGTTAAGGACGGTGAGAACATCGAGAGAGCTCTCAAGAAGTTTAAGAGAAAGTTTGAAAAGACAGGTGTTGTGAAGGAGCTTCGCGCTCGTCAGCAGTATGACAAGCCATCTGTTTTGAAGCGTCTCAAGATGGAGCATGCCATCTACGTACAGCAGTTGCGTGCCAACGAGGAGTAAAAAGTCCTTAAAAAATTTGGTAGTTTGAATTAATTTTCGTACTTTCGTTGCCGAAATAAGAAATGAGCAACGTTTTATGGTGATTAGCGAGTTCTTGGACTACATGAAGTATGAGCTTTGCCGCTCAGAGAAGACGGTAGAAAGCTATGCCGATGATCTGAACAGGTTCGAGGCGTATTTCAAGGACTTGCCTGGTCAACTCTCTTGGGAAACAGTGGATTCCGATGTAATCAGGAACTGGGTCGAGAGCATGATGGACAAAGGAAATACGGCGACTACGGTCAACAGACGGCTGAGCGCCCTGCATTCTTTCTATCGTTATGCACTTGCCAGAAACAAGGTAGAGACGGATCCATCCCATAGCGTCCGGGGACCAAAGAAAGTCAAGCCGCTGCCTGTGTTCTTGAAAGAGGACCAGATGGACGAATTGCTTGACAGACAAAAATGGGGCGATGAATACGCTGATGTGCTTGCGCGCTCAGTCATCGTGACATTTTATGAGACTGGGATGCGACTTGCGGAACTGATAGCCCTCGATGACGAGTCGGTAAGATTCGTCAACAGGGAAATCAAGGTAACCGGCAAGGGAGACAAACAACGTATCATACCTTTTGGCGATGAATTGGAAGTGACCCTTCGCGAATACAAGCAGATGAGGGACGATGCCATAGACGGTAAGTCGAAGGCCTTCTTCCTCTCTCGAAAAGGAAAGCGCATGACGCGCAAGGAAGTTCGCAACATTGTAAGGGACAACTTGTCGAGGGTATGTTCGTTGAAAAAACGTAGCCCGCACGTCTTGAGGCACACATTCGCCACGGCGATGTTGAACCATGACGCAGGGATAGAAAGTTTAAAGCAGCTGTTAGGTCATGCCAAACTCTCCACCACGGAGATTTACACGCATACGACGTTCGAGCAGCTCAAGCGAGTTTATATCAATGCCCATCCTCGGGCTTAACCTTTTAAAATTGGAGGTCACTATGGAAATTAAGATTCAGTCGATTCATTTCGACGCTACAGAGAAGTTACAGGCGTTTATCGAGAAGAAAGTCGCCAAGTTGGAAAAAACTTATGAAGATATACAGAAAGTAGAGGTGCAATTAAAGGTCGTGAAGCCAGCCACCGCCCTGAACAAGGAAGTTCAGCTCGAAATCGCAGTTCCGGGAACGCAGTTGTTCGTCGAGAAGACTTGCGATACTTTCGAGGAAGGAATCGACCAGGCAGTGGATTCAATGAAGGTTCAACTGACCAAATTCAAAGAAAAATTGCGTAATAGATAAAAAAACTCCGAAAAAATTTTGGAGATTCAAAAAAAAGCAGTATCTTTGCAGCCGTTTTACAAGACATCCCTTTAAAGCCGTATTGCGGCTGCAAGGATTTGCCTCTTTAGCTCAGTTGGCCAGAGCACGTGATTTGTAATCTCGGGGTCGTTGGTTCGAATCCGACAAGAGGCTCAAAAAATATGGGTGGTTACCAGAGTGGCCAAATGGGGCAGACTGTAAATCTGCTGGCTATGCCTTCGGTGGTTCGAATCCATCACCACCCACTACTTGCGGAAATAGCTCAGTTGATAGAGCACTAGCCTTCCAAGCTGGGGGTCGCGGG
>CAVEJY010000173.1:0-16542 GCA_963616155.1 Acutalibacteraceae bacterium
TAAAGAATCTGCATGCTACCATTGCAGGCAAAGAAATATTGAAGGGTATCAACCTGACCATCGGCGATGGTGAGATACACGCAATCATGGGACCCAATGGTTCCGGTAAGTCAACCCTGAGTGCGGTGCTCACGGGCAACCCCCTCTATACGGTGACAGAGGGCGAGGCTATCTTCAATGGCAAGAACCTTCTGGATATGAAACCCGAGGACCGTGCCCGCGAAGGACTATTCCTCTCCTTCCAGTACCCCGTGGAGATTCCGGGCGTGAGCATGACCAACTTTATGCGTGCCGCCATCAACGCCAAGCGCGAGTACCAGGGCTTGGAGCCACTGAATACAAGCGACTTCATGAAACTGATGCGTGAGAAGCGTGAGTTGGTGGAACTGGACAGCAAATTGGCTCGCCGTTCCGTGAATGAAGGGTTCTCCGGTGGTGAGAAGAAACGCAACGAGATCTTCCAGATGGCGATGCTCGAACCCAAGCTCTCCATCCTTGACGAGACCGACTCCGGCCTTGACGTGGATGCGATGCGCATCGTGGCAGACGGCGTGAACAAGATGCACACCGACCAGACTTCTGCCATTGTCATTACCCACTACGAGCGTTTGCTCGACATGATCAAACCCAGTGTGGTGCATGTGCTCTACAAGGGCAGAATCGTAAAGACCGCTGGTCCTGAGCTTGCCAAGGAGATAGAGGTGCGTGGTTACGACTGGATCAAGGCAGAAGTGGACAAATAATTTATAATTAATAATTGATAATTTATAATTGGGCTTCGCCTTTGCTTGTTGCTGTAGATGGTAGTTGAGCAAGAATGTAATTATTCATTATAAATTATAAATTGTACATTATTTTATTATGAACGCAGAGAAACAATATTTGGAATTGTATCACTCTTCTTCGAGAATGATCAAGAAGAACAGTGCCGAGGCTCTCAATGCCGTGCGTGATGCGGCTTTCGAGGACTTCCATCGCTTGGGCTTCCCTTCCCGCAAGGTGGAGCGATACAAATATACCGACATGGATGCGGTCTTCGCTCCTGACTATGGACTGAACTTGAACCGCTTGGAAATCCCGGTGGATCCCTATGAGGCATTTCGTTGCGACGTGCCCAACCTGAGCACCTCGCTCTACTTTGTAGTGAATGATAGTTTCTACAACAAGGTTCTGCCCAAAGTGGAACTTCCAGAGGGAGTCATCGTAGATTCATTGAGTAATGTGGCGGCAGAAAACCCCGAATTCATCGGGAAATACTACGCTAAGATTGCCAAGACAAGTGAGGATGGTATTACGGCACTCAACACGATGCTGGCGCAGGACGGACTTCTGGTCTATGTGCCCAAGAACACGAAAGTGGAGCGTGCCATTCAGGTAATCAATATTCTTCGCTCCGACGTGGATTTGATGGTAAACCGTCGCGTGCTCATTATCTTGGAACAGGGGGCGGAGGCGAAGCTCCTTTTCTGCGACCATGCAGCCGATGACCGCAACTTCCTCGCTACACAGGTGATTGAGGCTTTTGTGGCCGAAAACGCCAGTCTTGACCTCTATTGCCTGGAGGAAACCCACATCAAGAACCGCCGCGTGAGCAACGTCTATATTGAACAACAAGCCAACAGCCGCGTGAACCATAATGTGATTACCCTTCACAATGGAATCACCCGCAATCGTCTTGACCTTGTGTTCAAAGGTGAGGGAGCGGAATGCTTCCTGAACGGATGTGTGATTGCCGACAAGAACCAGGTGGTGGACAACAACACGCTCATCGACCATCAGGTGGGACATTGCGCCAGCAACGAACTTTACAAGTATGTGCTCGATGATGAGGCGCGTGGTGCTTTCGCCGGTCGGGTGCTGGTACGCAAGGATGCCCAGAAGACCACTTCGCAGGAGACCAACCAGAATCTCTGTGCCACCAAGACAGCCCGTATGTTCACCCAGCCCATGCTGGAAATCTATGCCGATGACGTGAAGTGTGCGCACGGCAGTACGGTGGGGCAGCTCAACGATGCCGCCCTGTTCTATATGCAGCAGCGTGGCGTGAGCCGTGAGGAGGCGAAGCTGCTCCTGCAGTTTGCCTTTATCAACGAAGTCATCGACAAGATGGAGCTGGAACCATTGCGCGACCGTCTGCATCATCTCGTGGAGAAACGATTCCGCGGAGAGTTGAATAAATGTGAAGGTTGCAAACTCTGCAAATAACGGACTGTAAGCCCAAAAGAGTGAAAATTATGTATGATGTTAATCAAGTAAGAGCAGATTTCCCGATTTTATCGAGAACGGTATATGATAAGCCATTGATTTATCTCGACAATGCGGCAACCACGCAGAAACCTCTGTGTGTGTTGGATGCTATGCGCGACGAGTATCTCAATGTGAATGCCAACGTGCATCGTGGCGTGCATTATCTTTCCCAACAGGCTACCGACCTCCATGAGGCTGCCCGCGAGACAGTGCGTAAGTTTATCAATGCCCCCAAGACGGAGGAAATTATCTTTACGCGAGGCACTACGGAGAGCCTGAATCTCGTGGTGTCATCCTTCTGTGATGCATTTATGGAAGAGGGGGATGAAGTGATCATTTCCACGATGGAGCATCATTCCAATATCGTACCTTGGCAGTTGCAGGCTGCCAAGAAAGGCATCGCCATCCGTGTGGTTCCCATTGATGAGAAAGGAGAGATTGACCTTGAGGAATTCGCAGGCTTGTTCACCGAACGCACCAAGATTGTGAGCATCGCACAGGTGAGTAACGTTCTTGGAACCGTCAATCCCGTGAAGGAAATGATACATATTGCCCATGAACATGATGTGCCGGTTGTGGTGGACGGAGCGCAGAGTACGCCCCATTTCGCAGTGGACGTGCAGGACTTGGATTGTGATTTCTTCGCTTTCAGCGGGCATAAGATATATGGTCCCACAGGCATCGGCGTGCTCTATGGCAAGGAAGAGTGGCTCGACCGTCTGCCTCCTTATCAGGGTGGCGGTGAGATGATAGAGAGTGTGAGTTTTGAGAAAACCACGTTCGAGAAGTTGCCGTTCAAGTTTGAGGCAGGTACGCCTGACTATGTGGCAACCCATGGACTTGCCAAGGCGATTGACTATGTGTCTGCCCTCGGTATGGACAACATTGCCCGGCACGAACAGGAACTTACCCGCTATTGCATGGAACAGATGCGGACCATTGATAGAATCAGGCTCTTTGGCGAACAAGAGGGCAAGGATGCTGTTGTCAGTTTCCTCGTGGGTGACATTCATCACATGGACATGGGAACGCTCCTCGACCGCCTCGGCATCGCCGTGCGCACCGGTCATCACTGTGCCCAGCCCTTGATGGACCGCTATGGAATCCTCGGAACGGTACGAGCCAGTTTCGCTTTGTATAATACCAAGGAAGAGGTGGATGCGCTGGTGGCAGGTGTGAGACGTGTGGCTCAGATGTTTTGATAATAATAAAGTGGATAAGGATTATGTTGGAAAGTCATTATTATAAGGATAAGTTGGAGGCCGGTTGTGACGAGGCTGGTAGGGGATGTTTGGCAGGCAGTGTTTATGCAGCTGCCGTCATCCTTCCGCCCGACTATCAAAACCCTGATTTGAACGACAGCAAGCAACTTTCCGACAAGAAGCGCAAGGCGCTCAGGGAGCAGATAGAACGCGATGCCGTGGCTTGGGCGGTAGGTGTGGTGACTGCCGAAGAAATCGACAAGATCAACATCCTCAATGCCAGCATCCTTGCAATGCACCGTGCCTTGGATCAGCTCCAGGTGCGTCCAGAGGCAGTCATCGTAGACGGCAACCGCTTCAAACCCTATAAGGATCTGCCTTATACCACAATCGTGAAAGGCGACGGCAAGTATCTGGCGATAGCCGCAGCCAGCATCCTCGCCAAGACTTATCGTGACGACTATATGGATGTCCTCGCCGAAGAATACCCCCAGTATGACTGGAAGAGCAACAAGGGTTATCCCACCAAGAAGCACCGTGCTGCCATCCAGCAGTACGGCAGCACCCCCTATCACCGCAAGAGCTTCCAGCTTTTAAGCACAGGAGAACTGCCTTTGTTCCCATAATTCTTAATGCCTCTTACTCTCTTGTTTGTTGAGGGGTCTTTCCTGTATGTTTCTTGAAATAACGGCAGAAGAAGCTACTGTCGGAGAAGTTGTAATCCCAGGCAATCTCCTTGATGCTCTGCTGGCTGTGGTGAAGCTCCATCTTTATGTGGAGGATGACGTACTGGTCGATGATGTTCTTGGGCGTGCGAGAGGTCACTTGTCGTACGATGTTGGTGAGGTACTTCGAGGAGATGTTCATTTGGGAGGCATAGTAGTTGACGTCCCTTGATTTTTTGTAGTCTCTTTCCACCAACATCATGAAATGATTGAAGAGTTCCCTGATGCGGTGCGACTTCACCTCGTCGGGGTGATATTGCGGGTTGCGCTGCAGGTATTCGTGGAACCCGATGAAGAATGCCTTGAGCTGAAGCAGCACGAGCTGGGCGATGCAGGTACATTCCGACTGGTCGAAATATACTTTCAGCAGGCTGAACATACTGTTGATGATGTTTGTGACAACCGGAGTGTCCTGACGGCATCGGTCTTCGCGCAGGGAGGAGTAGACGGTATGCTCCAGTTGCAGACTTGCCTCACGGAGCAAGGGCTGGTTGTATTGGAGCATCTCTACGATGAAATCATCGTTTTTGGTCAGAAGTACCGCATCATTGGGAAAAATGGTGATGACCGCCCCCTCATACATCTCCCATTCCTTAAAATTGATTCTCAGGGTGGCTTTTCCCCTGCGGCAAATCAATATTGCCCCGTAGTTAATGACCTGTGGTTCGCCACACCATTCCTGGAGGGTGGTGGTGTAAAGCACAGCCTTTTGGTTGCTGCTTAGTTCTGCTGTCATCATTCTGTTCTCTTTTTGTTTGCAAAAGTACGCAATTTATGTGATAAAAAAGAATGGATATTCCCAAATCGTCAGTGTGTGACGTAAAATTTAAAACAAACCATTGCTGAAAACTCCGTACCTTTGCATCGAATTCTAAAGGTATAAGATCAATGATAAGAAAAATCATGTTAGTAAGTCTCCTCTTGATGGGAGGCAAGTCGTTGATGATGGTTCATGCGTATTCTGGAGAGGCTGTCTCGGTAGGTGACTCATCCATGGGACAAATGATGACCGTCAGTCAACTTTTTGAGCGTTTGGAGGATAACAGCAAGAGTCTGCGTATGCAGAAGACAGGCGTTGAAATCGCTAATTTGGGCATAGAAACGGCTCGTAAGAAGCGGTTGCCGGACTTGGATGCCTCGTTATCGTTCAGTTATATTGGCAACGTGCTTTTGACAGACCGCAACTTCTCGAACATCCAAGGACTGAGTTCTCCCCATTACGGCAACAGCTTTTCTGTGGAAGCACAGCAGGTGGTTTATGCCGGCGGTGCCATTGATGCGGGAATCAAGTTGGCAGAACTTGGAAAGCAGCAGGCTGAGGTGGGGGTGAAGCTCACCCGTCAGCAGGCGCGCTTCGTCGCCCTGGGTCAATATCTTGACCTTTATAAGGTGGACAACCGAATGAAGGTGTATGAGAAGAACATCGAGTTGACAGAACAGCTCATCGCTGACATCAAGGAGAAGCAGAAGCAGGGCATGGCCCTGAAGAATGACATCACCAGATATGAACTCCAGCTGGAGGCACTCAAGTTGGGATTGACGAGTCTTCGCAACAACCGCAGCATCCTCAACCACCAGCTTTGCAACATGCTGGGTTTGGAGCAAGAGGTCAAGATTCAACCCGACACGACTCTTTCAGACAAGACTTACGCCCAGGATGGGGAAGGCTATTGGCAGGATAACAGTGCGATGAATTCACCTGTTTTAGAGCAAAATACCCTGAATGTGAGCATGGCAAGGGAGAAGGAGAAGATTGCCAAGAGCGAGATTCTGCCCAAGGTGGCGTTCGTGGCAGCTGACAATTTCAATGGTCCCATCACCTTTGAACTCCCGCCCATCGACAAGAACCTCAACGTCTGGTATGTAGGCGTGGGCGTGAAATACAACCTGGCAGCTCTCTACAAGAGCAAAAAGCAAATCAAGCAGGCTGCCGTAGAGACCCGACAGGCACAGGAGGCTTATAACGTACAGGTGGAGCAGTTGAACAACAACGTTCAGGCGGCGTATGTGCAATACCAGCAAACTTATGTGGAACTGGAGACGCAACGGAAGAGCGTGGAGCTCGCCCAACAGAACTATGAGGTGATGAACGCCCGTTATCTAAGTCAGCTGGCACTGGTAACGGATATGGTCGATGCCTCCAATCTCAAGCTCAACGCCGAGCTACAGGAGGTGGATGCCCGCATCAACATCGTGTACGCCTATTATAAGATGAAGTACATCGCAGGACAAATCTGATAAAAGCCTTTTAAAGGTAAAAAAGTAAAAGGGTAAAAAGTAAAACTAACATATTTGACAACAATGAACAAGAAAATAATCAAGAGAACTTACAATGTAGTGGTCATCCTCTTCCTCGTGGGAGTCATCGCGTGGGCTTTCAGTCATTTCTCGCATGGAGCAGGGGTGGAATATACTGATGACGCACAGGTGAACCGACACATTACGCCCATCAATACCCGAGTACAGGGATTCGTCAAGGAAATCCGTTTCTCGGATTATCAGCATGTGAAGAAGGGCGACACCCTCGTTATCATCGAGGATGCCGAATACCGCCTGCAGGTGGCTCAGGCAGAGGCAGGTCTCCGTGGTTCCAAGTCCAGCTCTTCCGTTGTGTCGGCGAGCATGAACACGACCAACAGCAATGTGGCAATGGCTTCGGCAGGTATCGAGGAGGCCCGTGTGGATATGTTGAACGCCAAGCAGGACTTCGACCGTTTTGCCGCCTTGTTGAAAAAGGATGCCGTCACCCGTCAGCAGTATGACAACGCCTATGCCCGTTATCTTGGTGCCAAGGCACGTTATGAGCAGGCAAGCAGCCGCAAGCAGAGCGCAGCGTCTGTCCGCAGTGTGCAGGACCATCAGTTGGGTGGCTCCCGTGCCGGTGAGAGCGTAGCCGAGGCACAGTTGGACTTGGCTCGCTTGAATCTCTCTTATACGGTAATTGTCGCCACTTGTGACGGTGTGATGGGCAGGAAAGACATTCATGTGGGACAGCTCGTACAACCCGGTCAGATGCTTGCCCGCATCGTGGATGACCATGATGTGTGGGTGGTTGCTAACTACCGTGAGACCCAGATGGACGGCATTGAAGTGGGCAAAAGTGTCGAATTCACCGCTGATGCCATCCCCGATGTTACCTTCCACGGTACCGTACAGGCTCTCTCCGCCGCCGCTGGTTCCGCTTATTCGATGATTCCTGTGGACAATGCCACCGGCAACTTCGTGAAGGTGGAGCAGCGCGTGCCTGTCCGCATCGCCCTCAGTAAGGACAATGACCCCAAGATGGTGGCGTTGCTGCGTGCGGGATTGAACGTAGAAACTAAAATCAAGAAATAATGGCAGGACCTCCAATATTACAGGGTCCGTTCAGGATTCCGTCCTTCAATGGTTATGTGCCTCGCCGGTTACAGCCTTGGATCTATCTCGTCTTCGCCTTTGTCTTCCTCATGTCGGGAGGCATCTATGGCGGTGCGATGAGCCAGGTGATGGGCGAGTACAGTATGATGCGGGAGGATGTACTCATGGTCGTCATGTTCAATGTGGTGGGCGTGGCGATGCCGTTCCCCTTCCTCTTCAAGATGAAGTTTGCCTTCACCAATCGTCGCCTGTTGCTGCAGGCGGCATTGATGGTGGCACTCTGCAATGTCCTCATCATGTACACGGACAATCTGCCGTTGATGTGCGCCCTGGCTTACATCTCGGGCTTCTTCAAGCTCTGTGGCACCTTCGAGTGTATGTCTACCATCCAGTTGTGGATGACCTCCAAGCGCGACTTTACCATCTTCTTTCCCTTGCTCTATTGCCTGGTGCTGGGGAATATGTCGCTCTCGCCCTGGGTGACGGAGCATCTCATCTATATCTACCAGGACTGGCGCATCATCAACTGGACGATGACGGGTGCTTTGCTGATTGTGGCGTTGGTGGTGTACGTCACCACCCATGACTTCCATTTCATGAAACCGTTGCCGTTCATCAGTGTCGATTACTTAGGTTGTCTGTTGTGGTCGGCATTGTTGTTGGAGTTCATCTTCTTCTTCAATTATGGCGAGCATTACAACTGGCTCGACGGTGAGGTGCTGAGGATAGACCTGTTGCTCATGGTTGTGACCGCATTTCTTGCCATCCAGCGCATGAACCACATCCGCCATCCTTACATCGCTCCCGAGGCATGGAAGTATAAAAGATTGGTTCCACTGCTCATCCTCTTCGCCTTCGTGGAGTTCATGGGCAGTACGCCGAAAGTATTGCAGACCGCCTTTACGGGCAGCATCCTGCATTTCGGAAGCGTCACCACCAATGTCCTCAACTTCGTGGAGTGGGTGTTTGCCATTGCGGGTTGTCTGTTCTGCATCTTCTGGATGAAGGTGCTGCAGCAGAAATATACCCGTCTCTTGACGGTAGGTGTGATGGCGATGGTGGCTTATCCGGTGATGATGTATTTCCTGATAGACCCGGGACTTCCCATCGAAGCGTTGTATTTGCCCACGGCTTTGCGTTCCTTTGGCAATGCAATTTTCTTCTGCACGCTGACCATCTATCTGGAAGAACTCATGCCTTTCCAGCATTTCTTCATGGGACTGACCATGGCGGGATTTGTGCGAAACGGCCCGATTTCATCGCTCTGCTCCGGTGCCTATAGCTTTGCCTTGCGTCACCAGGTGGCGGAAAATATGGCGAGAGGCTTGCCTTATGACATGGGCAATATCCTGATGATCAGTATCCGCCAGTTGTATGGCTTGACTTGCATCATAGGATGTGCAGTGCTGCTGATTTTTCTGCTTTGGGACATCCAGCCTGTACGCAGTACGTTGAAGAAGATGCCACAATGGAATTTTGTGGGAAGAATGATGAAGCGGCAGATGAAGCATGCTGCACGCTAAATAGCACGTCTTGAGGGAAATCCGTGTGTGATAAAATTGTTGTTATCGCACACGGATTTCTTGTTTCCTATAAAAAGGTAATTTTTTGCGAAATCTTGCGATAAAGTAAAATAAAAAGCGTATCTTTGCAGAGTTAATAAAGAAATTTACGAAAAGAACGTACGAAACATTAAAATCTTAACAAAACAACTAAACATTTCAACTTATGATTCCATCAATGAGAAAAACGTTAACGCTTCTGTCACTCATGGTCGTAAGTATGGCTTCCCATGCCATCAAGGTAGACCAGAGGAACGCTGCGGATTTTGTCAACCCGCTCGTAGGGACAGAGTCGGAGAACGAGCTGTCCACGGGTAACACCTATCCTGCCATCGCCATGCCTTGGGGAATGAACTTCTGGGTGGCACAGACCGGAAAGATGGGCGACGGATGGCAGTATACCTATGCCGCCAAGAAGATTCGTGGTTTGAAGCAGACCCACCAGCCCAGTCCCTGGATCAATGACTACGGTCAGTTCTCGTTGATGGCAACGGTGGGTGAACCTGTCTTCGACGAGGCCAAGCGTGCGAGCTGGTTCTCCCACAAGGCAGAGGTGGCTACACCTTATTATTATAGTGTCTATCTTGCCGACTACGACGTGACGGCGGAGGTGTGTCCCACGGACAGGGCTGCCTTGATGCAGTTCGTGTTCCCCGAGACCGGTCAGGCAAACGTTGTCATTGATGCTTTTGACAAGGGCTCTTATGTGAAGGTCTTGCCTGCCGAGCGCAAGATAGTGGGCTATTCCACCCGAAACAGTGGAGGTGTACCCGATAATTTCCGCAATTATTTCGTGATAGAGTTCGACCATGATTTCGTGTCTACCTGTACGATACTCGACGGCAACATGGCTTCCGCCAACGAGCAGACGGGCAATCATGCCGGTGCCATCGTCACCTTCAAGACCCGGCGCGGCGAGAAGGTGCAGGCAAGGGTTGCCTCCTCCTTCATCAGTGCGGAGCAGGCGGAACTGAACCTGAAGGAACTGGGCAACGCAGACATGGCGACGCTGAAGCAGCAAGGCCGCAACCGCTGGAACCAGGTGCTGGGCAAGGTAGAGGTGGAGGATGACAACATCGACCATCTCCGCACGTTCTACAGTTGCCTCTATCGCTCCGTCCTCTTTCCCCGTGCTTTCTATGAGAAGGACGCGAAGGGCGAGATAGTGCATTACAGTCCTTACAACGGTACGGTGCAGAAGGGATTCATGTATACGGACACGGGCTTCTGGGATACGTTCCGCAGTCTTTTCCCCTTGTTGAACTTGGTTTATCCGTCTGTCAACGAACAGATACAGGATGGTTTGGTGAACACCTATAAGGAGAGCGGTTTCCTGCCGGAGTGGGCGAGTCCCGGTCATCGTGGCTGTATGGTGGGCAACAACTCTGCCTCCATCGTGGCTGACGCTTATCTCTCCGGTCTCCGCAACTACGACATCGAGACGTTGTGGAAGGCTGTCGTACACGGTACGGGAGCGGTGCATCCCGAGGTCAACTCCACGGGTCGACTGGGCTATGAGTATTACAACAAACTGGGCTATGTGCCTTACGACGTGAAGATCAACGAGAGCGTGGCGCGCACCTTGGAGTATGCTTATGACGACTGGTGCATCTACCAGCTGGGACGTGCCTTGGGCAAGCCCGAGAAGGAAATCAAGATTTACGCCAAGCGCGCCATGAACTACCAGAAGGTGTTCGACAAGGAGACCAGTCTGATGCGCGGACGCATGAAGGACGGCAAGTTCCAGACTCCCTTCAACCCGTTGAAGTGGGGCGATGCCTTCACCGAGGGAAATGCCTGGCATTATACTTGGTCGGTGTTCCATGACCCGCAGGGACTGATCAACCTGATGGGCGGAAAGGAGAGGTTCAACCAGATGATGGACTCCGTGTTCCTCCTTCCCCCGGTGTTCGACAATAGCTACTATGGCTACACCATCCACGAAATCCGTGAGATGCAGGTGATGAACATGGGCAACTACGCCCACGGCAACCAGCCCATCCAGCACATGATTTACCTCTATGGCTACAGCGGCCAGCCCTGGAAGAGCCAGTATTGGGTGCGCCAGGTGATGGACCGCCTTTATACGGCCACTCCCGACGGCTACTGCGGCGACGAGGACAACGGACAGACCTCGGCGTGGTATGTGTTCTCTGCCATGGGCTTCTATCCCGTATGTCCCGGCTCGGGCCAGTATGTGCTGGGCACTCCTTATTTCAAGCACATCAAGGTAAATCTGGAGAACGGCAAGACCATCGACATCCAGTCTGACGGCAACGGATGCTATGTAGACGGAATGAAGTTGAACGGCAATGTCTACAACCACAACTATCTCAACATGAAGGACCTCACGCAGGGTGCCTCCATCCAGTTCGACTTGTCGGAGCAGCCCAACAGGCAGCGCGGTGTGCAGACAGAGGATGCCCCCGCCTCTTTCACGAAGAAATAAATCAAAACCATATAACGAAATCAAGATGAAAAAGAGATTCTTTCAATTGGTGTGCCTCGCCGCCTCCGTCTTCTCGTTGTCGGTGACGGCCGCGCCTAAAAACTACGCGGACTATGTGAACCCCTGGGTCGGTACAGGTGGTCATGGTCATGTGTTCCTGGGAGCCAACGTGCCTTTCGGCTATGTTCAGTTGGGTCCGACGGAGCGCAACCAGGGATGGGACTGGTGTTCCGGTTATCATTACAGTGACTCTGTGCTGGTGGGCTTCGGCCATCAGCACCTGAGCGGTACCGGCATCGGTGATCTGGGTGACGTGGCTTTCCTGCCTTTGGCAGATGCCGACCAGACGCTGGTCAAGTTCTCCCACGACAATGAGACCGTCTATCCCGGCTACTATTCCATCAAGTTGCAGAACCCCAATGTCTTCGTGGAGTTGACCGCCACCCAGCGTGCCGGTTTCCATCGTTACACGTTCGGCGCCAATCAGGACGCAGCGATGTTGGCGATAGACCTGGTGCAGGGCATCGGTTGGGACGCAGCCAAGGACTATGCTTTGACCCAGGAGTCTGACACCCGTCTCACGGGCCATCGTTTCTCCAAGGGATGGGCAAACGACCAGAAGGTCTACTTCGTTGCCGATTTCTCCCAGTCTGTCAAGATGAAGGAGGCTGGCAAGGGTAGGTGGGTGGTTACTGCCGCCGATGTTACCAAGCCCTTGCTGGTGAAGGTGGGTCTCTCCGCTGTCAGCGTTGCCAACGCCAAGGAGAACCTGGCCGCAGAGATTCCCGCATGGAATTTCAACGGAGTAGTGGCACAGGCAAAGGAGACCTGGAACAAGGCTCTGTCTGCCGTTGACGTAGAGACAACAGACTCCGTGAGCCGCGAGATTTTCTACACAGCTCTCTTCCATACGATGACAGCTCCCTCAGTGTTCTCCGACGTGAACGGCGAGTACCGTGGTTCCGACGGCAAGAACCACAAGGGCGACTTCACCAACTACACCACCTTCTCCCTGTGGGACACCTACCGTGCCGCACAGCCCTTGATGACCTTGATTCATCAGGACATGATGCCCGACATGGTTTCTACCTTCATCAACATCTACCGTGAGCAGGGCAAGTTGCCCGTTTGGCATTTGATGGGCAACGAGACCGACTGTATGGTGGGCAATCCCGGCATCATCGCCTTGGGCGACATGGTGCTGAAGGGCTTCGTCAAAGATAAGGAGGCTGCCTACGAGGCCATGAAGAACTCTGCCATGCTCGACGAGCGCGGTCTGGGCTTGCTGAAGCAGTATGGCTACATCCCCTACGACAAGCATCCCGAGATGGAGAGCGTGGCGAAGGGACTGGAGTACGCCATCGCCGACGACTGCATCGCCAAGGTGGCGAAGATGTTGGGCAAGAAGCAGGATGCCAAGTATTTTGCCAGCCGTGCGAAGGCTTACAGCAAGTATTTCGACAAGAATACCCAGTTTATGCGCGGTTTGGGTTCCGACGGCAAGTTCCGTGAGCCGTTCAGTCCTTTCAAGGCGATCCACCGTCAGGACGACTATACGGAGGGCAATGGCTGGCAGTACACTTGGCTGGTTCCCCATGATGTTCATGGACTGGTAAGCCTCTTCGGAAGCGAGAAGTCTTTCACGACGAAGCTCGACTCTCTCTTCATCGTGAGCGGTGAGATGGGTGCTGAGGCTTCCCCCGACATCTCGGGTCTGATTGGCCAGTACGCCCACGGCAACGAGCCCAGCCACCATGTGCTTTATATGTATAATTATGTGGGACAGCCCTGGAAGGGCGCACGACTGATTCGCCAGACGCTCGACGAGATGTACAAGGCCGATTATGACGGCTTGAGCGGCAATGAGGACGTGGGACAGATGTCTGCCTGGTACGTTCTCTCTTCCATGGGGCTCTATCAGGTGGAGCCTGCCGGCGGCAAGTTCATCATCGGTTCTCCCATCTTCGACGAAGCAAGTATGAAGGTAGGTTCCAAGACTTTCACTGTGAAGACTGTCAACAACAGCAAGGAGAATATCTATGTGCAGTCTGCCCGCCTGAACGGCAAGCCCTACACGAAGTCTTACATCATGTACGGCGACATCGTGAAGGGTGGTACCCTGGAACTCCAGATGGGCAGCAAGCCCTCTGCCTGGGGCACAAAGAAGGCTGACCGTCCATAATTGGATTTTGGCAAAGAGATTAAATATAGAGGGTGCGTCATGGAGTCCATGGCGCACCCTCTTGCGTAGCTCATACTTACTTGCTGTTCCCTTTCCGAGCAGTTTCTTGCCCCTTCCAAGGCAATAAAATGCCCCTCCAAGGGACACAAACGTCATCTCTGTAAGTAAAAGAAGAACTGTTCTTTATGGGAGGGGAAAAAGAAAAAGTCGGAACCTTCTGATGAAGATTCCGACTCAGTACCCAGACCCGGGATCGAACCGGGATGGATTGCTCCACTGGTGTTTGAGACCAGCGCGTCTACCGATTCCGCCATCTGGGCGATTGCGGTTGCAAAGGTACTAATAAAAATTGAACTGACAAACTTTTTTGGAAGAAAAGTTCAGGAAAAAATGTGAATTGTGTGTTGCAAGGCTAAATTTATGTTGTTTTTCACCTTGTTAATATTAAAATCTGGAAAAATCCTTGGCTTCTTCGGTATTATTTCCTAACTTTACACATGATTTGAAGTAATAACGTAAAAGATACAAGATATGATAAACAACGATAATAACTATTGCGTGATTCTTGCCGGCGGGAAAGGCAGGCGGCTGTGGCCTTGCAGCCGCACTGGATACCCCAAGCAGTTCATTGATTTCTTCGGCGTGGGAAGGACGCAGTTGCAGCAGACTTACGACCGCATGGCAAAGATAGTGCCCGCAGACCATATTTTCATCAATACGAACGACAGTTATGTGGAGCTGGTCAAGGAGCAGTTGCCTGACGTTCCTGTAGAGCGAATCCTCTCGGAACCCATCGCCCGCAACACCGCTCCCAGCGTGGCTTGGGCGAACCACCGCATCTCCATGCTCAACCCCGATGCCTGCATCATCACCACCCCTTCCGACCAGGCGGTGTTCGACGAGGAGGCTTTCCGCAAGAATATGCTCGACGGACTGGCTTTCGTGGCGGAGAACGATTGCTTCTTGGCGATGGGAGTGAAGCCTACCCGCCCTGAACCGGGCTATGGTTACATTCAGCTCGGCGACGCAGTGAAGCACCATCTTTATAAGGTACAGTCGTTTACGGAAAAGCCGGAGCGTGACTTCGCCAAGATGTTCGTGGAGAGTGGCGAGTTCTACTGGAACACGGGCTTGTTCCTGAGCAAGGTGAGCTATCTGCGTGAGAGTTTCTCTCATGTGTTGCCTCAGGTGCTTCGCGACTTCGACGAGAAATGTCCCGTCTTCACCGTGGAGGCGGAGAACACCTACATGAAGGAGAATTTCCCTTCCTATCCCAACATCTCGGTAGATTACAGCATCCTGGAGAAATCCTCCAATGTCTATGTGATGAAGTGTGACTTCGGATGGGCTGACCTGGGCACCTGGCACAGTATCTATGAGGCGATGCAGAAGGGTGACGACGACAACGTGGTCGTAGACAGCGACGTGATCATGGAAGACTGCCACAACAACGTGGTCAAGTTGCCCAAGGGCAAACTCGCCGTGCTGAACGGACTGGACGGTTACATTGTGGCGGAAAAGGACAACGTGCTGTTGGTTTGCCGCAAGCAAGACTCCTCTGCCTTGGTTCGCAAGTATGTGAACGAGGTGCAGATGAAGAAGGGCGAGGAATTTGTATAAAAAGACTTGAGGGGTTGCAGATGCTTGGTCGTCTGCAGCCCCTCAAAGCATATTAGAGTTTCTGGAACTCAGCGTAGATTTTGTCGGAAATCTCCTTGAACTCCTCCTCGGAGAGTTTCAGGTGCTCCTTGCGGAAGTCTACGTCAGCCTCACTGTTCATGGGGATGAGGTGGATGTGGGCGTGTGCCACTTCCAGTCCCAGCACCACCTGTGCCACCTTCTTGCAGGGGAAGGCAGCCTTGAGAGCCTTTGCCACCTTCTTGGCGAAGACCTCGAACTCAGCCAAATCCTCGTCCTCCATGTCGAAGATGTAGTCCACTTCCTTGCGGGGAATCACCAGCGTGTGGCCCTTTGCCACAGGACTGATGTCGAGGAACGCATAGAACTTGTCGCTCTCGGCGCACTTGTAGCTGGGGATTTCGCCGGCAGCTATCTTTGAGAATATTGTAGCCATAATCGTACTTTTTAATTATGATTTATTCGATGGTGATCTTGTCGATGCGCAGCTTGATGGTGCCGCGTGGAATCTTGACCTCGGCGATGTCGCCCACCTTCTTGTTGAGCAGACCCTGTGCAATGGGGGTCTTGATGGAGATCTTGCCTTCCTTCAGGTTCGCCTCCGTCTCGCTCACGATGGTGTAGGTCATCTTTGCCTTGTTCGCCATGTTGGTCATCTCCACCTTGGAGAGAATCTGCACGGCATCGGTGCTGAGGCGGCTGGTGTCGATGATCTTCGCCTCTGCGATGGTGAGCTTCATCTTGTTGATCTTATCTTCGAGATGTGCCTGCGCCTCCTTGGCAGCGTCATACTCAGAGTTCTCACTCAGGTCGCCCTTGTCGCGGGCTTCAGCGATTGCGGCTGATGCCTTGGGACGCTCTATGGAAATGAGCTGGTTCAGTTCTGCCACGAGCTTGTCGTAGCCTTCTTGTGACATGTAAGCCATAATTTCTTTTGTTGTTTTGTTGTTAATAAATATGTTTTGAGGGACATAAAAAATAAAGAATCCCAATGCCGTTCAACATTGGAATCCTATATTCTTGTGTCTCTTCCTTTTTATCCTTTTGTGTCTATTCGCTTGCAAAGATAGGGCTTTATTTCCAAATCGCCAAACTTTTTCGGTGAAATTTCGATAAAGTCTGGTTTTATCCGACCAATTGGCTTCTTCTTCCGAGAAACTCGTCTACGTGTGGCATTACA
>CAVEJY010000174.1:0-5499 GCA_963616155.1 Acutalibacteraceae bacterium
ATTTTTTCTCTTTAGCCATTTTACTTTTAGATAAAATATTAAAAATGTTTTGTATTTAAGTCTTGTTTTGAACTTTCGCTTTGAAATGTTGAGTATTGAATGTAAAGTGTTGAATTCTTCACTCTTCGTTCTTCGTTCTTCACTCTTCACTTAATACAGGAATCCCAAGAGCCACAGCGGGATGCGGTTGTCCTTGCCCACCTCCGTGTTGTACCGTGCATAGATGGTGTCAGGGTTGTATCTTACCTTGCTCGTTGTCTGTGCGTCGCAGATGCGGAACTTCGTCGTTCCGTCCACGGTGTAGTAGTGGTCTTTTCCGCCTTGGTGTACCTTGTGGTCTTTCCAGAGCGAGTTGACGAAGAAGGTCTCCATGACTTCCTGCTCGTCTATCTGTATCGGGAAGATGGCGTACATCAGGTTGGTATTGTGCATCATCACCTTTGACGGTTTCTTGGGGAAGTCCTGCTCCTCGGGATAAATCATATTGATGAGCCGGGCATCGGCGAGATACTTGAGGTAGTTCATCACGGTGGCGCGGCTTGTCTCGATGCTTTCCGCCAGTTGGCTTACGTTGGGTGCCTTGGCTCCCTCCACGGCGAGTTGGTAGAACAGTTTCTTGATCTTGTTGAGGTATTTCAGTTCTATCTGTTTGATGAGCAGGATGTCCACCTCGGTCATCATGTTCATGGTCTTCAGCAGGTTCTCGGTGAAGTTGCGTTGCTCCAGGAAGAAGGGGTAGAAGCCATGGTGCAGATAGTCCTTGAAGTATTTTGACGGACTCACCTTGGGCAGTATCTGCTTGATGATGTGCTCGTGGTTGTGCAGGATGTCGTCGAGTGTATAGGGCTGGAAGTTGTTGCCTGTCTGTAGGTTGAGAAACTCCCTGAAAGAGAATCCTCTCAGGTTGTAACTTTTCACGATGCCGTTCAGCTCGGGGTTCTCCTCCTTGAGGCGCATCACGCTGGAGCCGGTGAAGACAATCTTCAGTTCGGGGTAGCGGTCGTAGCACTTGCGCAGCTCCATACTCCAGTCGGGCTGCTTGAAGACCTGGTCGATGAGCAGTGTCCTGCCTCCCTGTCGCACGAAGTCGCCGGCGAAATCGGCGATGCCCCGGCTCTGGAAATAGAAGTTGTTCATGTTTACAAACAGGCACTTGCGGTCTGTCGCCCCAAACCGTTCTTTGGCATATTGCAGGAGGAAGGTGGTCTTGCCGACACCCCTCGTACCCTTGATGCCTATCAAGCGATCGTTCCAGTCGACCTCGTCCATGAGGGTGCGTCGAACGGGTGCGTTCGTATGCTCAATGAGGTATTTATGTGTTCTGAAGAATGCTTCTTCCATGCGTCTTTGTATATTCCTGTTGTTTTTATGATGCAAAGGTAACACTTATTTTCTATATTGCAAAGTCAAGTTTGCAAAAAACTTGTTTTTTTTCATTATTTAGCATTTTTCTAAGTAAAAACTCGCCATCATGCCCCAGTTTTGTGGGCATGATGGCGAATCTATGTGGTATTTCTTATTTCATCTCGAACACCAATGTGCCACCCTTCGTCAGTTCGGCATGGGTGAAGTAGGTGCGCTTGAGGCTCTTGCCGTTGAGGGTCACAGACTTGACTGCATACTTTCCCGGGGCGGCATTGCGCGTCTCTATCTTGAAATCCTTGCCGCCGGGCAGGTGGATGGTTACCTTGTCAAATAGCGGTGTGCCTGTCTCATACTGGCAACTGATAGGATTGAAGGGGTAGAAGCCCATGGCGTTGAACACATACCATGCCGACATCTGTCCGCAGTCCTCGTTGCCGCAGAGTCCGGCGGGCGAGTCATTGTAGAGCTCCGTCAGAATCTGGTGGATATAACGCTGTGCCTTCTCGGGCTGTCCCACCTTATTATAAAAGTAGGCAGCGTGGTGACTCGGCTCGTTTCCGTGGGCGTACTGTCCGATCATGCCGGTGCTGAAGAGCGGCAGGTCGTCAGTAGCCTTGGGCGAGTAGGTGAAGAAACTGTCGAGCTTTTCAACGAAGCGTTTCTTGCCAACCAGTTTGATGAGCCCCTCGGGGTCATGCTGCACCGACCACATATAGTGCCATCCGTTGCTCTCGCAGATGTGGGAGGTGTAGTCGTCGGGGGAGTAGGCGGGCTGGAAATTGCCCTTCGAGTCGCGGGGCTGCATGAAGGTGGACGAGGGGTTATATACGTTTCTGTAGTTCTGGGCACGCTTGCCGAACTCTTTCTGTATGGCAGTCTTGCCCACCGCCTTTGCCAAGGCGGCGATGCAGGCATCGTCGTAGGCATATTCCAGGGTGCGTGAGAGCGACCAGTCGTCGCCCAGTGTCGGTTCCTTGACATCGTAAGGCACATAGCCCAACTGCTTGTAGAGGCCGATTCCGCGGTAGCTGTCCATGTTGGCGGTCTTCACGCATTCTGCCAGGGCTTCCTGCTTGTTGATGTCGGGGATGCCCTTGAGGATGGCCTCGGTAATGACCGATGCGGCATGGTATCCTATCATCATGTCGGTCTCGGAAGCCCACATATTCCATACGGGCAGGCGTCCGTTCTCCTTGCTGAAGGCGATGAGGGCGTTCACCATGTGACTGGCTCTCTCGGGGTCGATGATGTCGTAGAGCGGGTGGGCGGCACGGTAGGTGTCCCAGAGCGAGCAGGTCTCGTAGTTGTTCCATCCCTGTGCGGTGTGTTGCTTCTTGTCGGCACCACGGTAGGTGCCGTCCACGTCATTGAAGAGGGTGGGGGCTATCATGCTGTGGTAGAGTGCCGTGTAGAAGGTGGTCTGCTGTGCGGCGGTTCCGCCTTCTACCTCAATCTTTCCCAATTCCTTGTTCCATGTGGCTTGTGCATCCTGCCGGTATTGGTCGAAGTTGTCGTGGGGAGCCTCCGCCATGAGGTTCTTCTTGGCTCCCTCCGGTCCTGTGGGTGAGAGGGCGGTAGTGACGGTGAGTTGGTTGCCGC
This sequence comes from Acutalibacteraceae bacterium, assembly GCA_963616155.1. Lineage (GTDB taxonomy): Bacteria > Bacteroidota > Bacteroidia > Bacteroidales > Bacteroidaceae > Prevotella. The sequence goes on from CAVEJY010000174.1 coordinate 2,965, forward strand.
CTTGGGTATAGAAGCTGATGTGGGCAATGTAGCCCGTGCCTGTCTTGAGGGTTGTCTTTTCCGTCTTGATAGCCTTGATGGGCTGTGAAAAACGGGTGCGGAACCACACGCGCTGGTCCTTTGCCCATCCGTCGGAGAAACGGTAGCCCTCGATGGTGTGGTCGTCCACCTGTGTGATCTTGGAGTCGACGGTGCCGTCCCAGTTCAGTGCCTTGGTGAGGTTGAGGATGACGGCGCGTTCCTTTCCGTTATTGGGGAAGGTGTATCGCTGGATTCCGCAGCGAGGGGTGGCAGTCAGTTCCACGTTGATGTCGTAGTCGGTGAGCCTCACCTGGTAGTAGCCTGCCTGTGCTGTCTCGTCCTTGTGGCTGAAGAGGGAGTGGATGCCCAAGGGCGAGGGGGCTTCCTTCACGGGGTGGGTGACGGGCATGAAGGAGATATCGTAGAGGTCTCCGGCTCCCGTTCCCGAGAGGTGGGTGTGGCTGAACCCGGCGATGGTGCTGTCGGGGTAGAAGTATCCGGCGATGCGGTCCCATCCGGGAATGCCGTTGTCGGGACTGAGTTGCACCATACCGAAGGGTGCCTGTGCACCGGGGTAGGTGTTGCCTGTGTAGTCGGTTCCTATCAGGGTGTTTACTTTTTGGGCATAATCGGAAGCCTGGTTCTGTGTGAAGGGTGAGATTGCCAGGAGCAGGCTCATGGCAATTTTCAGGTTCTTGTTCATGTCGTTGTGTTGTTTGTGTTAGTTAAAAAAATAGTTGGACGTAGTTGTTGCTACTTTGTAATTTCCCGGCAAAGATAATATTTCTTTTCCGATTGGCAAACGGCTGGGTCGTAAAAAATGATAAATTTGTCCGTTTACCATGATTTTCGGCCGAAAGTCTTTTGTGTTCTGTGCTTTTTTAGTACCTTTGTGCCCATGAAACTACATATTTTCAATCCCGAACATGACTTGGCGCTTGCCGCCAACCTCCGGCGTTTCACGGCTCCGCACGCCGGTCGCCAGTTGCGTACTGACCTGGCATATATCCCTGCCCTGTGGGCGGCGGAAGGTGATTTCGTGCTGGTGGACGATATTGACGATGCCCGTGACAAGGTGCGCCATTTGGGCAGTCAGTATGTCGATAGGGTGGAGTTTATCACCAAGTTGCAGTTGCAGAAGGTGTTTGCCGACACCTTCCTTGTGGATAGTGTTCATCCCTGGGGATGGGACGTGGCATTGGTGGAGGAATTGGGGCGCATCGGGTGTCCTGGCATCATGTTGCCCACCGATGACTGCCTACAGCGCATCAGGGAACTGAGCAGCCGGCAGTGGGCCGCCTCCCATCTGCAACAGGAGGTGGAGTATGTGGAGACGGTCGATAGTGTGAGACGGCTGGTTGGCGAGTGGGGCGGGGCTGTGGTCAAGGCTCCATGGAGCAGCAGCGGACGGGGCGTGAGGTTTGTCTCCGAGGACAACTGTCGTGACGGTGAGTTTGCTTCTTTCGGCCGATGGGTCGCCAATATCATCGCCAAGCAGGGAGGCGTCACCGTGGAACCCTATTATAATAAGGTGAAAGACTTCGGCATGGAGTTCGAGGTGAGGGATGGCAAGGTGGAGTATTGCGGACTCTCTCTCTTCCAGACGGTCAAGAACGCCTATACGGGCAATCTTCTTGCCTCTGAGGAAATGAAGACGGAACTGATGTCGCCTTATGTGGGGAAGCACCAGCTTGCGGAACTTCGTGATGAGTTGGTGCGGACCATGGAACCTTATCTCAAGGACGTGTATCAGGGACCTTTCGGCGTGGACATGATGGTGTGTGCCGATGAGGAGGGTCAGCTGTTTATCAATTCCTGCATAGAACTCAACCTCCGCCGAACAATGGGGCATGTGGCGTTGGCATTGGGAGATGCGGCAACGGATCGCGACCGTATCATGCGGGTGGACTTCGACGGTAACCGTTATCATCTGCGGGTGATGCCCGGGAAACCTTCGGAAGATGCCCCTTTACATTAAATATTTGAGTAATTTATGAAGAAGAACGTTTGTTATGTCGCCATCCTGTGTGCGGGCTTGGCGGTTGCTTCTTGTGGAAGCTGTAGAAAAGTGCATGGGTGTACCTATCCCGACCTGAAAGAGAACGCCAATATCCAGGCGAGTGGTATGGAGATAAACCGTGGCAGTGAGTGACGACCTGACCTGTCATTTAGAACATCTATATATATAATAAGGTGTAAAATGGCTGATAAGGGTATGTGAAGGAAGAAAAATACATTTTTTGCAAAAATATTTGCAGAAAAATTTGGTGGAACAAAATAAAAGTGTTACCTTTGCAACCGCATTTGAGAAATGATGCTTGTGATTCGGTAAACATATCCGACTGGGAAGGTTGGGTGAGTGGCTGAAACCACCAGTTTGCTAAACTGACGTGCGGGATTACCGTACCGGGGGTTCGAATCCCCCACCTTCCGCAAGCTCTTTCAAAAGGTGCACCGTTGGTCGATTCATCTAATGGTTAGGATACAAGATTCTCAATCTTGGCATAGGGGTTC
>CAVEJY010000175.1:0-5132 GCA_963616155.1 Acutalibacteraceae bacterium
TTCGCCGACGGCAAGCTGAACGCCTACTGGTTCGGGTCGGGCACGCCCACCTATCTCATCAACATGATGAGGAAGTTCCATGTACAGCCCTCGCAGCTGGGCAAGACAAAGGCAAAGGCTGCTTCCTTCGATGCCGCCACGGAGACGATGACCTCTTTGACTCCGCTGCTCTACCAGAGCGGCTACGTCACCATCAAGGACTACGACGAGCGGCAGAAGCTCTATACGCTCGACCTCCCCAACCGGGAGATCACGGTGGGGCTCTTCGACAGCCTGCTGCCGGGCTACCTGGCAGCAGGAACGGACGAGGGGCGCGTGGTGATAGCCGAGGCCGCCGACCGTCTCAACTACGGCGATGCCGACGGAGCCCTGCAGCTGTTGGCCGACTTCTTAGAGACCGTTCCCTACTGCGACAACACCCGTTACGAGGGCCACTGGCAGCAGGTGCTCTACATCATGTTTGCCCTGCTCGCCGACTTCGACATCCATGTGGAGCAGCACACGGCGAGGGGCAGGATAGACATCTCCATAGAGACGAAGACGATGGTCTACATCATGGAGCTGAAGTTCAACAAGACCGCCGACGACGCCCTCGCCCAGATAGAGGCTATGCACTACGCCGATGCATTCAATATGAAGGGCAAGCCCGTGGTGAAGGTGGGCATGAACTTCTCCCTGAAAGACGGTGTGAACACATTGGAGTGGAAGATAGAATAGTCAGAGATAAGGACTTGGATACAAGGAAACCCAAGTAAAAAGCCGTTGTGCCAACAAGATGGTTGGCGCAACGGCTTTTTACTTGGTATGCTTATGAATATCTTATAATCTGCCCCGGGGCAAGTTTCTTGTCTTTCTTGTATCCGTTCAGACGGCAAATCTGGTCGATGGTGACACCGCGCTTCTCTGCGATGCTCTCCAGAGTCTCCCCGTACTTCACCTTGTGGTAGAGCTTCTCGCCGCCATTGCTGCTGGCACTCTCGTATCTGCCCACAACACCGCCGTTCACTTCCTCCTTAGTGTAGCCGCCGTTGCCAATCTTGCCACGGGCACTGTTGGCCTCGGAAGACTCCTGTGCGTAGGTTTCGCGGTTGAAGTCGTAGTAGTCGCCCGTCACGTCCTGGTTCCTGAAGTCGAACATCAGGGCGGGGTTCAGTGCCACACCGCAGAGACGTGTCTCGAAATGCAGGTGCGAACCCGTACTGCGGCCGGTGTTGCCGCCGAGGGCAATCACGTCGCCCGCCCTCACTTCCTGTCCTTCCTCCACGAGCTGGGCGGAGAGGTGACCGTAGATGGTCTCCAGACCGTTGTAGTGGCGTATCACTACATACTTGCCGTATCCGCCGCCCTCGTATCTCACGATGCGCACCTTTCCGGAGAAGGCTGCACGGATGGAGTCGCCGATGTACACCTTGATGTCCATACCCTTGTGCTGGCGGCCGAAGCTGGCACGGTAGCCGAAGTTGCTCGTCACCACACGGCTCGGGGTGGGCATACAGAAATGGCGGAGGTCGATGCGGAAATGGTCGGGCAGGGTGGTCTCCCTGTGGGCGTATTTGTTGGAGAAGTCTTCGTAGAGTTCAGCGGAGGGGTTCTCCCTGTTCTCTACCATTTTATAATGGGATACGGCGAGCGTATCGAGCGATTTCATTCTATGGTCTACCGGTGCCTGGCGTGCCAACAGGTCCTGGGCGCAGGCGGGAACCGCCGCTACTGCCAACAGCACGATGACTGACAATTTCTTTATGTTGTTTTTTAATCTCATATTCCTTTATTATTTTAATTTTTAGGTTGCCTTCTTGCCACGGAACAATAAGTGAAATTCCATGCAAAATCACCCCGGAAAATTCCTTGAAAAGCGATTTTGTTATGTAGACGTTGCAAATATACAAAAAATATTTCAGGAAAATGTCAGATTAACATTAATTATTCCCTTTTTAACGTTTTGAAATAACGCAGGATGGCCAAAGCGGGCGAATGTCCCATGAATATGTATTTCTTCACCTCCGGGCTGGTGAGCTTCCCGCAGTGCAGGTAGGCATCATAGAGCTGGTCGGTGTTGATGGTGAATTTCTTGCCCGAACTCTCCCTCACGCCAATCACCATGCGCCGGGTAAGTTTCAGATTCACATACCTCGAACCTCTCACGCTCTCGATTTCCTTCAGTCCGGCGAGCCGCCGGCGCATCTCTGTCTTCGACATCTTCCCCGGGGCTGCTTCTTCTTCCCCGGCGAAGATGTCTCTTTCTGTTGGTACTGTCCTCATGACTTTTTTTTTGTGTGTTTGCTTGTTGTGTGTCCCCGGGTCAGCTGATGGCTGCCCAGTTGATGTGGGTCTTCTTCATCTCCCTGAGCCTGTTCCATAGCAGGGCGTACCGTGGGGAGTTGCACTGTGGGTCGGCATCTATCACCGCCTGTGCCTCTGTGCGTGCCAGTTGCACCAGCTGTCCGTCCTTGGCGATGTTGGCGATCTTCAGGTCGAACGCCATGCCGCTCTGCTGCGTTCCCTCCAGGTCGCCGGGTCCCCGCAGTTTCAGGTCGGCCTCGGCGATGCGGAAGCCGTCGTTGGTGTCGCACATGATGTCGATGCGCTTGCGGGTGTCCTCGGTGAGCTTGTAGTTGGTCACGAGGATGCAGTAGCTTTGGTCGCATCCTCTTCCCACACGGCCCCTCAACTGGTGCAGTTGCGACAGTCCGAAGCGCTGGGCGTCGAGGATCACCATCACCGAGGCGTTGGGCACGTTCACGCCCACCTCTATCACCGTGGTGGCGACGAGTATCTGAGTCTCGCCCTTCAGGAAACGCTGCATCTCCTCTTCCTTCTCTGCGGGTTTCATCTTGCCGTGCACCTTGCTGAGGCTGAATTCGGGGAAGGCTTCCCTGAGGGTCTCGAATCCTTCCTCCAGGTTCTTCAGGTCGCTCTTCTCGCTCTCCTTGATGAGGGGGAAGACGATGTACACCTGTCTGCCCAGTTGTATCTGGCGGCGGATGCTCTGGTAGAGGGTGGTCAGCTGGCTGTCGAACTTGTGCAGGGTCTGGATGGGCTTCCTTCCGGGCGGCAGTTCGTCGATGACGCTCACGTCGAGGTCGCCGTAGATGGTCATCGCCAAGGTGCGGGGGATGGGGGTGGCGGTCATCACCAGTACATGGGGCGGGTTCTCGCTCTTGCCCCACAGGCGTGCGCGCTGCTCCACGCCGAAGCGGTGCTGCTCGTCGATGACGGCGATGCCGAGGCGTGCGAACTGCACATAGTCCTCCAGCACGGCATGGGTGCCCACGAGAATCTTCACGTCGCCGCTCACGAGTCCGTCGAGCACCGCCTGCCGTTTCTTGCCCTTCACGGTGCCGGTGAGCAGCTCCACGCGGATGTCCATGTCCTTGAGGAAGCCGCGGATGGTCTGCAGGTGCTGCTCGGCGAGGATTTCAGTGGGTGCCATCAGGCACGCCTGGAACCCGTTGTCGAGGGCGATGAGCATGGTCATGAGGGCGACGAGGGTCTTGCCCGACCCCACGTCGCCCTGTAGCAGGCGGTTCATCTGCCGTCCGCTGCACATGTCGGCGCGTATCTCGTGCATCACGCGTTTCTGCGCCCCCGTCAGCTCGAAGGGCAGGTTGTGGGAATAGAAGCTGTTGAAGATGTCGCCCACGCGGGGGAAGACGTAGCCGCGGTACTTGCGGCGCTGGTCGCTCGCGTACCTTAATATATTGAGCTGTACATAGAACAGCTCCTCGAACTTGAGCCTCACCTGTGCCTTCTGCATGTCCTGGTGGCTGTGGGGATAGTGGATGAGGCGGAACGCCTCGTCGCGGGAGATGAGGTGGAGGCGGTCTACGATGAAGCCGGGGAGGGTCTCGGGCAGGGGCGGCAGTTTCTCCGCCAGTGCCTTGGTAATCTTCTCCATGGTGCGCGAGGTGAGTCCCATCTTCTTCATCCGCTCCGTGGTGTTGTAATAGGGCTGCATGCCCATCTCGGAGAGCTGCAGGTTATGCACGTCGTCGATGTCGGGATGGGCAAACTGCCATCTGCCGCCGTAGGCGGTGGGCTTGCCGAAGACGATGTACTCGGTGCCCACCTTGTAGTTGTTGTAGATGTATTGCGCCCCGCGGAACCACACGATGTCCGCCACGCCGTAGCCGTCGCTGAAGTGGGCGACGATGCGCTTGTTCCGCTTTCCCGTGTCGAACTCCTCGAAGCTGAGAATCTTGCCCTTCACCTGCACGAAGGGCATGTCGTTGGAAAGTTCGCTGATGTGGAAGATCTTGGTGCGGTCTACATATTTATAAGGGTAGTATTCCAGCAGGTCGCCGTATGAATTGATGCCGAGCTCCTTGCTCAGTATCTCTTTCTTCTTGGGTCCCACGCCGGGCAGGTACATGATGTCTTGGTCAAGAATATTGCTCATACTGTCCAAAAGTATCAGCCGATTTCCCACTCCAGTGTGTTCACGCCGTCCTTCAGCAGGAAGTTCATGCCCACCTTCACCACGGGCTTGCCTTTCAGCAGGAAGGCGTCGGCGTAGTGCATCGCCTCTATCTGGGCGAGGGCCTCGTCCGCGGTCTTGTTGAACTTCAGCTCCATGATGTAGACCATCGTCCTCGTCTCTATGGAGATATCTATCCTGCCCCTCGCCGTGTGCTGCTCCACATGGATGCGGTAGTCGGTGAGCAGGGCGAACATGATGTAGAGCGTCTGCTGCCAGTGGCCCTCGTAACGGGTGTTGTCGCAGTAGGGCACGGTCTCGAGGAAGTCGGCAAGCAGCTGCAGGGCCCCGTCCATGTCGCCCCTGTTGATCAGTGCCGACATATCAGCCATCACTACCCTGCCTTCGTCCGTTCCGGACGCAAGGTAGCCCGGCAGCAGGCTGTCGAAGAGTCCCACAGAAATCTCCCGGTTGGGGAGGTCGAGTGTGTAGAGGTCCACTTCTTCGTCGTAGTCCTTGATGGTGACGTAGCCGCTCTGGTAGAGCAGCGGAGTCAAAGAGGTCATCGTCTCCGTGGCGGCATCGAAGGAAGCAGCCTTTGCCTTTGTCTTGCCCAGCTGCGAGGGCTGTACATGGAACTTCCTCATCATGTTGATGAGATAGGTGGGCGTGCCCGACCCGAACCAGTAGGCGTTCAGCTTGCCGTCGGCGAAAC
>CAVEJY010000176.1:0-7960 GCA_963616155.1 Acutalibacteraceae bacterium
GAGACCCTGAAACTGCTTGCCGACTTCTTCGACTCAACCACGTTCAAAGGCAAGCCGAAAGCAGTTCTAACAGAGTTTGAAAAGCAAGCGAAGAACGCTGCAAGCCATAACAAAGCCAAGCAGAAAGAACCTCAGCCAAAGCCAGACCCCATGATGCCGCCATCCGATGAGGAGGAAGAACTGACGGAGGGAAAGATACGGCAAGTGAACCCGACACGAGCGCAACCCACGGCTGCGGCAACTCTGTCTGCAACACTACGGCTACAAATGCCAAGTGTGCGGCATGGATTTCGAAACACGCTACGGGGAGATAGGCAAGGACTTCATCGAGGTGCACCATCTCAATCCCATAGCCGAAACCGACGGAGAACATGCTCTTGACCCTGCGGAAGGACTGGTGCCGCTCTGTAGTAACTGCCACTCCATGATACACCGTGGCGGAAACGGCGGTAAGCCCATGAGCCTACAGATGCTCAAAGAGATTTATCAAACGCATAACAACTACGACTGATGACGGACGAACTGAAACATATACTGGAAAGATTCAACCCCGACGAACCTTACGTTTGGCGGTTGCACCTTGACGAAGCTGCTTTCCTTCTGCTGGAGAGCTACATCGCCGAGAATAGTTCGGCTATCAACCGAAAACCCAGTGAAGCCGACGCACGCCTTGTTGTCATCTACTTGGCGGAGTGGTACAGGCGCAGATATAAAGGTTCGGAAACGGGACAGACCAATGCTGCCGACGGCATAAAACTCGAAAAAGTATGGGAACTGTCGGGAATCAATAAAGACCACTATCTCTATCAAACCGAAGCTGGCACAAAGCTATGGACTTATTCCATCTATGTATTGGGCGGACTTGCCGTGCGCCACGAGTTGGGACGGCACGACAACGGTCGCTTTCTGAAAGCCCTCTGCCGATTGTTTCATAGTGAGGACTATACGCTGGAAAATCTGGACGACGAAAGCCGTGCCGTGGCTTTCCGCCAGTCGATAGCACGACAGCATAGTCTGTATGAGTATCTGAAAGAGGTGCTCGACGGAGGTGAAACTCTGTCACAAGACAAGGAGACCGCCACCCTGATGGAAGCCATCCGCACCGCCAACGACGAGGTGCTGCGGCGGAAGTTCTCTTTGGAATGGATTGTGGTGAATGAGCCTGCATCGCCCTTTATGAAGCGGATGCTACGGATAGCACTGAAACCAGAACAGACGGACGGAGGACTGCACCAGTATCTGCGCTACGACCGTCTTCGGGCATGGGGTGTCCCTAACCCGGAAGAACTGCGCAACCTGTTCATCGGTATACGTTGGAGAAATACTGACGACAGCGTGCAGGACTTAGACAAGCAACACCCACTGGTGGTATATGCCAACACTACCCACGGCTTTGTGGCATGGGGAGCGGAGGAACGTACCGCCATGGAGCGCAACGTACCCGTTGGCAGATTTACCCATCTCGACATCGTGGCATACGATGAGGAAGGTCGTGAGTGGGTGGCACAGACGGAAGAGGCGACAGCGTGGATGCAGCTATGGCGCACGAACGACGGTTATGACCGCTGGAGCAGCAGGCAACAGTCGCAACACGCAACAACCGTAGTGTTCGCCGACGAATGGCAAAGCACCACTCCTGTGGATATGCGCAAGCCTTTCAAGAACAAGGCGGAAGGCATGGGAGAGGCATGGAACTGGTGCTACATACAGAGCGACATCACCCTCGCAGACGGCAAAGGGCAGACCGTATGCCTATACAACCGCAATGGCTACGACCAGGTGCTTGCCGTATTGCATAAAGACACGATATGCTACAGGGAAGGTGGACTGGTTACCGTATGGGAAGAGGACGACGAGGAAGGCGAGACGGAAGAACACTATCCGCTCATCTTCGGCAAGGAAGACCTTCACATACGCCACTTCCGCACAAAGGATGCCATAGAAGAGGCTGAGATGGAGACTGAAAGCGTGTGTCAAAATGTACAGTTCAAGCAAAACATGAGGTATGAGGCATGGACTGAAGACAATCAACCTGCCTACGGACTGGTGCAACTGCGCATCACGGAGAAAGACGTAGACTACCGTATGACGGTTTACTACCTAAACGGTCTCATCCAGCGCAACTTTGCCGACACCTCTATTATATATAAGGACTTCGAGGGTGAGGCGCAGGTTTATCAAGACCACATAGAGCGAAACGGGCAACCGATAGCGCCAACCGTAAAGTTGCGCATTGCAAACTGCGAAGTGGAAGTTTACCGCCCCACCTTGGTAAAGGAACTTCATCTGAACGGTGAGGTGGTGAGGTATGTGGAAGACCAAGAGGAGTTTGCCTTGCCGTGGATTTATAAAGACCGCATACGCATAGCAGATTTCTGCAGACAAGGCTACCGGATGTATGACTGCAGTAATATGACATCCCCCTTTGCTACCTTCGACAAGTCTACCGACAATCAGGCAATGTACCATTTAGGCAACCACACCTATTGGGAGGCAACGCTGTTGGACGCTAACGCTCCGCAGTGGCTGCGAATATGCCTCTCGAAGAACGGTGACAAGCCAAGGCAAGCGTTGCCCTTGCTGAAGATGAACATCTATCAAGATGAAGAACCGCAGCCCTTTGTATTCGTTGACGGTTACAAGAAGAAAAAAGGCGAGGTAATCTTCATGGATGCCAATAAACCCGATGAAGACATGATTTTCTTCTATACAGACCCCGGACGACCCGATGTGTTTGGAGGAAGGAAAGTCAAGAACATCGAACTGAAATGCTTTGAGACAGCTGTGAAGTACCAAACATATTTTTCGGGCTTTCATCCCATCCGACAGATGGCGCAAAAAGGTGAAACCAACATTAAACTCGTAGCGCAAATTAAAGAGCGGTATGGCACTCCGTTGCCAGAGAACTACCGCAGAGGACTGCTTCGGCTGGCTGACGAGTTTCAGTTGGAGACAGAAAAATTAGACATCAACCCATAATACGACATAAATATGAAATTTGCTAAACTTTATCACGATAACCACGAAAGAGTGGAACGCGCGTTGACAGCCATGTGGTGTGGCGAGACAGGCAATGCGAGTCAGGCAGAATATGCCAAGAAACTACAGGAGAAAATCAAGCAGGTGTTTGCACCAGACGATGCCCAGCCGGTAGTGCAGTGCATGAACTCGTACGAGGCAGTACACTCGGTGACGGCAGAAGAGGCACAAGCCTTGGTGAGCGGTCTGTGGAAGAGCGACAAATATGCGCCCTACGAGCACCAGTACTTGTGCTGGAAAGCCCTGTTGGCAGAAAAGACTGCCGACGGATTGCCCAAGTCGGTATGTGTGACAACAGGCACAGGTTCGGGAAAGACCGAGTGTTTCATGATGCCACTGGTGAAGGACTTGCTGGATAACCGAAAACAAGACCAGGTACAGGCACTCTTCCTCTATCCACTCAATGCCCTGATGGAAGACCAGAAGCAGCGATTGGAAGAACTCTTGGACGGAACCGACCTGACTTATACCGTGTTTAATGGCGACCTGCCCGAGCAGGAGCCTAAGGCAGACGATCATACCGCCAACGCCGAGCATATAAGAAAGCGCATCATGCAGATACGCGGATGGGACGAGAATACAAAAGACTATAGATTCAAGCATCTCCTTTACACTCGTGACCAAGTAAGAAAGAACCCGCCCAACATCTTGCTTACCAACCCCACGATGCTGGAATATATCCTGCTGCGTGCCAAGGATGCCGTGCTGACCAACCCCGAGCTGAAGAGTCTGAGATGGGTGGCGATAGACGAGACACACACCTATACAGGAGCAGGTGCCGCCGAACTGGCGATGCTGCTGCGCCGTGTGTTGCTTGCCTTCGGTGTATCGGCAAACCAAGTGCGCTTTGCCACTTCTTCTGCCACTTTCGGCAACGGAGCAAACCCCGAAGAAGAAAAACGACAGTTACAGAAGTTTATCAGCGGAATCACAGGCTTGCGCCCCGACCAAGTGTGCGTGGTGGGCGGCAAGCGTATCGGCGAGGACTGCATACCAGCCAATGAGGACGGCGCGAAGTGGCGGATGCTCTTTGACAGAGAGTACGTTCCGCTGAACGAAATGATAACAGAAGGAAAGTCCATCGAGGAGAAGCTCACCTTGCTCGATGAAGTTTGCGACCGTGTACCTATGAAGGACGGCATGCCGCAGCTCAAGGCGAAGGTGCATTACTTCTATCGTGTGCCCAACAACGGACTCTATGTCCGCTTGACCGAACATGAGGACGGGGCATTCAAACTCTACACCATGAACAATGCCAAGGAGGACGAGAAGAACGACCCCTTGCTGGAACTGAGCCGCTGCAAACACTGCGGCGAGTATGTGGCACTGGCACAAATCAACAATCAACCGGGGGATGACTTTGGCAAATACAAGGCTGTGGAGCGTGAGGACAGTGATATGTTTGATCTTGCGGAAGAAGGTGATGAGGAACAACAGCAGCCACTTGCCATCATCGGACTCTCGGACAAAGACAATGAGAACGGAGACAATAACGTGTCCATGGAGATAATGAACGGCAAATTGTTGTCTTCTACTGCAAGAACCCTCTCGTCTACAGGTTGGCATCTGGTGGTGAACACCAAGTGCCGTTGCCCGCACTGCAACAGCAAACTGACGAAACGCAGAAACAGCGACGAGGATATGGACAAGGATATGGAGGAAATGGCAGACAGTGCCTATCTGATGAAGTTCAGGACATCGCCAGAGTTCATCTCCCGACTGTTGGCTCCGTCGGTACTTGACAATCTCGACAAAGTATCTTCTACAGATGCAGACAAGATAGTCTTGCACGATGGTCAGCAATACCTCAGTTTCGCTGACAGCCGACAGATGGCGGCAAAGGCTACTATGAAGCAGAATCTGGAGCAAGAACGAGACTGGGTGTATAGCCGTATTTTCCATGAGCTTTGCCGCAAGGCGGAAAATCAAAGGACCGTGGATGCAGAGATTGCCAAGCTACAATCCGAGTTGCCAAACTATGTGACAGACGTTGCGAAGTTGACAGAAATAGCTGGAAAAATCCAAAAGCTGCAAGCATCCAAGAAATCATGTCTCACATGGATGGAAGTGGCAAGTCTGTTGAAGAACGACAGGCTAAGCAAGGTGTTTTGCGCACAGTTTGTGAAGCGAAGCAGCGACAGCGAGGAACTCGATGTGAATGGTAACATACGCAATGACGTGATGGACAAATACATCCAGTCTATCATGGTGATGTACCTGTCTTCACGTCCTGTATCAGCAGCAGCCCCGGAAACCTTAGGACTCTTCTGCACCTGCTATCCGCAGATTGAACGCATCGAGTTGCCTGAGGCTGTGGAACGTTTCAATGAGAACATTCACAACGAGGAAAACAAGATAAGCAAGGAGGATTGGCACCATCTCATACAGATATTCATGGACTATACAGTGCGATCCAACCAGTCTTTGTATCTGAAGATTGCAGACGCCAATCCGATAGACATCTTTGCCTGCGAACGTTTTGCTACGGAGAAGCCTCGCCGCCGTCCAGTGAAGGAACCAATTCTTGACCCGAAGAAAATGTCGAATGCACGTACTGTGCGTTTCATCTGCGAACTGCTGAAACAAGACCAGGGTGGAAACGCCTCAGAAGCCTATCGGGAGAATTTCAGCTTGATTAGCAATCTGATGAAAGCCCTATGGGAAGACGTTACCCGTGAGGGTGCCGAGTTGCTGCAGTTGTCACAATCGTGGGACAAGGATGGGCAGTGCTTCGTTACAGACAAACAGAAGGATGAAAATCCTCCTTATCGTATGAACTTGAAAAACTTGTGCTTCAAGCTCTACGAGGATGTGTATCTATGTGATACAAATACAGATGCCACCCAACAGCACACGGTATGTCTGCGCCCGATAGAGAACCACTTCAAGAATTTCGCACCCTATCTTGGCGGCAACAAGGTATGCTTACTCCAAGAAGAATGGCATGAGCGATGGCTTGCATTCCCCACCACGCAAGCCATGTCGAAAGAAGAAGTAAGGCTCTGGGCGAAAGATAACAGACAGATTCTTTGGAACAACCATCTATGGGGAGAGAACGGCGTGTTTGAAAATCGCCTGACCGACATCTACGCCCAGCCCAACCTCTTTATACAGGCAGAGCACACAGCGCAGGTGGACAAGGACGTTTCGCGTACTTTACAGACCGATTTTAAGGAGCACACCATCAATATCCTTGCTTGCTCTACCACCATGGAAATGGGCGTGGACTTGGGCAACTTGGAGGTGGTGATGCTTACCAGCGTGCCGCCTATGCCATCCAACTACAAGCAACGTGCTGGTCGAAGTGGCCGAAACAATAAGGTGAAAAGTGCATGTATTACACTGTGCGGAAGTGATGCCATCGGTCTGCGAACTCTGTTTAATCCGATTCCTTCCATCATCAGCCGACCCGTATGCGTGCCAATGGTTGACTTGATGAGTCCACAAGTGGTACAGCGTCATGTCAACTCTTATTTAATACGTTCGTTTGGCGTGTTCAAGGACGGCGACTGTGGAGGACGGTTGACACAAGCTGTCTATAACTATTATTCCAATTTTATAGGAAGAAAAGAAGGCAATCATGCGGTAGTGGTTAAACCAGAAGACAATGAGGAGTGCTCGCCGAACAACAAGTTGGGTGACCAGACTGGAACCATGTACGAGGTATTCAACCAAAAGTGCATGAACGCTCTCGATGACGACATACGGGAAGGTCTGGAGCAACTGTTGCGAGGAACGGTATATGACGGCATGGTGTCGGAAGTGGTGGACAATGCACTGGAAGACAACAAACGTTGCTACAAGGAGCTGAATATGAAACTGGAAGACCTGAAGTTCGCTTTCAGAGATGCCTCAAACGACAAGTTCCGCACGTTGCTGAAGATGCAATATTATGAGGTGTTACTCGAACGGTTGCTCAATTTCTGGGCTACCCACCGATTCACGCCCAATGCAAACATGCCTGTTGAGGTACTATCTCTCGACTTGAACAGCCTTGGCTCGTCCACAGCCTATCGCACTACGGCTTCATCCAACCCCTCATACGGCTTGCGTGAGGCCATCGCACAATATGCTCCCGGCAACAGCATCGTAGTGGACGGAGTGGTATATGTAGTGAGAGGCTTACAGTTTGCCAACATGTACCAGGGCGCACGTTCATTCAAACAAATTTACAGGAACTCCGAGAAATGCGTCATTGACAGCGGCTCGTCGCTGGACAACAAGCAACGGTGGAGTGTCAACGGAAAGGTCGGATTGGAGTTGGTGCAACCCGTAGGGTTCGTGCCTGACATGAACGAGGACAAAAGTCGAGTGATAGACAACAACAGATACACCCACGTCAATGCACAGTTGATAGGTACGACCGATTGGGCTGACCTCGTGACAGAGCCGCACCTGTTCTCCGTGAGAAGCAACCGTGACTCTGGCTATGCCCAGATTCTCTATTACAACGAGGGTACTGGCTATGGATATTGTATGTGCGCAAAATGTGGACGAACGGTGCTGGAAAATGACGTGGCAGACCCTGACGACACGCTTGGCAGTTTGCCGTATGACATGAATACACGTGTTCACAAGAAGAAAAACCCGGATGACCCGGACAAGCCGCTTTATCATTTTGCCGTGGCTGGAAAGGATGCACGTAAATATTGTGTCGGTTCGCACGACAGTACGGCCATTCGTCGCAACATCATCATTGGAGGACTGATACAGACCGACTTCTCGGAGATAAGGATACGTCACAAAGGACAGAAGAAATGGATGGACAGCAGAGTGGAAGATAACCTGTTGTTCACCTTGGGTATTGTCCTTACGCAAGCCCTGCTTGATACATTGGGAAAGGAACGTGGTTCCGTAGACTTTGCCGTGATGCCCAACAGACACCTCTGTCTCTTCGACACCAATCAGGGAGGAGCTGGAT
>CAVEJY010000177.1:0-25465 GCA_963616155.1 Acutalibacteraceae bacterium
ACTGCACCACCAAGGCACAGTGCATTCTCGTCTTGCCGAACTCCACCACATGAGGATCTGCCGTGAAGAAACCGAGGAAGAAATCGTCCTGCCAGGTAAATCCCCAGTTGCACAAGGCACAGGTCAATGCCCCCATCACCATACAGATCCAGAAGATGCGGTTCACACGGTCGAGCTTGCCCGCACCATAGTTCTGTCCGATGAAGGTGATGGCAGCCCCGTTGAACGCCCCGATGAAGAAATAGCTGTAGAACTCGAAGTTCAGTGCCGCCGCAGAACCGGCAATTGCCCCATAGCCATAGCCGTTGATGGCCGTCTGCACCACGACGTTGGAGAACGAGAACACCATGCCCTGCAGACCTGCCGGCACGCCTATCTGAAGCATTCTCTTGAGTTCCCTCCACTCGATGCGCATCTCCCGGGGATGCAGACGGAAGGGATCCTTCTCGTGCAAGAGGATGTAGACGATAAGCCCTGCACTCACGGCGTTGGCAATACTCGTGGCGATTGCCACGCCCGCCACACTCATGTGGAAGACGATGACGAATACGAGGTTGAGGAGGGTGTTCACGATGCCCGCCACCACCAGGATGTAGAGCGGTCGCCGGGTGTCGCCCATGCTGCGCAATATCGCCGAGCCGAAGTCGAATATCATGAAGAAGGGGATTCCCAAGAAATAGATGCGCAGGTAGAGCACTGCCATATCGAGCACATCGGCAGGCGTGTTCATCAGCGTCAGAATGGGCCTTGCCACACAGATGCCCACCAGCATCAGGAAGAGACCGCTCGCCAAGGCGGCAATGCCCACCGTGCCCACTGCATCGCGGATACTGCGCCGGTCATCCTGTCCGATGTGGTTGGAGATGATGACGTTGGCACCCATCGACACGCCCATGAAGAGATTGATGAGCAGGCTGATCACCGGTGTGTTGCTTCCCACAGCCGCCAGTGCCTGACTGCTGGCAAAGCGTCCCACCACCGCCACATCGACAGAGTTGAACAACTGTTGCAGGATGCTGCTTGCAGCAAGCGGCAGAGTGAAGACGATGATTTTCATGAGCAGGGGTCCATGGAGCATATCCACTTGGTTTCTTGTTTTCGATTGGTTCATCACGACGTTCTTTTTGTTTCCAGAGTGCAAAGGTACAACTTTCCGAAAAGCCACTTCACACTTCCTCAAGGATTCCCAATGACTCTTTACAACAATTAACGCTTTTAACCTTTCTGAACACACTGCAAGTAAACGGTACAGCGATGATTTTTTCGTTTTATCGCCGATTTATTTTGCTATCTCCACAAATATCCGTAACTTTGCAGCAAAGAAGTAAAAACAACATTTCAGAACTATGATTAAAGCAATGATCCTGGCCGCCGCGGCACTCACCATGGGCGCAACGGCAGCCAACGCAGGAACAATGATTGAGAAGAACAACATCCAGGTGCAGAACCACCTGATGACTCCCGAGGCTCTCTGGGCAATGGGACGCATCGGAAGCGCAGAGGCATCGCCCGACGGCAAGAAGATAGTCTACCAGGTGGGCTATTACAGTGTGAAGGAAAACAAGAGCCACCAGATGCTCTTCGTGATGGATGCCAACGGCAAGAACCAGAAGGCACTCACCACCGACGAGAAGAGCGAGAGCGATGCCACATGGATTGAGGGCGGAAAGAAGATTGCCTTCATCCGTGGCGGACAGCTCTGGAGCATGAACCCCGACGGAACGGGCCGCAAGCAGCTCTCCAACGACGAGAAGGGCATCGAGGGCTTCAAGTTCTCACCCGACGGCAAGAAGGTGATTCTCATCAAGGAACTGCCCTACAACGGTACCATCCAGAAGAATCCCTCCGACCTGCCATTGGCAACTGGCCGACTGGTGACCGACATGAACTACCGCCACTGGGACCACTATGTGGAGAGCATCCTTCATCCTTTCGTTGCCAACGTGGCTGAGGACGGCACCGTGGGCGAAGGCGAGGACATCCTGAAGGACGAGCCTTTCGAGTGCCCCATGGCTCCGTTCGGAGGCGTGGAGCAGTTGGCATGGAGCCCTGACAGCAAGACCATCGCCTACACCTGCCGCAAGAAGGAAGGCGTGCAGTATGCCATCTCCACCGACTCCGACATCTACCTCTACGACACAGACACCCGAAAGACGCAGAACATCTGCAAGGAGGAGGGTTATGTGGAACCCAAGATTGATGCCACCAAGAGCATGAAGCACCAGGCGGTGAACAATCCCGAGAACCTGAAGAACAACCCGGGCTATGACACCAATCCCCAGTTCTCTGCCGACGGCAAGTACATCGCCTGGCAGAGCATGGCGCGCGACGGTTACGAGAGCGACCGCAATCGCCTCTGTGTCTACGAGATTGCCACGGGCAAGAAGAACTATGTGACGGAGAAATTTGACTCCAACGTGGAGGGTTTCACCTGGAACAAAGACAGCAAGAGCTTTACCTTCATCGGCGTATGGCACGGCACGCTGAACCTCTACCAGACCAACTTCAAGGGCGAGGTGAAGCAGATTACCGACGAGTGGGCCGACTACGGAAGCGTGTCGCTCGCCAATAACGGCAACAAGATTCTCGCCACCAAGGCAAGCATGAGTCATCCTACCGACATCTATATGGTAACTCCCGGCAAGGACGCCAAGAGTACCAAGGTGGAACAGCTCTCCCATGAGAACGACCACATTCTCGGTCAGTTGAACCTGGGCAAGTGCGAGCAGCGCTGGGTGAAGACCTCCGACGGCAAGCAGATGCTGGTATGGATCATGCTGCCCTCCAACTTCGACGAGAACAAGAAATACCCTACCCTCCTCTTCTGCGAGGGCGGTCCGCAGAGCCCCGTGAGCCAGTTCTGGAGCTACCGCTGGAACATCCAGATCATGGCGGCCAACGGCTATGTAGTGGTATTGCCCAACCGTCGCGGTTTGCCGGGCTTCGGAAGTGAGTGGAACGAGGAAGTCTCCGGCGACTGGACAGGCCAGTGCATGAAGGACTATCTTTCTGCCATCGACGATGCCGCCAACAATCTCCCCTATGTAGACAAGGACCGTTTGGGATGCGTGGGTGCCAGCTTCGGCGGTTTCTCCGTATACTATCTCGCCGGCCATCACGACAAGCGGTTCAAGGCATTCCTCTCCCACGACGGAGCCTTCAATCTGGAGAGCATGTACACCGACACCGAGGAGGCTTGGTTCAGCAACTGGGAGTATGACGACGCCTACTGGAACAAGGACCAGACCACCAATGCAAAGAAGACCTACGAGAACAGTCCCCACAAGTTTGTGGACAAGTGGGACACTCCTATCCTCTGCATCCACGGCGAGAAGGACTACCGCATCAACGCCAACCAGGGTATGGGAGCCTTCAATGCCGCCCGTATGCGTGGCATCCCCGCAGAGCTTCTCATCTTCCCCGACGAGAACCACTGGGTACTGAAGCCACAGAACGGTGTCCTCTGGCAGAGAACCTTCTTCGGATGGCTCGACAAATGGCTGAAATAAAGGTAAAAAAGTAAAAGGGTAAAAAGGTAAAAAACACAAAACGGACAAAAGGTTTCTTTCCCGCTGATTAGCAAGGGAAGAAACCTTTTGTTTTGCCTGAATGCCTACAACTCCGTCAAGAGAAGTACAGCCAATAGATACCCGCCAACACGGCGATGACAATCAGGCTCACCACGGTCTTGATCATGCAGGTCGCCACTTTCTTGAAAATCAAGAAGCCCACCACCAGCACCACAAGCGCGAAAATATAATATCCGAAATTATCCATATCCTTCTAATTTGATTCTTTATGGTTAGACAAATCTCCCCACCCTATTGCTTGAAGACATGACGGAACTCCGAGGGTATCGGGGTTTCGAACTCCATCGGGCGATGGGTCACGGGATGGTAGAAGCACAATACATAGGCGTGGAGACAGAGACGATGACAGGGGTCGTCGCCATTGCCGTACTTGATGTCGCCACACACGGGATGGCCCATATCGGCAGTATGCACGCGAATCTGGTTCTTGCGTCCTGTCTCCAGGCGGAACTCCACCAGCGAATGGTCAGTGGTGCGGTCAAGGGTATGAAAATGGGTGACGGCATACTTGCCTCCGTTGTCCGTGGGACTGCTGTAGGTAATGTACGCCTTGTTGTCCTTGAGCCAGTTGGCAACGGTTCCCTCGTCCTCCTCCATCTCGCCCGACACCACGGCGACATACCTGCGGTCGAACACCGTCTTGTGCCAATCACGTTCCAGCGCCAGTTCCGTCTGCTTGTCCTTGGCGTAAATCATCAGTCCGCTCGTGTCGCGGTCGAGCCGGTGCACCACATGCGCCTGACAGTTCTGCCGTGTCTTGCGGAAATAGTCGTCGAGCACCGTCTTGACGTTCAGAGAAGAATGTCCTGCCGCCATACTCAGGATGCCGATGTTCTTCTCCACCACCACCAGGTATCTGTCCTCGTACACGATCTTTACATAGCGGCTCTTGAAGGTGTCGTTCTTCTTCGACTTGCTTACCGACACCCTCATGCCGGGGCGCAAGGCGTAGTCGAACTGTGTCACGGTCTTGCCGTCCACCTTGATGCCCCGTCCCTGTAGGGTCTGCTTGACCTTGGTCTTGCTCTCGCCCTTGATATTGCCGAGCAGCCACTCCAAGAGCGGCGCAGGTTTGCCGACCGTATAATGGTCGTACTCATGCTGTTGGTTACTGTAATTCTTATTGCTTGGTCTCATAACAAGGCACAAAAATACTGTTTTTTGCGTTAACCGCCAAATATATAGCATGTTTTAACGCAACATCGCTTTCTTTTTCTCCCCAAATTTGTGATTTCCAAATATTTTTCGTAAATTTGCAACGGAAATTAAGGAATCATGCAATGACCCAGCCTGTCAATATCATATCAGCGATAGTAGGAATACTGCTAACAATTGTCTTCGCTTGTATTGCATCAGCAAAAGGAACAGAATGGCTCAGACATTTGGACGACTAAATATCAAACACCAGTTATTAATTAAAAAGTTATAGAGTATAAAATAAATGATTACAGTAACAAATCTTGCAATCCAATTCGGAAAAAGAGTACTTTACAAGGACGTGAACCTCAAGTTCACCCACGGAAACATCTACGGTATCATCGGTGCCAACGGTGCCGGAAAATCCACCTTCCTCAAGGCTATCAGCGGTGAGCTGGAGCCCAACAAGGGAACCGTGGAGATGGGACCGGGCGAACGCCTCTCCATCTTGGAGCAGGACCACTTCAAATACGATGAGTTCCGCGTCATGGACACCGTCCTCATGGGACACCAGCCCCTGTGGGAGAACATGAAGGAGCGCGAGCGCCTCTACTCCAAGCCGGAGATGACGGAGGAGGACGGCAACCTTGCCGCAGACCTCGAACTGAAGTTCGCCGAAATGAACGGATGGGAGGCTGAGAGCAACGCTGCCCAGCTTCTCCAGAACTTAGGCATTAAGGAAGACCTGCACGACAAGCTCACGGGCGAACTCTCCAACACGGAGAAGGTGCGCGTGATGCTGGCGAAGGCTCTCTTCGGCAACCCCGACAACCTGCTCCTCGACGAGCCTACCAACGACCTCGACCTCGACACCGTGGAGTGGCTGGAGGAATACCTCAGCAACGTGGAGCAGACCGTCCTGGTGGTATCCCACGACCGTCACTTCCTCGACGCCGTCAGCACACAGACCGTCGACATCGACTTCGGCAAGGTGACCATGTTCGCCGGTAACTACTCTTTCTGGTACGAGAGTTCACAGCTGGCCCTCCGTCAGGCACAGAACCAGAAGATGAAGGCTGAGGAGAAGAAGAAGCAGCTGGAGGAGTTCATCCGCCGATTCTCCGCCAACGTGGCAAAGAGCAAGCAGACCACATCCCGCAAGAAGATGCTGGAGAAGCTGAACGTGGAGGAAATCCGTCCGTCAAGCCGCAAGTACCCGGGCATCATCTTCCAGATGGACCGCGAGCCGGGCAACCAGATTCTGGAGGTAGAGGGTCTGAAGGCACTCGACGAGGACGGAACAGTACTCTTCGACAACGTGAACTTCAATATCGAGAAGGGTGAGAAGGTGGTATTCCTCTCCCACAACCCCAAGGCGATGACCGCTCTCTTCGAGATTATCAACGGCAACCGCAAGGCCGATGCCGGCGACTACAAGTGGGGCGTGACCATCACCACCGCCTACCTGCCGCTTGACAACACCGCTTTCTTCCAGAGCGACCTCAACCTCGTAGACTGGCTGAGCCAGTACGGACCGGGCAACGAAGTGGCGATGAAGGGTTATCTGGGTCGTATGCTCTTCAGCGGTGAAGAGGTATTGAAGAAGGTAAACGTACTCTCCGGAGGCGAGAAGATGAGATGTATGATCGCAAGGATGCAGTTGCAGAATGCTAACTGTCTCATCCTCGACACACCTACCAACCACCTCGACCTGGAGAGCATCCAGGCATTCAACAACAACCTGGTGGGCTTCAAGGGCAACATCCTCTTCTCCAGCCACGACCACGAGTTCATCAACACTGTGGCCAACCGCATCATCGAGCTGACTCCATCCGGCACCATCGACAAGCTGATGTCTTACGACGAGTACATCTACGACGAGGCCATCAAGGAGCAGAAGGCAAAGATGTATGCCGGTGAGTAAGTGGACACTTTTGGAGTATACACCTATTTATAATATACAGCAGTGCCAGCCTTTCCCAACGGAAAGGTTGGCATACTTTTTGCCATGCGACTTTTTAACAAACTAAAAAGAAAAAAGAATATGAGTACAGAAAAAATCATTGACATAGAGGACGGAAACGCCTGCGAGTCCCAAAACGAGAACGTACAGGACAACTGTGAGGGACAGGAGAACGAGCAAAACGGAACTGACAACAAGGCAGAGGAAGCTGACAGCGAGACCGAAGATCAGGAGAATTCCGACAAAACGGCAGAGCTCGACCCGTTGGCTAAAGCCCAGCAAGAGGCAGAGGAACTCAAGAAACAGTTGCTCTACAAGACTGCCGAGTTCGAGAACTATCGCAAGCGTACCCTCAAGGAAAAGACCGAGCTGATTCTGAACGGAGGCGAGAAGACTATCGCCGCCATCCTGCCTGTACTCGATGACTTCGAGCGCGCCATCGCCGACAAGAGTGAGGACCCCAAGGTTATCAAGGAAGGCTTCAGCATGATCTTCAACAAGTTCGCCAAAGCCCTGGAGTCATTGGGCGTGAAGAAGATCGAGACCGAAGGCAAGGACTTCGACGTAGACTACCACGAGGCTATCGCCATGGTGCCGGGCATGGGTGACGACAAGAAGGGCAAGGTCATCGACTGCGTACAGGCAGGCTATACCCTCAACGACAAGGTAATCCGCCATGCCAAGGTTGCAGTGGGGCAATAATTAAGAATTAACAATTAAGAATTAATAATGGCTAAGAGAGACTACTACGAGGTGCTTGGCGTAGGCAAGCAGGCATCCGACGACGAAATCAAGAAGGCATACCGCAAGATTGCCATCAAATACCATCCCGACCGCAATCCCGGCAACAAGGAGGCAGAGGAGAAGTTCAAGGAGGCAGCAGAGGCTTACGACGTGCTCCGCGACCCACAGAAGCGCCAGCAATACGACCAGTTTGGCTTCAACGGTCCACAAGGTGGATTCGGCGGAGGCTTCGGTGGCGGTGGCAGCATGAATATGGACGACATTTTCTCCATGTTCGGCGACATCTTCGGAGGCCACGGCGGTGGATTCGGAGGCTTCGGTGGATTCGGAGGCGGAGGTGCACAGACTCGCCAGTACCAGGGCAGTGACCTGAGGGTAAAGGTAAAACTGACCCTCCAGGAGATAGCCACCGGTGTCACCAAGAAGTTCAAAATCCACAAGGACGTCACCTGCGAAGCCTGTCACGGTACGGGATGCGAGGGCGGTGCCAAGCCCGAAACCTGTCCCAACTGTAACGGAAGCGGTGTGACGCTGAAGACCGTCCACTCGATGTTCGGTGTCATGCAGGCACAGGAACCATGTCCCAACTGTCATGGCGAGGGTACCATCATCAAGAACAAGTGTAAGTCTTGCGGTGGTGACGGTATCGTGAAAGGCGAGGAAGTGGTGGAGATTACCATCCCCGCCGGTGTGGAGGAAGGAATGTGCGTGACGGTGCGCGGCAAAGGCAATGCCGGAATGCACAATGGCGTGAACGGCGACATTCAGGTACTCATCACCGAGGAAAAGAGCGACACCTTCGAGCGCAACGGCAAGGATCTCTACTATAATCTCGTTCTCGACTTCACCACTGCCACCTTAGGCGGTGAGGTGGAGATTCCTACCATCGACGGCAAGACCACCATCAAGATAGAGCCAGGCACACAGCCAGGCAAGCAGATCCGTCTCCGCGGGAAAGGACTTCCCGCCGTCTCAGGCTATGGCTACGGCAAGGGCGACATCATCGTCAACGTGACCGTATTCGTGCCCAAGACCCTCACCAAGGAGGAGAAGGAACTGGTGCTGAAATTCAAGAAATGCGAGAATTTCAAGGCAGACAACGCCACCAAGAAGACGCTCTTCGAGAGTTTCAAGAACTTGTTTAAGTAAACGTCCGGCATGAATTATCAAGACACGATAGAATACCTCTTCAACAGCACTCCTGTATTTGAGAAGGTGGGTGCCTCCGCCTACAAGCCCGGCTTGCAGACCACGAAGGCATTGGATACCCACTTCGGGCATCCTCACCGCCGTTTCAAGACCATCCATGTGGCAGGCACCAACGGCAAGGGATCCTGTTCCCATACCTTGGCGGCCATCCTGCAGGAGGAGGGTTATAGGGTGGGGCTCTACACCTCTCCCCATCTGGTGGATTTCCGTGAGCGTATCCGTGTCAACGGTGAGTGCATCCCCGAGCAATACGTCATCGACTTCGTGGAGGAGGAACGAGGTTTCTTCGAACCCCTCCACCCATCGTTCTTCGAGCTGACTACCTCCTTGGCATTCAAATACTTCGCCGATCAGGAGGTGGACATCGCTGTCATCGAGGTGGGACTGGGCGGCAGGCTCGACTGCACCAACATCATCTCTCCCATCCTCTCCGTCATCACCAACATCAGCAAGGACCACACCCAGTTCTTGGGCAACACCCTTGCAGAAATTGCCGGCGAGAAGGCGGGCATCATCAAGGAAAGCACGCCCGTGGTCATCGGAGAGGACATCCCCGAGACCCGTCCCGTCTTCCTCCAGAAGGCAGAAGAAAAGCACGCTCCCATCCGTTTCGCCCAAGATGCAGAGAATCAGGAGGTCATTTCCTCCAAGGAGTGGTTTGCCGGGGGAAGTATGTCGGGAAGTGACGAACTGACCCAAGGCAGGATTTACGAGACAAGGAACTGGGGCACACTGAAAGGAGAGTTGCAGGGCGACTACCAAAGTAAGAACATGAACACGATTCTGAACGCCATCGCCCTTCTGATGGACAAAGGTATTGTGGCAAACCGTTCCTCTGTCATCGAAGGCATACAGAACGTGAGCCGACTCACGGACCTGATGGGCAGATGGCAGAAGTTGCAGGAACATCCCCTCGTCATCTGCGACACGGGCCACAATGTGGGCGGATGGCAGTACCTCGCCCCACAGATCAAGGCGCAACCCTGCCAGCATCTGCGCATCGTCTTTGGCATGGTAGACGACAAAGACCTCAACACAGTGATGAAAATGCTGCCAAGCGACGCTATCTACTACTGGACGCAAGCCACGACAAAAAGGGCTGTAAAAGTGGAGAAAATCGCAGAAAAAGGTATTGAGAACGGACTCTACGGAAAGAGTTATCATTCTGTAAAAGAAGCATTTAACCATGCACTAAGCGAAGCCTACATGGATGACTTCATCTTCGTGGGAGGCTCCAGCTATGTGGTGGCAGATTTATTGTCTTAAACATTTTTTGTTTTTTTAAACCAATAAAGTTGCCGAAAAATTTGTTGCATTCAGTTTTTTTTAGTTACTTTGCAAATATAACTTTAAAACAAGGAAAGTAACTAAAAAAAATTGATATATTATGAATACAGAACCAGAAAATATCTGTGGTCTGAAAAGAGCAGATTTTCAGACTACCGTAGATGGAAAGCAGACAGACCTTTTCATTCTGAAAAACAACCAAGGTAATGAAGTAGCTATCACCAACTATGGTGGCGCCATCGTGGCTATCATGGTTCCCGACAAGGACGGCAAGCATGCCAACGTGATTCAGGGACATGACAACATTCAGGATGTCATCAACTCTCCCGAACCTTTCCTCAGTGTTCTCATCGGTCGCTTCGGCAACCGCATCAAGCACGGTAAGTTCACACTCAACGGCAAGGAGTACCAGTTGGCTGTCAATGACGGCAACAACCATCTCCACGGAGGTCCCACAGGTTTCCATGCCCACGTTTGGGATGCCATGCAGGTGCATGACAATGCCGTCGTGCTGAAATACGCCAGTCCTTACGGCGAGGAGGGTTTCACCGGCGAATTGAACGTATGGGTGGCTTACACCTTCACAGATGACAACGAGTTGGTAATCAAGTATCAGGCAACGACCAACAAACTCACTATCGTGAACCTCACCAACCACGGTTTCTTCTCTATCCAGGGCATCGGAAACCCTACCCCATCCATCGAGAACCAGCTCTGCGAGGTCAATGCAGACTTCTTCATCCCTATCGATGCCGAGTCCATTCCTACAGGCGAGATTCTGAAAGTAGAGGGTACTCCATTCGACTTCCGCAAGGCGAAGACCATCGGTCAGGACATCAACGCCGACGACGAGCAAATCAAGAACGGCACGGGCTACGACCATTGCTATGTACTCAACAAGACCGAAGAGGGCGAACTGAGTTTTGCCGCCAAGATCAAGGATCCAGTAAGCGGACGCACCATGGAGGTTTATACCACAGAGCCTGGTTTGCAGATGTATACTGGCAACTTCCTGCAGGGCATCCCCGGCCAGCACGGTGCCACCTTCCCACGCCGCAGTGCCGTTTGCTTCGAGGCACAGCACTTCCCCGACTCCCCCAACCGTCCTTACTTCCCAAGCGTAAGACTGAAACCGGGTGACACCTACACACAGAAGACCATCTATAAGTTCGGTGTGGAAAAATAAACCTCATGTACCTATATTAATAATGTGAAACAAAAAATTGATTAGATAAAGAAAATGGAAAACCAAAAGCAAAATGGCAACATCATCGCCATCATCACGATGATGTTCTTATATGCCATGATTTCGTTCGTGACCAACCTGGCAGCTCCTATCGGAGTCATCTGGAAGAACGCCTTCGCCGACAGCGGCAGTGCCAACATGATTGGTATGTTGGGTAACGCCATGAACTTCCTCGCTTACCTCTTCATGGGTATTCCCGCAGGAAAATTGCTTACTAAGATTGGCTATAAGAAGACAGCCTTGGCTGGTATCGCTACAGGTTTCGTGGGTGTGTTCATCCAGTTCCTCTCCGGTAAGTTCGGCACCGATATGACAGGCTTCGGCGTTTACCTCTTCGGTGCGTTCGTATCCGGTTTCGCCGTATGTATCCTCAACACGGTGGTAAACCCCATGTTGAACCTCATCGGTGGCGGTGGTAACCGCGGTTACCAGCTCAACCTCATCGGCGGTACGCTGAACTCCCTCTCCGGCACGCTGACTCCAATGCTCGTGGGTGCCCTCATCGGTACTGTGACAGCCAACACCAAGATGGTGGACGTGAACCTCGTGCTCTACATCGCACTCGCTGTATTCGCCCTGGCTTTCATCATCCTCAACTTCATCCCTATCAAGGATCCAGAGATGGGAAAGACTACCGACAAGACCGTGTTCGAGCATTCTCCCTGGGCTTTCCGCCACTTCAACCTCGGTGTAATCGCCATTTTCGTATATGTGGGTGTCGAGGTAGGTGTGCCCGGCACATTGAACTTCTACATCTCCGATACCACAGCCAATGGTGGTGGCAACATCAACGGCACCATCCTTGCCAACGCTGCAGCCATCGGTGGTTTCGTGGCAGGTACTTACTGGCTCCTGATGTTGGTGGGCCGTCTGCTCTCCAGCTTCATCGCCGACAAGATTTCCAGCCGCACCATGATGATTGTAGTGAACGCCATAGGTATGATTCTCATCGTGTTGGGTATCATTCTGGGCAAGTCTACCACTGTTGAGATGCCTGTGTTCACCGGATCTTCCTTCCAGGTGGTGACAGTGCCTATAGCCGCCATGTTCCTGGTGCTCTGCGGTCTCTGCACATCCGTGATGTGGTCTGCCATCTTCAACCTCGCCACAGAGGGTCTTGGCAAGTACACAGCCCAGGCTTCCGGCATCTTCATGATGATGGTAGTGGGTGGCGGTCTGATGCCATTGGTTCAGAACTTCATCGCCGACAACGCCAGCTACCTGTTGAGCTACATCGTACCACTGCTGTCCATGGCTTATATGTTCTTCTATGCTTTGGTAGGTTGCAAGAACGTGAACAAGGACATCCCCGTGGAATAATAACCTTTCAACGAAAATAACCAACTAACACTTAACAATTATGGATATTGAAAAAGTAAGAAGCCGTTTCATCAAGCATTTTGATGGAAAGACAGGTAACATCTATATGTCACCAGGACGTATCAACCTGATTGGTGAGCATACCGACTACAATGGCGGATTCGTATTCCCGGGTGCCGTAGACAAGGGCATCATGGCTGAGATTCGCCCCAACGGTAGCAATACCGTGATGCTCTACTCCATCGACCTGAAAGACCGCGTGGAGTTCAAGGTAGACGACCCTCAGGGTCCCCGTGCCTCTTGGGCACGTTACATCTATGGCGTTTGCCAGGAGATGAAGGCACTCGGTGTGGAGGTAAAGGGTTTCAATGCCGCTTTCTATGGCGACGTGCCCCTCGGTGCCGGTATGTCTTCCTCTGCCGCCCTTGAGAGTTGCTTCGCCTTTGCCCTGAACGACCTCTTCGGCGACAACAAGGTTTCCAAGTGGGATCTCGTTCTGGCAGGACAGGCTACAGAGCATAAGTATGTAGGTGTGAACTGCGGCATCATGGACCAGTTTGCCAGTGTCTTCGGCAAGGAGGGCAAGTTGATGCGCCTCGACTGCAACAGCCGCGAATTCGAGTACTATCCCTTCGAGCCTAAAGGCTATAAGCTCTGTCTGGTCAACTCCAAGGTGAAGCATGAGTTGGCAGGATCTCCCTATAACGACCGCCGCAACTCTTGCGAGAACGTGGTGAAGCACATCGCCGCCAAGCATCCAGAGGCTACCTTCGAGACTCTTCGCGACTGCACATGGGAGCAGTTGGAGGAGGTTCGCGCCGAGGTGGGCGAAGAAGACTACACACGCGCTCACTTCGTATTGGGTGAGAAAGACCGTGTATTAGCTGTCTGCGATGCCTTGCAGCAGGGTGACTACGAGACAGTGGGACAGAAGATGTACGAGACCCACTATGGCCTGAGCAAGGAGTATGAGGTAAGCTGTGAAGAACTCGACTTCCTCAACGATGTCGCCAAGGAGAACGGTGTCACCGGTAGCCGTATCATGGGCGGTGGTTTCGGTGGTTGCACCATCAACCTCGTCAAGGAAGACATCTACGACCAGTTCATCACGGATGTCAAGGCCAAGTTTGCCGCCAAGTACGGCCACGAGCCTGAGGTTTACCCCGTAGTTATCTCCGAGGGTTCCCACAAGGTTTGCTAAAAAAAGATTTCTTTCATAGTATTAAGAGTTTAAATTGGCGAAAATTAATGTAGGGTGTGTCATATTTCATGGCACACCCTTTTTGCTTATCTTCTCATTTTCCCTTCAACAGCACATAGATGATGACCGGGGCACCCAAGAGTGGGGTCACGGCATTGAGGGGAATGATGCCGTTCTCGCCTGGCGCATAGCAGATAAGATTACAGAACAGGGCGATGACTGCGCCCAAAAGCATCGTGACGGGGAGGACACGACGGTGGTTGTCGGTGGTGAGCAAGAGGCGGGCGACATGGGGCGTGGCAAGTCCGATGAACGCCACTGGTCCGCAGAATGCCGTGACATTGGCGGTGAGGATGCCCGTCACCACCAACAACAGGTGACGCATCCGCCTTGTGTTGACACCCAAATTCTCTGCATACTGTTCGCCCAGGAGCAGGGCGTTGAGGGGTTTCACCAGGGCTATGGCAGACAACAGTCCCACAATACTCACACAGGTAAACACCGGCAGGTCGTCCATCGACACATTGCCGAAACTACCCATACCCCACATCATATACGACTTCACCCCTTCCTCCGTGGCGAAGAAATTGAGCAGGGAGATGGCACTGCTCGCCACATAACCGATCATGATGCCGATGATGAGCAGCATCACGTTGTTCTTCACCATCGTGGAGAAGAGGAAGATAATGCCCGTCACCGCCATCGCTCCGATGAAGGAGCTGAAAAGTACGGCGACGAATCCCGCCAACGTATAACCGCCGGCACTCACCGTTCCCCCCATTCCCAACATCACCAAAGCCACGGCAAGTCCGGCACCACTGTTGATGCCGAACACATCGGGCCCTGCCAAGGGATTGCGGAAGGCGGTCTGCAACAACAGACCGCTTACTGCCAATGCAGATCCTGCCAACATCGCCGTCACCGCCTCGGGCAGTCTCACTTCCCTGACTATATACCGCCAGGAGTCTTTCACCCCAGCGTCATCCCCCGTCAGCACCGCCACGACATCCCCTAAGGGAATATTCACACTTCCCGTCGTGAGGTTGAGCGACAGCAGCACCATCGCCAGCAAAGCCAAGGCAATGCCATATACCACACCTTTGTTCATCTCTCCTTATTCCTCCATTTTCCTGTAATACCTCAATCCGCCCAAGTCGACACCGGGATGCGTGAGCTGGATGAACTCGCGCAGGAGATACTCGGGATGGAAACTGGTCTGTTCGAAATACGGCACTACACCCGTGTTGCATTCATAGATCTCGCCGGTCTTGAACGCCGCCAAGGAGGCATAGCCGGGGTATTCCTGCAACAGGTCCTTGCGGGTCAGCGGATCCCTGTCGATATACTTGAATGCCCACACCTCCATCTCGTTCGCCTTGTCGAGAATCTGCTCGGCACTCAGCGACAGACTGCCACTGTGTTTGTCTCCGGCAAATGCATAGCCGGCATTGGCATCGGCGAAGAGGATACCCATAGTACTCTTGCCGCCGGGCGTATACCATACGCTTCCCATCTTCCGCTCGGTCAGCACACTCTTGCCCTTGGGCAGTTTCTGTGCCTGTGCCTTCAGGGCATGGTAAGTGGAGTCGACGAGGGAGAAGAGCGAGTCTGCCTGACGTTCCCTTCCAAAGACGGCACCATAGAATTTCACCCACTCCATACGTCCCAGAGGAGAGGTCTCCATATAGTCAGCCGCCTCAATCACGGGGATGCCCAACTTCCCCACTTGCCCCAACCCCGTGTTCTCGAAGGGTGACAGCAGGATAGCCTCGGGCTTGCAGTCCATGATTTTCTCCGTCATCGGTTGCATACTCGAACCGCAGTCCACTATCTTCCGCCGATGCAGGTCGGAGATATTGATGTAATCGATGTCGCACACGCCTTTGATGGCTTCGGGACAACCCAACTCATAAAGCAACTGACAGTGGGGCGAAGTGAAGATGATGCCAGCCTCAACGGGTGTCCTCACGATGTCGGCACGCAGTTCCTTCCCCACTTGCCCGGCGGTTTTGTCGCCATCGCTTCCCTTGGGTATCAGCACATAGCGGTGCAACACCTCATTGTCTTTCCAGGGATTCAGCAAGGTTACCTCGATATAGCCCTCCTGCCTCGTCATGGTGAGGAAGCGGGCATATTTCATGGCGACGGTATCGCCCTGTTCCGACAAAGCCACTCCCCTACCGCCCTGACAGGAGGTCAGGGAAAGGAACACTACCAAGAAAAAGAGGCAAACCGCAGTCTGCCTCTTGATGTATCTCTTTGACTTAAACATATCGTCTTATCCTTACTGATTCACGGTCACGGTCTTGTAACCAGAGTCGAAGAAGGTGGTACAAGGACCTACACCAACCTCATACTGATGGAGCTTCTTGCCGGTGTTGTCGTACTGAATCATGTAACCGTTGCTGTTATAGTCGGCATAACCGCCGTCGCCCAAGTTATAGGAGAGAATGTAGAGATAGCCGGTCATGGGATCTACATTGATGCCGCAAGGACTCTTCACCTCCTCGCCAAGGGTCAGGGAGGCAGTCTGACTGGTGGTCAGGTCGTAGGTTTTGTAGGTGGGAGCCTCGCCTGTGTAGGGTGCGTTGATGACATAGAACTTGCAAGAGTTGCCTATGGCATAGAGACAAGCATAGTTGCACTCGATGATCTTCGAGGAGGTCTTGCTTATCAAGTTCACCGACTTGAGGGCGTTCTCACCATAAGAATTATAAGAGGCGTCATAATACATATTGTCAAGTACATAGAGCGTACTGTTGGCAATGAACAACTTGGTGGGATTGTTGATGCCTTCCACATCGTAGGTTGTCACTACACCGGTCTGCAGATTGACAGACGAGATGTTGCCGCCACCCTGTGCGTAGTTGGAGTTTGCCACATAAAGGTTGGTGCCATAGCCGATGATTCCCTCGGGATATTTACCTACCTGGTACTTCGCCTGTAAACTGTAGTTGAGGGTATCCACCACACCCACATATCCACCGTAGGTGGTGAAATAGATGTTGCCGTTACCGGCAATGATGTGGCGAGGCTCATTGCCCTCGCTGGTACCCATCAATCCTGTGGTGCTGATCTGCTTCACGCTCTTCAGGGTCTTCTTGTCCACCACCTCAATACTGTTGCTTTGGTCTACCACGAGGTAGATTTTGTCACCGTACACGATACCGTCGTTGGCGGTGTTGCCTAAGCTACGACCGTTGACAGACTTGAAGGCATTCTGTGTCGCCGTGTTGGAAGAAAAACTGACATGAGTCAGCGAACTCTCGATTTTGTAGTACATATTACCACTGTTCACCACATAAGCACCGTCGCTGTAAGCTACGGTCTGTGTAGACGAACCGTCGCCATTACTGTCGAGACAGGAGGTGAACACTGCCATGCCAGATACTAACACAGCCAAACCTAACAAATACTTTTTCATTTTCATTCTTTACTGTTTATATTTTTTAGAAACTATATTTCAAACTCACTTGCCAACTGATGCCGGGCATGGGATAGTGTCCCACGATTTCATACTGCTTGTCGAGGAGGTTCTTCACGTCCGCCCTCACCTCCCATCGGCGGAAGGTACGGTAGGCGGTGAGTCCCAAGTCCCAGTAGCCGGCGATGCCGGTACCCTCGTAATGGTTGTTGTTAGCCCATCGACTGCTCACGCCCGCCCCATGCAGGGAGAGGTTTACCCAGGGATTCTGCCAGCCGACTGCCAAACTCCCCGTATGGTGGGGCATATAGGCAATCTGCTTGCCGTAGTTGGCGGAGGTCTCGTCGGTATGGTTCAGTACATCCTGCCAACTGTAGGATCCGCTCAGTTCCAGACTCTGGTTCTGTCCGAGTCTGTATGCCGCCTTCATGCTCACGTCCAGTCCCCTCACGTCCACCTTTCCCACATTGACCGTTCTCCAGATGAACATATTATAAGGTACGCCCACAATCTTGTCGCTCACCCGTCCGCAGTAACCGTCCACGGTCAGTTGTATCCTCAGCCGTTCCGTCCACATCTTTCCCCAGGTCATGCCGATATTGCATTGCCTTGTCTTCTCCGGCTCGATGTCGGTGCTTCCGTAGTGGAAGTAATAGTTCTCATTGAACGTGGGCATCCGGAAGATGTCCTTGTAGGAGACGCGGAGATAGAGATCCTCGCGCTCCATGGGCTTGAAGGAGAGTGACAACGATGGCGACAACCGCCGTGCGTTCCTCGCCTCACTGTTGAGATAGACGGAGCCCAAGAGCCTGCCCATCGCCACCCACCTTCCGTGGGTCCACTTGGCGGTGACCGACTGCAGCACACTGTGCCTGTAGGGATGCCCAGAAGTGGCAATGTTGGTACCGTTGAGGTTGTTGTAGATGTAGTCGGCGGAATAGTCCACCGCCCAGTCCTTCCCGGGCATCCACATCACTGCCGCCGAGGCGTATGCCTCCCTTTGCCAGTATTGGGCATCGTTGCGGCGGTCTACCATCAGCGTGTCCTCATAGTGTGAGGTCGCCCAGTTGAACTTGCCGTTCGCCTTCACCATCCACTTGCCGTCCCTGCTCTGCGTGATCCACCTTGCCTGCGCAAAGAAGTTGCGGTCGTGCAACCGCTCTCCACAGACGTTGGTATAGTATCTCACGATGCCGGGCAACTGCCGGTCGTTGTCGTAATAGTATGCCTTTGCCCACAATCGGTTGCGGCTGTTGGCTTGCCAGTGGATGTCCACCTCACCGTGTCCGCTGCTCATGCGACTGTTGGTGCGGTATTCCCGTGTCTTCAGCGTACCGTTCACCAGGGTGAAGGGATAGTCGTTCTCCCCGTAGGCATACTCTCCCGTTACGGAGAGGGTGAGGCGTTCCGACAACCGCTGCACATAGCGCAGGTACGGACTCACATAGCCGAACGATCCCCATTTCACCTGGGTGGTGAGATGCACACGGCGGTCTATGGGTATCTCGCCCATCGTCTCTATCGAGAGTACGGCGGCACTCGCCGCCTGTCGTGCCGGGATGAAGATGTCATCGTTGTCACCGATGGTCAGTTTCACCGTCCGCACGTTGGCGAGCGAATAGCGTGCCACGTCAATCTCTCCGCCCTGGCTCTCGCCGAGGAGGATGCCGTCATAGCTCACACCCGTATGTTGTGCGCCGAAGCCCCTCACCGATACGGTCTTCATACCTCCTGCCCCACCATAGTCACGGAGCGTGATGCCGGGCAGTCGGTGCAGGGCATCTGCCATATCCACCACGCCGAGGTGCTGCATCTCCGTGCGGTCGATAGCTTGTAGGGGCGACGTGCTCGTCAACTGGCGCTGACGGTTGTCACCCACCACCACCACACCGTCAAGACGATGGGTGCGGAGTGTGTCTGTCTGGGCGCAGACTATCGTCTGCACTCCCATGGAGAGCCACAAAGACATGAGAACGAGTCTTCCCAATCCGTTCATACTTTCTTTTCTTGTTGTTCTGTTCATCGGATGCCCGTCCATCCTCGTGGGCGGCATCCCCACATGCCTTCCTCCTCCTTCCGGCGGACGATGTGCATGGCAACGGCAGGTCTTCTGGCTTACATCCTCGTCCATCATCCCTATATATAATAAGGTGGAACTGATGACAAGCGGTCTTCCCGAAAAATTGTCAGTGACCTCTCTTGCTTGCCATTCCCCTCTTTCCAGGGGACGGATGCTAACAGCAGCGGGACTGCCCGGGTTTCTCACCCGGTTCCCTTTTAATCACCCACGGCACAGATGTCGTTTCCATGTCAGGGCGAACCAATTGCGGTGCAAAGTTACGATGTTTTCGGCAAAAGACAAAGAATGTGTATAGGTTTTTCCAAAAAAATTTGCTTTTTTGTAGGAAAAGCCCTACCTTTGTGCGACAAATCAACATAACCAGCAGAAAGCAAATGAAAAAAGTCAAGATTCCCCTCTTGGGAAAAATCATCGTCGCCATCTTCTTGGGCATCCTCTTGGGCAACTTCCTCAACGAGACCATCGTCAGGATTTTCGTTACCTTCAACGGCATCTTCAGTCAGTTCCTCGGTTTCATGATTCCCCTCATCATCGTCGCTCTGGTCACCTCCGCCATCGCCGACATCGGCAGCGGTGCGGGCAAGTTGCTGATCATGACCGTGGGCTTGGCGTTCCTCGACACCATCCTCATCGGCTTCATCACTTACGGCGTGGGGGCCGCCATCTTCCCCGGCATGGTGGAAGGAACGAGCCACATGACGGTGGCGAAGCCGGAGGACCTCAAGCCGTTCTTCGAGGTACAGATTCCCGCCATGCTCGACGTGATGAGTGCCTTGGTATTCTCGTTTGCCATGGGACTGGGCATTGCCTACAACGGCAGTTCCATGCTGAAGGGTTGTTTCTCCGAGTTTCAATACATTATCTCGGGAGTCATCGCCAAGGTCATCATCCCCATCCTGCCGCTCTACATCTTCGGCATTTTCCTCAACATGACCTACTCCGGCGAGGCTTACCGCATCCTCGTGGTCTTCGCCCAGATCATCCTCGTCATCGTGGGACTCCATCTCTTCGTGCTGGTCTATGAGTTCGTGATAGCCGGAGGACTGACGAGAAAGAATCCGCTGAAGTTGTTGCTCAACATGGTACCGGCTTATTTCACTGCCCTCGGCACCTCGTCGTCCGCCGCCTCCATCCCCGTGACATTGGAGCAGACGAAGAAGAACGGCGTAAGGGATGACATCGCCGGTTTCACTATACCCCTCTGCGCCACCATCCACATGCCCGGATCGATGATGAAGATCACGGCGTGCGCCCTCACCATCAGTCTGGTCAACGGCATACCCCACGACTTCGGTCTCTTCGTCCATTTCATCCTTCTCCTCTCCATCTGCATGGTGGCTGCCCCCGGTGTTCCCGGCGGTGCGGTCATGGCGGCGTTGGGTCCCCTCGCCTCCGTTCTGGGCTTCAATGCCGAGATGCAGGCACTGATGATTGCCCTCTACATCGCCATGGACAGCTTCGGCACAGCCTGCAACGTCACTGGCGACGGTGCCATCGCCATCATCGTCAATAAGTTCGCGAAGAAAGAATAACATAAAACATCATAGCATGAAAAGATTTTTTTGTGGTAAAGAAGCCCGGAAGGGCTGCATGGCGCTGACGCTCAGCGCCGCACTGTGCGCCTCGCTGACGGCAAACGCCGAGGACATCGAGGTGAGGAAATTCAAGTATGTCGGCCCCTACTGCGTCGCTACGCCGTGGATGATGGACAGCCTCAACGTGAAGGCGGAGAAATACAACGCCGCCCAACTGCTCGACTCTCCCCTCTCCCTCGACAAGATCGGCGAGGGCAAGGAGACTTCCTCGTTGGTGCCCAACGGCAACGATGCCCTCTACGTCGCCTCCTTCACCCTCACCAACGACTGCCGCACGAAAGTCACCATCACCGTGAGCGGTCTCAAGAACTACCGTCTCTATGTGGACGGCGAAGCCGTGCAGACCACCGACGACAAGGCATCGACCACCCTGCTGCCTTCCAGCCATATCGTGGCAATCAAGTATCTCTCCACAAAGGAAGACAAGTCTGATGCCAAGATTACTGTCTCCACCTCCGACGGAAAGACCCTCGCCGTAGGCGAACCTTCCTCCACGACCAAAAGAGCCTACAACCTCCTCGACGTGATGTGCGCCCCCAACTACCCCGCCGTCTCCCTCTCCCCCAACGGCAAGTACATGATTGTGCGCAAGACGTGGATGGACAACAAGGGCAAGAACCACAGCGAACAGGAGCTGCGCCTCGCTGCCACCGGCAAGCTCGCCGCCACCTACAAGGAGAACATTGAGTGGATGCCCACCAGCAACAAGTTCTACTTCACAGAGACCTCCCCCGAGGGCAAGACCACCCTCGTTACTGTCGACCCGCAGACCCAGGACCGCAATACCCTCGCCACCGATCTCCCCAAGGGCTTCTTCACCTTCACACCCGACGAGAAGAGCCTCATCCTTACCCAGGAGACGGAGGGCAGGAAGAAAGACCCGCAGGTATACGACATCAAGTCGCCCGACGACCGACAGCCGGGATGGCGCAACCGATCCGGCCTCGCCAAGTACGACCTCGCCACGGGCATCCTCCAGCCTCTCACCTTCGGTTATCACAACGTGTGGCTGGAAGACATCTCTGCCGACTCCCGCTACCTCCTCGTTGCCAAGAAGGAGGAAAGGCTCACCCAACGGCCCACCACCCTCACCTCTTTATATAGGCTCGACCTGCAGACCCTCCAGGCAGAGACCCTCGTGGAGAAAGACGGCTTCGTCAACGGCGCACAGTTCTCTCCCGACGGCAAGACGATTCTTGTATCAGGATCTCCCGAAGCCTTCGACGGCATCGGCAAGAACGTGGACGAGGGACAGACACCGAGCATGATCGACACCCAGCTCTATCTCCTCGACATCGCCTCCAAAAAGGTGTCGCCCCTCACCAAAGACTTCAACCCCAACGTGCAGGCGACGGCATGGAGCCGTGTAGACGGCAACATCTACCTGACAGCGGAAGACAAGGACTGCCTCCACATCTTCCGCCTCAACCCCAAGAGCGGCAAGTTCTCCTTGGTGAATACTCCCGAGGAATACATCAAGAGCTTCTCCCTGGCTGCCAATGCCCCCGAGATGGCATTCACAGGACAGAGTGCTTCCAATGCCGACCGACTCTACCGCCTGAACACCAAGGCGATGAAGAGCGTGCTGGTGGACGACCTCAGCGGTCGTGAACTGAAGGACATCGAACTGGGCGAGTGCAAGGCGTGGAACTACGTCAACAGCCGTGGCGACACCCTCTGCTGCCGCTATTACCTGCCGCCCCACTTCGATGCTTCGAAGCAGTACCCGATGGTGGTGAACTACTACGGCGGATGCAGTCCTACGAGCCGCACCTTCCAGAGCCGCTATCCCCATCATGTGTATGCGGCGATGGGCTATGTGGTATTGGTGGTGAACCCCAGCGGAGCCACGGGCTTCGGACAGAAGTTCTCGGCACGTCATGTGGCGACAGCCGGCGAAGGCGTGGCTGAGGACATCATCGCCAGTACCCGGGCATTCTGCGACGAGCATACTTTCGTCAACAAGAAGAAGATCGGATGCATCGGCGCCAGCTACGGCGGTTTCATGACACAGTACCTACAGACGAAGACCGACCTCTTCGCCGCCGCCATCTCCCATGCCGGCATCAGCGACCATACCAGTTACTGGGGCGAGGGCTACTGGGGCTACAGCTACAGCGAAGTGTCGATGGGCAAGGAATACCCCTGGAGCAACAAGCATCTGTATGTGGACCAGAGTCCGCTCTACAATGCCGACAAGATCCACACGCCGCTCCTCTTCGTCCACGGCACCGCCGACAACAACGTGCCCGTGGGTGAGAGCATCCAGCTCTATACGGCACTGAAGCTCCTCGGCAGACCTACGGCGATGGTACTGGTGGAAGACCAAGACCACCACATCCTCGACTTCGAGAAGCGTATCAAGTGGCAGAACACCATCTTCGCCTGGTTTGCCAAGTGGCTCCAGGATGACGGATCTTGGTGGAAGGAAATGTACGGTGACGAGCAAATGTAGGGCTCGTCACCCTAAAGGGAGTTTGTCCGACTTAATCGCGACAAACTCTCTTTTTATTTGTTAACGAACCTAAATTACCCCCCCCCTAAATCCCTTTAACTTCTTTTTAGTCGTGTTTAAATTCGTTAAACAGACAAGAAAGTTTTGTAGTTTTTACAAAATTCCCTACTTTTGCGCCCACTGACAATAAGCCCAAAAGGCGTGGCGACGAGCTGCGCCGATGATGTAGGTAATGTAGGCAAAAACAGCAAGACTGGCAGAATGAATGAATATCCAACTAAGCTATATAGCATCCTGGCACTTGCCATCGTCCTCTGCACCCTGTGCAGTTGCAGTTTCCATGACGACATGGGAGACTGCACTCGCACCAACTACATCAAGGTGACTTTTGACTGGGACCGATATCCCGAGGCAAACCCCGCCTCCATGATGCTCTTCCTCTACCCCAAGACCGAGGGAGAAAGCACCATACAGAGGGAATTCGTGGGGAAGGACGGCGGAGTGGTCAAGGCACCGGCAGGAGTGGAATACTCCCTGCTCGCATTCAACTCCGACCCGCAGAATACCTACTTCACCAAGTTGGAGAACCAGAACTCCTACGAGGTAACCTCCGTCGATGCCACCACCGTCGGACCCGTCGGTCTCTCGGCGAGTGCCATCCCCCGGGCGGAAGGAACGGAGAGCGAGCGTATGTCGGCGGAAGCGGACAGCGTTTATGCCGCCACCGGGGAGACAACACTCCTCGGAACAAGAGCAACGGGAAACGGTGACACCATCTATGTCACCCTCTCGCCACAGCCGATGTTCCACACCTACAGGGTGTATGTGCATGGCGTGAGGAATTCGCAGAACCTCTCCTCCACTATCGCTGGTTCCATCTCGGGACTCACGGGCGGCGTCAACCTCGCCACGGGAAAGCGTATCTCCGAGAACGTCACCATCCCCTTCTTCGCCCACTTGGCGAACGACAGTACCTTAGCGGGACAGTTCCTCTGCTACGGCAAGGGGGAGACGGAAATCAAGCACAACCGGCTGATGGTCTATACCGAGCTGAAGGACGGAACGAAGTGGAAGTACGACAGCAACGTGACTAACCAGGTGACGGAGAGCGTCTCGGAGGACGTGGAGGTGAACGTGGGACAGTTGCCCGTCCCCGACAAGATCGACAACAACAACGGCGGCGGCTTCAAGCCGAATGTGGACGACTGGAGCAACATCGACATACCGACAGACATGTAGGTGGGGCGACAAACCTAAAAACAAGAAACTCTAAACTGACAGATAATTAGAATAGTAACTATAAAGGTATTTTTTTTATGAGAAGAAACGAAACACTCTTCGTAGCCTTCGCCGCATTGGCTTTGGCTACATCATGCTCGCAGGAAGACTTGACATCACAGAGCAACCTCTCCAATAACGAAATCAGCATCAATGCTTCCATGGGTCTGAAGTCGCGTGCCACGGAGACGACCACCGCTAACCTGTCATCCATCTATGTAAGTGCCTTCATATCAAACCAAGCCAATTACATGAGTCAGGTGAACTATACAAAGTCTGAGAGCACATGGAGTACCGCTGCCGGAACTTTCTTCTGGCCGGCAACTGAGACTTTAAATTTCTATGCTTATGCACCGGAGATTACAACCAGCACGGAAAATACTGGAACTGTCACCATCGGCAAAGACAATCAGAAGGTTACAGGCTTCACTCCATACGCTGATGCTTCAGCAAACTCTAAAGCTGATGCAGCCAAGCAGGTAGATTTCATTTACGCCACTGCAAAAGGAAGTGCAAATTCCACAACTGAAGGCGAAGCTAACGCTACAAGCGGTGTGACTTTGACTTTCAAGCACGCTCTTTCCCAGATTATCGTTCAGGCAAAGAACAGCAATTCCGCATATCAAGTGGAAGTAAGTGGCGTGAAACTCGGAAATGTTTATGGCAAGGGTAATTTCACATTCGGTACAACGTCTGGTAATGCCAGCTGGACAACAAGTGGCGAGAAAACTACCGTATATACCACAGAACATAATGCGGTTACACTGACATCAGATGCAGCAAACGTAGACAACAATCAGGCTTTCATGCTCATTCCGCAGCAGTTGGCAAAGGAAAATAGCGAAAAGGCATCTGCCGGCTCCTACCTCGCTCTCAAGGTGAAAATCACGATGAAAAGTGGTGATAATACATACGACGGACAAGTATATTACGAAG
>CAVEJY010000178.1:0-2043 GCA_963616155.1 Acutalibacteraceae bacterium
GAAGAGTGAAGAATCAAAATGCTTTAGAATGAATAAGATGGAACATACGGAATCTACAGCAATTTCTGTACAGCACGTTTCCAAGCATTATAATAAGGTGGAGGCATTGAGGGACGTGAACTTCTCCGTAGGGAAGGGTGAGATTTTCGGACTCATCGGTCCCGACGGGGCAGGCAAAACCACGCTCTTCCGCATCCTCGCCACGCTGATACTGCCCGACAAGAAGGCTTCTTCGGCCTCCGTGAGCGTAGACGGATTCGATGCGGTCAGGGAAATGGGGGAAATCAGGAAGCGGGTGGGCTACATGCCCGGCAAGTTCTCGCTCTACCAAGACCTCTCCGTGGAGGAGAACCTGACGTTCTTCGCCACGCTCTTCGGTACCACCGTTGAGGCTGAGTACGATCACATCAAGGCCATCTACTCGCAGATAGAGCCTTTCAAGACCCGCAAGGCGGGGGCGTTGTCGGGCGGCATGAAACAGAAGCTCGCCCTCTCGTGTGCCTTGGTCCATAACCCCAGCATTCTCTTGCTCGACGAGCCGACCACAGGTGTGGACCCCGTGAGCCGCAAGGAGTTTTGGGATATGCTGGAGACTCTCAAGGAGCGAGGCATCACCATCGTCGTGGCTACACCTTATCTCGACGAGGTGCGCCGCTGCCACCGTGTCGCCTTCCTGCAAGAGGGGAAGGTGATGGGCATCGGGAAGCCTGATGAAATCCTCGAAACATTCAAGGACGTGTTCTGCCCAGGGGGAGTAAGGAGAGTGAAGAGTGAAGAACGAAGAGTGAAGAATTCAAATGCTTTACCATCTGTATTTTCTTCTGAAACCCAAGCAGAAAGACAAGAGAATTCTTCACTCTTCACTCTTCGTTCTTCACTCTCTATCGAGGTCTCCCACTTGGTGAAGGCGTTTGGGGCGTTCCATGCCGTAGACGACATTTCCTTCTCCGTAAAGCGTGGGGAGATATTCGGTTTCCTCGGTGCCAACGGTGCGGGCAAGACCACGGCAATGCACATCCTTACCGGACTGAGCCAGCCCACGAGTGGCAGTGGACAGGTGGCGGGATGCGACATCGTTACGGAGTATGAGCAGATCAAGAAACACATCGGTTACATGAGTCAGAGATTTTCACTTTACGAAGACCTCACCGTGCGGGAGAACATCCGTCTCTTCGCCGGCATCTACGGCATGAAGGACGGCGACATCCGGCGCAAGACGGAGGAACTGCTCGGTCAGTTGAAGTTCTCCGACCATGGCGATGACATCGTGGCAAGTCTCCCTCTGGGCTGGAAACAGAAGCTGGCCTTCTCCGTGAGCATCTTCCATGACCCCGAGATTGTGTTCCTCGACGAACCTACAGGCGGTGTGGATCCCGCCACGCGCCGACAGTTCTGGCAACTCATCTATGAGGCGGCAGGGCGTGGCATCACCGTCTTTGTGACCACCCACTATATGGACGAGGCGGAGTATTGCGACCGCATCTCCATCATGGTAGACGGCAAGATCAAGGCGATGGGTACGCCCGAGGAACTGAAACGAGACCTGCGTCAGCCTGACATGGACAGTGTGTTCACCTATTTAGCAAGACAATCGACAAGACAATGAAGCAGTTTATATCTTTCGTTATCAAGGAGGCACGCCACATCCTGCGCGACAAGCGCACGATGCTCATCCTCTTCGGGATTCCCATCGTAGAGATGCTCCTCTTCGGCTTCGCCATTTCCACCGACGTGAGGAATGTGCGCACCGTGGTGGTCCTCTCCTCCGTGGACCGGCAGGTGCTGCGGATGGTGGAGAAGTTGGGCGCCAACGAATATTTCGACATCCTCTACAAGGTGAGGACCACCGGCGAGGCGGAACGGCTCATCAGAGACCAGAAGGCAGACATCGCCCTGACGTTTTTAAGTGAAGAACGAAGAGCGAAGAGTGAAGAATGGGGAGGGAAGAACGGAGAGCCCGGCGGTATCGTGCAGGTAATCACCGACGGAACAGACCCCAATATGGCACAGATGTACGCCAACTATGCCACGCAGATATTGGAT
>CAVEJY010000179.1:0-32130 GCA_963616155.1 Acutalibacteraceae bacterium
GCTTTGTGCTACATACATATATGCTACGTTGGCGTAGGCGTGTCCTCTTGCTTCTGTCTTGTGTTCTTGTTTTTCATGGGCTCCGAATCCCACAATGCGCAAGAGCATAACAAGGAGTAATGTCACCCCTGCGCCAATTTTCTTTTAGAATAGATAAACATCTGCTTAAAGGAGAGTTACTAATAACCATCAAATAAATGATAATCTGCCTTTTGTGGGTGTAGTGAATGAAATCAAAGTATAAACAATCTGCTTTGGGGGTGAGCAGAAGTCGGAACACCTTCAATGTGCTGTTTGTAAGTGTGTTCTATATTTCGACCGCTTATGAACAAATACGAACTCGCAAAGAAGATAAATGAACTTGAAGGTCTTACGAATGAAGAGAAATCGGAGCTGCTGAAGCTACTTCGTTCGCAGAAGAAGTATGGTTTAGTTTGGGAGAACAAGCCAGAGGATGCTGAGCAAAGAATGCTCAACGAGCAACCTGTATTGGAAGAAGTGCCTGAGCGTGCCATCATCAGCGATGATACCGATGCTCCTAACCATATTCTGATAGAGGGTGATAACCTCGAAGCCCTTACCGTCCTTAGCTATACTCATAGTGGGAAGATTGATGTCATTTACATTGATCCTCCTTATAATACAGGTAATAAGGACTTTGTCTATAATGATTCATATTTGGATTCAGAAAATGACTTTCGCCATTCAACATGGTTGTCTTTTATGTCCAAGCGAATAAAAATAGCCAAACGCTTGTTGGCTGATAATGGTGTCTTGTTTATCTCTATAGATGACAATGAGCAAGCTCAGTTGAAATTGTTATGTGATGAATATTTTAGTTCCAATAAGTTTGTTGGAATGATAACTAGAGCTACAGGTACAACAACAGGGCAAGATACAGGTAGCTTGGGAAAAGCGTGTGATTATATTTTGGTATATTCAAAGAAGGATAATTATCAAATTGGAGGAGTACCGCTTTCAGAGAAAGATTTAGCAAGGTATTCATTAAAAGACAAAAAAGGTAATTTTTCTATTTTGCAGTTACGAAGAACTGGTGGAGAGGATAGGCGTGAAGATAGACCAACTATGTTCTTCCCAATTGTAGCTCCAGATGGTTCTGATGTTTATCCATATGGACCAACAGGCTATGAGAGTAGATGGAGAGTCGGTCCACAAAAAGTACAACAAATGATAAAAGATGATATGTTGTATTTTAAGAAAGATAAAGAGGGAAAATGGAAAGTATATTACAAGTTTTATAGTGAGAATAAATCTAAGAGACCTTCCAATCTGTGGACGGAGATTGATGGGAATAAAAA
Organism: Acutalibacteraceae bacterium; assembly: GCA_963616155.1. Taxonomy (GTDB): domain Bacteria; phylum Bacteroidota; class Bacteroidia; order Bacteroidales; family Bacteroidaceae; genus Prevotella. Next base: position 1,320 of record CAVEJY010000179.1, read on the forward strand.
AGCACAAATAGAACTAAAGTCTTGTGTTCCTGATGTTAAGTTTGAAACTCCCAAACCGCTTCAATTGATTCGACAGATTTTACAGATAACTACTGGGACAGATTCGACAATACTTGATTTCTTTGCAGGCTCTGGTACTACTCTCCACGCCACAATGCAATTGAATGCAGAGGATGGTGGTCATCGAAAATGTATTTTGGTACAAGGTATTGAGAAAGATGAAAAGACGGATAAGGACAAGCAGATTTGTGAGAAGGTGACTTATGAGCGAAACCGCCGAGTTATCCAAGGCTATACCACTCCAAAGGGCGAAGAAATACCTGGCTTAATCCACAACAATCTTCGTTATTACAAGATTAAACGCTTGCCTCGTGAGCAAACTTTGAAGAACAAGCGTAAGTTGATGGCAGCCTCAACAGATTTGCTTTGTATCAAGAATGATGTTTATACAGAACAAAAGACCTTCTGTGGCAATGAGTTACTTCCATCTTATGCTCGTTATTTCGAAGACGACAAGACAAAGATGTTGGTGATTTACAATGAGCAAACTGTAAATGCATTTGCCAAAGTTATTTCAGAGATGAACTTTGATGGCAAGATATTGGTATATGTTTTCTCAAATAACAGCTATGCTTATACAGACAATTTTGAGGATGTCTTGGATAAGGTTGAATTATGCGCCTTGCCAGCAGCTATCTACAATGCTTATAAGGATGTCTTGCCAGACCAAGATGAGCTGCAAGGTTTGCAAGACTTGGAACAGAAGGAAGAACAATGTAACATGAATGAAGGAGGTGACATCTTATTATGATAAAAGAATTTGCGTATCAAAAAGAAGCAGTTGAGGCTTTGGTTCAAAAGACCATGGCTCTGCTTGACTACCCAGATAGTAGAAAAAAACTGGTGTTTGAAGCTCCAACAGGTTCGGGAAAGACTGTAATGGCAAGTCAAATGCTGGATGAACTTACTACCCAGTTGGCTGATGAAGGAAAACAGGTTGCCCTTATTTGGATAGCACCTAACAAGTTACATCAGCAGAGTTATATGAGCATGAAAAATTATTTCTCGGAAACTCATGCCTTGACTCCAGTGATGTATGACGAGTTAGACCATTCTATGGATGGCTACATTAAGGCTGGTGAAATCTTCTTTGTCAACTGGGAAAGCATCAATAAAGACAAAAACGTGATGGTGAGAGAAACGGAGAACTCATCATCCATATATGATGTGGTGGCTCGTACTCAAGAACGTGGCATCCCTGTGATTGTTGTCATTGACGAAGAGCACATGTTTGGCACTCGCTCAGCAAAGCAATCAGAGAAAGTGCTGAAAAACATTAACCCGAAAGTTGAAATTCGTATATCAGCCACACCTTCTCCTCAGTCAAAGGCTGAGGCAGATGAACTTTACATAGTGCCTCGTCATAAGGTTATTGAAGCCGAAATGATAAAGAATGGTGTAACCATCAATGCTGGAGTAAAGGATGATGCAAATGTGGGAGAAAATGCTTATTTGCTAGACCTCGCTTTGGCTAAGAGAAACGAGATAAAGGAAGCTTATGAGCAAATGGGGGCTAAGGTAAATCCATTGTTGCTCATACAGTTGCCAAATGATAGTTCTGTGACGGTTGATGCTAATGAGCGTACAATCATAGAGCAGATGAAAATAAGATTAGATGCCAATTATGATATTAACACGACAAATGGTAAGTTGGCGATATGGCTTAGCAACGAAAAGACTGACAATCTTGAACATATCTCAGATAACTATGACTTGACGGAAGTCTTGCTCTTCAAGCAAGCTATTGCCCTAGGTTGGGATTGTCCACGTGCAGCAGTCCTCTTGATATTTAGAGATATTAAAAGTGAACCTTTTGGAATGCAGACCGTTGGGCGAATTATGCGTATGCCTGAGCAACATTATTATACAGATGAAGTCCTCAATCATGGATGGATTTATACCAATTTGAGTCGTGAGCATATTATTATCAGACCAGAGGCATACGACTATGTTTCGAAGTCTTTGCAATCCTATTGCCGTGAACATCTCAATAATGTAGCTTTGACTTCCACCTATAGTCAATACTTGAGTGCAGACCGAAATCGTTTGGGACCAGACTTTTGGGGTGTATTGGTCGAAACGTTCAATCGTGCATGGTTTAAGATGCCTATTGAACAAGACTTGTTTGAAGTGTCTCCTTTTGCAGATGCCACAGGTGAGGGAAATGGTAGTTCGGATATTATAAATGATTGGCAAAAGAATCGTCAACAGGCAGAACGTGTCGATCATATTGATTTTGGCAACCATGCTGTAAGGGTAACATTGCTTCATGATGTGGAAGTGACAGGAGAGGTAGGTACAACAACTGTTGATGAGAGTAAGCAGATAGGTTTCCGTAGAACTCATGCAGAATTGTCTGCTCGTTTTACCAAGTTCTGTGAATCTTTGTTGGGCGGTTATGAAAAAATAGCGGTCACTTCTCTGAAAGGTTATATATGCCAATTGATGGAAGAATATTTGTGCATCTTTGAAACAGATGTGCCAAGAGTTATCTTGTATAATCAAAACCAAGATAAGTTTGCTGCAATCATAGGTAGGGCTATAGCCAAATATACGGTAATATTGGAGCAAAGACGAAAGAAAAAGAAAGAGCGTTCTTTGACAGAATATACTTGGGAAGTTCCAGAGATGAGAGAATATAATGAAACGTCAGCGCAAGAAATCCCAGAAGTGAGAGACCATGCTTTGCTTCCTTATTATAGATTACAGAAAGCCTCAGACCAAGAGCGACATTTTGAGGCATTTCTAGAGAAGAACAAAGACTCCATAGATTGGTGGTACAAGAATGGTGACGGTGGAAGATATAATTATGCCATTCCTTACATTGCTTCTGATGGCATCCGAACTCCGTTCTATGTTGATTATGTTATTCGCATGAAAAATGGACAAGTCTTCCTCTTTGATACAAAATCTGAGGACAGTGACCCAGAGGCACCAAACAAACATAATGCTTTGTTGGAGTACATGCAGAGTGAGCAGAACAAAGATAAGCATTTGATGGGTGGTGTTATCATCCAAAGAAAGATAGATAAAAACTGGTGCTATTCTCCATTTCCAATAGAGAATACGCATGACTTGGAAAACTGGGATGCCTTCTTTCCTGATAAGTACAAAGTTTAACGAATAAATAATAAACGATATGGGAATTGGTGATAATGAAATTTTGGGAATCAAGATGAATGGTCTGTCTCTTCATATAGATGAATTGTCCATAGATGATGACCAGCAAAAATATGACTTTGTTTGTAACATTGTCTCTACTCAAGCGTGGAACGGTAATGGAAAATTCTCGATTTCAATCTTAGATAGACAATTAAAACATGGCATCATCTTAAATGGTTGGGAACTATGTGAAGGGCATATATCTTACGATTGGGGTAGCTCTGTATGTTATTTTGTTTTGCGAGATGCCAAAAATGCTAAGACGCAAGACATCTGTGCATGTAGTCAAAAAGGGTCGATGGGAGGTTTCGATTCTTTGTACATGACTAAAGCCATTTTTCCAAAGGCTATTGAAATCATGCGAACATACGATGATGTCGAAGAATACTATGCTGTAACAAATTTAGAAAAGTGCATTGCAGACAAGAGATTCTTAACTTATGATACCTCTAATTTAGACTATGCTTTAAAACTTTTAGGCGAGACTATTGAGGCATATAAGCAGGCTAAAGAATATTATACAAAAAATGATAATGCTGAGTCTGAGCGAAAACTTCTTGACTTGCGGGCTAAGATGGAGGATTACATTTCTTATTTAAAAAAGAAAAAGTAAAAACGATGGCAAAAGGATTAGACGGAAAGTTCTTGCACTACGGCATCCGAAAGGAAGACCTCGAACTGATCAGGACGCTCTGCGAGAAACATGAGATAGACTTCGGCTGGATGAGCGAGGAGATACTCAGAAAGTATCATGCCGCCAAAGTCGACAAGATAGAAATGAGTGAGGAAAATACTGAGAAAATCATCGGTGACGCCATCGCCATCGTTAAGTGAAGGAATTATGATTATCAGACGCATCAAGATACAGAACTACAAGACTTATCTCAGCCTTGACCTCGACTTGACGGTGAAGGCTGACCGCCCCATCATATTGATAGGCGGTATGAACGGAGGCGGTAAGACTACGCTCTTTGAGGCCATCTGCGGAGCATTGTACGGGCTTGACATTACGGACAAGCATCATTTCAAGGAACTGCTCAACAACGGGGCGGTGGGAAAAGTGGCTCCTGAAATCTCGCTCGAACTCACTTTCGAGGGGCTGGTGCTGGGGAGGTCGCAGCAGTATGTCCTGCGCCGTACCTACAAGTTGAATCCTTCCGACAAACCCGTGGAGAGCGTGATGCTCAACATGAACGGAATGCCGTTCGTGTATGGCACGGCGATGCCGCTTGCCCAGCGGGCTGAGAGCGAACAGCAGGTGAACAAGATCATCAAGGCTAACTTGCCCCAGGAACTCAGCAAGTACTTCCTCTTCGATGCCATGCAGTCGAGCGAGCTGCTGAAGGAGAACGTCTTCGCACAAATCATCAAGGACAATATCCAGAACGTGATGGGCTTCAACAAATACCTGCGCCTGAAGAATGCCGCCGAACGCTTGCAGCAGGAGTGGGCGGCAAGAAGACTGGAGGCACAGAAGGAGGTGGAGGAATACAACGGGCTCTGCGAACAGTGCCGGCAGATGCAGGAGGCGCAAGCCGGTAACCTTGCCGAGCAAGACCGCATCTGTAAGTTGCTGGTGTCTATCCAGACAGACTATGATGCCGCCAAGGAGGGAGCGAAGAGTACGGTGGAGAGTGAGCGAAAGATAGGGGAGCTGGAGGCAAGTGTGAAGGAAACCAAGGACATGGCGAAGAACTATAACCTTCGCCTAAAGAACTTCTTTGATGCCCTGGAGCAGAGTGTGTTCTACCCGAAGCTGGCAGGCAACATCGCCAATGAGGTTCACTCCATCATCCGCCAGAAGGAGACCTTGCGGCAGGAACGTGAGGGCATCTTGACCGACGAGCAGCTGAAGGAGGTGACGGAGAAAATCCTGGCTTACATGAAGTCGAAGTTGCTCTGTCCGCAGGAGTTGGAGGGCGATGCCATCCTGGAATACCTGAAGAACCAACAGGAGCTGTTGAACCGAAAGGACGAATATGCTTTCTTGGACCGCAGCGAGATGGAAGCCTTGAAGGGATTGCTGGGCGAGAATGCCGTCAACGACTTCACCAGCCTCAACGAGACCCATTACGGGTTGGAGAAACGGCTGGAGAACTATGACAACCAGGTGAAGCAAATCGACATCCTGAAGCAGGGGATTGTGAAGGGCAACGGGGAGATTATCCAGCTGTATGAGGAGCAGAGCCGACTGCTCGAAACGCTCAAGAAAGAGTATGACGACCGCAAGGTGGGCATAGAGAAGCTGGAGAGGAAAATCCACCAGTATGACGTGCAGATACAGCAAGAACCCGACGTGAAGTTTGATACCCTGGTGAAGTTGAAACCCTTCTTCGAGGACGTGGCGGACAGTTTGCTCAAGTGCAAGAAAGAGAAGATAGAGGAGGACATGAGGAATCTACTCAACAAACTCCTAATTTCCTACAAGAACTGCATCGCCCGTGTGGAACTCTCCGACTCGATGGAGAACTTTACCATCCGGCTCTACCACAAGGCTGGCAACGAAATATCGCTCAACCAGCTGAATGCTGCTTCGAAACAAATCTTTATCCAGGTATTGCTGAAAGTGTTGAGAAACCTGGGCGACTACAATCCGCCGGTGATGATAGACACGGTGATGGGTGTGCTCGATGAAGAGAGCCGCGACGTGCTGATGGAGGAATACTTCCCGGGACTTGCCGAGCAAACCATCTTGCTTTGCACCACTTCCGAGATTCGCAAGGACAAGGACTACCGGAAGTTGGAACCCTTCCTCTCTCGATCTTATACATTGACGAGGGATGTGGAGAGCCAAAGCACGACTGTGGAGGAAGGATATTTTGGAATGAAGTTAAGTGAAGAGTGAAGAATTCTATAGTATTAAGGATTATATGGAAATAGCATTAGACAACATACGCCAGGCAGAGGGACTTGCCAACGACATCGCTCCCTTGAAGGAAAGGCTGGAGCGGCGCATGAACTTGAGCCGGCAAGTGGATGGCGGACAGAACATCATCTTGACGCTCAACAAGGTGATGCGCATCTGCCTGATAGCCAGTCTCAGCCAGTCGGACAAGAGAAATGTGGATGACTTGGACTCCATCGTGATGTCGAAGACGAGCCAACGCATCATGCCGAGCTTCTTTACCAAGGACAACCGAAAACCGCTCTTCTCGGCTTTGCTGAAACTGAGATATAAGGACTGTGAGGTGGACTGGAGCAATACGAGCACCGTGGGGCGTATCGTGGCAAAGGAGATGTACCGTGGCATCCGGTTCCTGTCGGAAGAGGAAAACATGAATGCCTTCCTCTATGCCGAGAACAACCGCCGGCATGGTGGCAACGAGATTCCTGCACTCGATTTGATGATAGGGGAATATGGTGAAGACATGCCGGCGGAACTGAGTATCAACAACAAGGCGGTGTCGAATGCACAAATTTTGGTGGCTGGTACTACCGGCTCTGGCAAGACCAACCTTTTGGCGGTGCTGATACAGCAGTTCAGAAGTCTTTCTACAGAGACTCCTTATCCTGTCAACTTCTTGCTCTTCGACTACAAGGGTGAATTCTCTGACCCCGCCAACGTCCAGTGGCTCAACTTCTTCGATGTGGATGGAAGTTGTATCCTCGACCCCGTGAGGGAGCCGTTGCCCTTCACGCCTTTCAAAGACTTCACAGGCAAGACCATCACCGAGATTAGTCTGTATTCCACGGAGATGGCCTCCGCACTCTGTGCCATCGACCGTGTTTCGGTCAGTGCGTCCATGAGTTCCCGGTTGAGTGAGGCTATTATGGATGCTTATAAGCAGACGGCAGGAAAGCCCATCACCTTCAACTTGATGCTGAAGATGTATCAGGCTAAGATGGTGAAGGCAGACAGGGACGACAGCGTGACCTCGGTCTTGAAGCAGCTCATCCGCAACCGCATCTTTGCTGAGGGAGACAAGGTGAACCTGGTGGAGGAGTGCTTCGTCGTGAAAATGGACAGTTTCCCGAAAGACGGACCGATAGCCAAGGCCATCGTGTACTTCGTCATCTCAAAACTCAACAACATTTATGAGCAGTTGCCTAAGCAGGCGGTGAGCGGGGACTATGTGCAGATACGCCATTTCACCATCATTGACGAGGCTCACTATATGCTCGACTTCAACAACCAGCCGCTTCGCAACCTGATAGCTGTGGGAAGAAACAAGGGACTGAGCATCATTCTCGCCACGCAGAACATGGACAGCTTCAAGAGCAAACATTTCGATTTCTATGCCAATGCGCAGTATCCGCTCATCATGAAACAGCAGACCATGGCAGACTGTGTGATAAAAGACCTCTTCGGCGTGGCAGGCAAAGAGTTTCAGGAAATCAAGTCAGCGATTGCAGGTTTGCAGAAGGGTGAGCTGATTGTCAAGGATGACACCATGGCAGAGTTGGGACTTGGCGGCAAGCGATATAAAAAAATCAAGGTGACGCATCTCGTTTAGTGAGATGCGCCACCTTGAAATATATTGCATGGTGTTTTCTTATTCTTCCGCTTCCTTGCACTCCACCATCTCCGTGCCACGGTAGATGACCACGAGCTTGTGGAGGGTGGTGGTCTTCACCGACTCCCTCACGATGTCGCTGTCGGCGTAGCGGCAGATTTGGGCTGAGGCTTCCTTGAAGAGCTGCGCCACCTGGGCATCGGGGGTGGAAGACTTGCAGTATTTCAGCTCCACGATGTACGAGTCGGTCATGTCCTTGTAGACATCGCAGAGCGGCAGGAGGAAGATGTCGGCGTAGCCTCCGTCGTTGTCAAGCTCTGAGATGGGGCGGTAGAACTGGCACTGGCTGGTCATGGCGAGTGTGAATCCATGAACGAAAGCCTCGCCCTTCTGCTTGTCGCGCTGCGAGGCGTAGCTCTTGAGACAGTCGGCGATGTAGTCGAAATAGGGCTTGTAGTCGCCATGGTATGCCATTTGACTTTCCAACTTGCCCTTGTCGTAAGCCTCGTAAGTGAGGTCGTTTTCCTTGTAGGTGTCCAGAAGGTAGGTGTATATCTGGTCGCGTACCACCTCGTTGGGGATGATGAACTTGGTTCCACCCTTGTATTCCCCGTCTATCGTCACCAAACCGAAATAGAAAAGCAGGCTCAGGAAATTGTCGGGGTCGTTGATGCGCTCGGCAGGGAAGTTCTCCACGAGCTTGCCGGTCACGAATCCCTTGGTCACGAGGTCCTGTATGATGCTGGCATCATGGGCAAACTCCTTGTCGTGGCGGATGAGCATGCGTATCTTGTCGTAGTCGATGCGGATGTTGGGCTCCACCATCTTTTTCGGAAGATGGTAGTCGCAGCCAATGTAGTTGTCGACGAAGTTGAGCACCATGATGGAGTTGTACATGGTGGTCTTGCCGTATGCTTCCTCGGCGAAGCAATAGTTGTCGTACCAAGGCTTCATTTCCTTGACCAGCTCGTCTACCGTATGGTTGAAGGGAAGGACGCTGGAATAATAGCCCAGCATATCCCGCACCTCTTCCTCGGTGAACCCGGTCATCTCGTTGAAACGTGGGTTGAGGGAATAGTTGGTGCCGATGTTGAATCCGCTCGTCAGGTCGTCCATCGTCACGGGGCTTACTCCTGTCACGAACACACGCCCCAGGGCATTGCCTGCCGCTCCCTTGATGGTGTCGAAGAAATGGCGCAGGTATCCCTCGCCGTGAGTCTGCTCGCGGTATCTCTGCTCGTGCTCCTTGTGGGCGAGAATCTGGTTGGTGAAATGGTCGTACTCGTCGATGAAGAGGTATATCCTCTGGCCTACTGCTGCGCATTGTTCGCAAAGGTAGGTCAACTGTGCTACGGCATCCTCCCTTTGGTTCATCTCTTCCTTGATGCCGGGAGGCAACAGGGAGGCGTATTTGTCGCAGAAACTGCAGAACTTGATGTTGCAATGGGAGTCCAGGCCCTTCTGGTAGTTGTCCAGCCCTGCCGAAATCATGGCGAAGTTGAGGTGGATGATCAGGTAGGAGTTGCGCTCCGGTGTCGGGTTTTCTCCGATGTACAGTCCACCGAACAATTCTTCGAACTGGTCCTCCTTGTTGATGTCGTAGTAATTTTCGAGCATGGAGAGGGTGATGCTCTTGCCGAACCGGCGAGGGCGGATGAAGAAGAAATACATGTTGGCCTCTTCTATTTCCTCGATGAAGGGAGTCTTGTCCACATAGTAACAGTCCCTTTTTCTTACATCTTCAAAGTTCTGCATACCATAGGGGATGCGCTTGCGGTAAATCCGCTTCTTTTTTTGTATAATAGCCATAACTCTATCATTGTCTTTCGCCAAAATCGGCATTGTTGGTGCAAATTTACGATAATTATTTGATTTGAGGATGAAAAAAGATGAAAAGATGTTACTTTTCTTGCGGTTTCAATAATTTCATGCTATTTTTGCAGATATCAAACGACGTGTTGAAGTTTTAATCAGTAATCAAGAGGAGACAGGAAAATGAAAAAGACAATATTGGGCTTGGCAGTTTTGATTGCATCTGCAGGAATGGTGCAAGTGTCGGCGCAAGACGAGCATCGGCAACATACGGTTGTTCCCCATGCAAGTACCTTTGCCGACAGGTTTGAGCAGTTTGTCAACGCTGCCGACGGTATGGACAGTACGTCTGACTCGCTGAAGGCGAGGAACGACTCCATCTACAGGGAATACTTGGCGGAATACCGCATGGTGAGCGATTCCTTGAGCGACGGGGACGTGCGCAGGGTCAGCAAGGCAAAACTCCAGTATCAGAAAGGAAAGGTGAGGAACTTTGCGGACAAGGCTTCCGAACAGGTGGTTGACGCTACGGAAAACGTCGGCAGCAAGATCTCCAAGGTGTTCAAGAGGACCAAGAAGAAAGTGCAGGGTGCCATAGATGCCTTGAAGAACTGATGAAAAGAAAACGAGTTGCAGGCATCCGATACCTGCAACTCGTTTTCTTTTTTATAGTATAGTTGGGGGCTTACTCGATGACGATGAGGGCATCCTCCTCAAGTACAGCCTGTCCTGGCTTCACGCAGATGGCAGTCACCTTGCCGTCTTTCTCGGCCTCGATGTTGTTCTGCATCTTCATGGCCTCCAACACCACAACGGTGTCGCCGGCCTTCACCTCCTGACCCACTGCCACTTCGATGCTGGTGATGGTGCCTGGGAGAGGAGCCTTCACCGCATTGGCGGTATTGACATTGGCGGCGGGAGTGGCCTCTGCGGTGTCTGCGGCAGCTGCGGGCTGGCCGAGTACCACCTTCTTCTTTTCTGGCTCGGCCTCCTGCTCCATTTCCACTTTGTAGGCTACGCCATTCACGTTCACACTTGCGATGTTGTCCTCAACACCCTCAATCTGAACCTTGTATTCTTTTCCGTCGATTGTATATTTAAACTCTTTCATATCTCTGTAGCTTATGGTTTTGCTGTTAAACTCAAGAACTTGGCGTTCCACATCGTCTGACGAGGCTGGATCGTGATGATGCCTGGCTCCTTGTCGTGTACGTTGTTGCCTTGGTACTCAAAGAGAGCCATGGCAATGGCAGCATAAATATTCTTGTCCATTCGATGAATCTCCAATTATAAATTGTAAATTATAAATTCTTAATTGAAAATTACATCGGCATGCAGCCGTGCTTCTTGGCTGGCAGACTCTGGCGCTTGGTGGCGAGCTGGGCAAGACCGCGGCAGATGCGGAAACGGGTGTTGCGTGGCTCGATCACATCGTCGATGTAACCATACTGGGCTGCCTGATAGGGGTTGGCAAACTTCTCGGTGTATTCTTCTTCCTTCTCTGCCAGGAATGCCTTCACGTCCTCTCCGGCATCCTTCTTCGCCTTGGCTTCCTTTCCGCAGAGGATGGCAACGGCACCGCTGGCACCCATCACGGCAATCTCTGATGACGGCCATGCGAAGTTGAGGTCGGCACGGAGCTGCTTGCAGCCCATCACGATATGGCTACCACCATAGCTCTTGCGCAGGGTGATGGTAATCTTTGGCACTGTGGCCTCGCCGTAAGCATAGAGCAACTGTGCGCCGTGCTGGATAACGGCATTGTACTCCTGGCCTGTACCTGGCAAGAAACCGGGAACGTCAACGAGAGACACGATAGGAATGTTGAAGGCATCGCAGAAACGAACGAAGCGGGCTGCCTTGCGGCTGGCGTTTACATCAAGTACGCCGGCGTAAGCTGAAGGCTGGTTGGCTACGATACCCACACTCTGACCGTTGAAACGGGCGAAACCGGTGATGATGTTCTTGGCAAACTTAGGCTGTACCTCGAAGAACTCGCCGTTGTCGGTGATGGCACCGATGACCTTATACATATCGTAAGCCTGGTTGGGATCCTCGGGGATGATCTCGTTGAGGATGTCCTCAGTGCGGCCGATGGGGTCAGTGCATTCTACGCGGGGAGCCTCCTCGGTATTGTTGCTGGGGATGTAGGAGAGCAGGGACTTGATCATCTCGATGGCCTCTTCCTCGGTCTTGGCTGCGAAGTGGGTAACACCGCTCTTTGTGGCGTGTACGGAGGCGCCGCCAAGGTGCTCGGCATCGATGTCCTCGCCAGTTACGGTCTTTACCACCTTAGGACCAGTCAAGAACATATAGGAAGTTTGCTCCTTCATAATGATGAAGTCTGTCAAAGCTGGAGAGTAAACGGCACCACCGGCGCAGGGACCCATGATGGCGGAAATCTGCGGGATGACACCGGAGGCGAGGATGTTGCGCTCGAAAATCTCACCGTAGCCGGCAAGTGCGCAGATTCCCTCCTGGATGCGTGCACCGCCGGAGTCGTTCATGCAGATGACAGGTGCGCCCATGGTCATTGCCATATCCATTACCTTGCAAATCTTCTGTGCCATTGTCTCAGAGAGTGAACCACCGTTGACGGTGAAGTCCTGAGCATATACATAAACCAAGCGGCCTGCGATGGTGGCACTACCTGCCACGACACCGTCGCCGAGGTATTGCTTCTTCTCCATTCCGAAGTTGGTGCAACGGTGCAACTTGAACATGTCGTACTCCTCGAAGCTGCCGGCATCCACCAACATCTCGATACGCTCACGGGCTGTGTACTTGCCACGTGCGTGCTGCTTCTCGATGGCCTTCTCGCCACCGCCAAGACGAGCCTGTTCGCGTTTTGCGATCAGCTCCTTAATCTTTTCTACTTGTTTGCTCATACGATTTATTTATAATCTTTTGTCTGCTTGTTTGTTTTGTCGGCAATGCCGATTTCTCTTAATTCCGTGCAAAGGTACGAAAAAAAATGTAGATGGGAATACTCTTGACGGTTAAATATTCAGAATTTGAGAAAAATACGCCACAAAGCCTCTCCCTATCAATTATTTTTCGTACTTTTGCAGTCAAAAAATAATTTTAAGCTACACTCATGAAGAAACAGACCCGAGCCATACATCTGGCTTATGCGCGCAGAGACGCCTATGATGCTTTGAGTATGCCTGTGTACAATACGTTGGCATACGAGTTTGACGATGCCCAGACCATGTCGGATGCCTTTACCGACAGAATCTCCGCTCCCGACTATTCCCGTGTGGAGAACCCTACTGTGACCAACTTCGAGCGACGCATCGCCACCGTCACAGGGGCCAAGAAGGTGACGGCGTTCAATTCGGGCATGGGTGCCATCAGCAACACCATCCTCGCCCTTGCTGCACAGGGCAAGAATATCGTCACGTCCAAGCACCTCTTCGGCAACACATACGCCCTGCTGGTGGAGTCCTTGCACCGTTATGGAGTGGAGACCCGTCTCTGCGACCTGACGGACATCGGGGAGGTGAAGAAGGCGGTGGACGAAGATACCTGCTGTGTGTTCTTGGAAATCATCACCAACCCACAGATGGAGGTGGCAGACCTACAGGCTCTCGCTGAGGTGGCTCATGCCAAGGGTGCACCCTTGGTCGCCGACACGACCACCATTCCCTTCACCCGCTTCTCGGCCCATGCCTCGGGTGTGGACATCGAGGTGGTTTCTACCTCTAAGTATGTAAGTGGCGGTGCCACCTCGCTTGGCGGTGTGGCGATTGACTATGGCACTCCTTATAACAAGGACTTCGCCAAGCGTCTCTATGGCGAACAGCTTTTCAACTTTGGTTGCTATATGACCCCGCAGGTGGCTTATATGCAGACTCTTGGCTTGGAAACGCTCGATGCCCGTTACCGTGTGCAGAGCGCCAATGCTTTGGAACTTGCGCGGATGTTGCAGACCTTGCCGAAAATCAAGCGGGTCAACTATGTGGGATTGGAGGACAATCCTTATCATGAGCTTGCCGTCAAGCAGTTTGGTGAGACGGCGGGAGCCATGGTCTGCATCGACCTCGCAGACAAGGAGACTTGTTTCGCGTTCATCAATAGCCTGAAACTTATCCATCGTGCCACGAACCTCTTCGACAACCGCTCGCTTGCCATCCATCCGGCCAGCACCATCTTCGGTGGGTTCACTGATGAACAGAGGGCATCGATGGATGTACTCGACACGACCATCAGGTTCAGCGTGGGCTTGGAAGACGTGGAGGACTTGTTCGAGGACATCAAGCAGGCGTTGGGGTAATTAAGAATTAGTAATTAATTGTTGGAATGAGATACGACTTTGACAAGATAGTAGACCGTTCGGGCACGGACGACCTCAAGCATGGGGCTTTGCTGCCCAGATGGGGGAGGGATGACTTGCTGCCACTGTGGGTGGCAGACATGGATTTCGAGACCCCGCAGTTTATCACCGACGCACTGAAGGCACGCCTGGAGCATTCGCTCTTTGGTTATACGATGGAGCCGGAGGATTACATCCCCAGCATCATCGACTGGGTGCGCGACCACCACCAGTGGGACGTAAAGCGCAGTTGGGTACGCTTCATCCCGGGCATCGTGAAGGGCATCGGACTGGTGTGCAATGTCTTCGTCAAGCCCGACGAGAAGGTCATCATCCAGCCTCCTGTGTACCATCCTTTCCGTCTCACTCCCGAGGGGAATGGCAGGGAGGTGGTGTTCAATCCCTTGAAGATGAGGGAGGACGGTTACTACGATATGGACTTCGAGAACCTGGAGAAGGTGTGCGACGACAAGTGCCGTCTGCTCATCCTCTGCAATCCCCATAACCCGGGCGGCATTACCTGGAGCCGTGAGACCTTGCAGCGTCTCGCCGACTTCTGCTACGACCACCATCTGCTGGTGGTGAGCGACGAGATTCATGCCGACATGGCACTCTTCGGACACAAGCACATCCCCTTCGCTTCCGTCAGCGACAAGGCGCGCGACATCAGCATCACCTTCCAGGCACCCAGCAAGACGTTCAACATCGCAGGCATCGTGAGCAGCTACGCCATCGTTCCCAATGCGGAGATACGCAAGCAGTTCTACACATGGCTCTCAGCCAACGAGCTGGACGAGCCTACGCTCTTTGCCCCGATAGCCACCATTGCCGCCTTCAGGAAGGGCGAGGAGTGGAGAAAGCAGATGTTGGCATATATAGAGGACAATATCCGCTTCGTAGAGGACTATTGCCGGGAGCATATCCCGGGAGTCCGTCCGTTGCGCCCTCAGGCATCGTTCCTGGTGTGGCTTAACTGTCGTGACCTGCATCTTTCCCACGACGCACTCCTCGACCTCTTCATCGACAAAGCCCATCTGGCATTGAACGATGGCGAGATGTTCGGACCCGGCGGCGAGGGCTTTATGCGCCTCAATGTGGCGGCACCAAGGAAAGTGCTGGAGCAGGCATTGGAGCAGCTGGCAAAGGCTGTACGTTAAAGAAGCTCTCTTGTGTATGCTAATCCCTATATATAATAAGGTAGGAAATAACCAGACACAACCGCCTCTGGTCTTTTCCCGTTATATAGGGGCATCCTTTGTTCTCGATAAGAGACAGAGGGTTCTTGATGGTAAAATACACAAAACCCTTCGCTCTTCCCTTTCCCGTTTTAGTACGGGAAAGGGAAGAGCGAAGGGTTCCTTTTTTGTTATAGTCCTCGGGCTTTGTAAATCTTGTCCTTGGCATCATTGATTTCTTGAAATTTTTTCTCTGCGGCCTTGCGCACGTCCTCGCCAAGTGTTGCTACCCTGTCGGGATGGTGCTTGAGTGCCATCTTTCGGTAGGCGGCTTTTACCTCATCGTCGGTGGCGGATGGACTGATTCCCAATACCTTGTAGGCTTCTTTCAGGTTGCCCTTTGCAGAGGAACCTGCGTGGAGGTTCAGCATCTGATCAACATCCTCGGTAGACAGTCCCATGTTGACGGCAACCTCCTTCAGGGCGTTCACTTCCTCGGCTACTACCATGCCGTCGGCCTGGGCAATCATCACGAGGAAGTTGAACAGCTGGAGGCGTTGCTCGTAGAGCATATTGGAGCGAATTTGTCGACAGCTATCCTGTATCACGGTGCGATACTCTGCCATGCCGAGGCGCTTCTGCTGCTCGAACAGTTTCAGGAGGATTTCCTCGCCCTGCTGCTTGGCTGCCTCGCCGAAGTTTTGGCGCAAGAAGCGGCGTACCATCTCCATTTCCGAGTGCATGATTTTGCCGTCGACATTGATGATGTAAGAGGCAAGAACCAGGAGCGAGAACATGAAACTGTTGCGCTGGCCCTCGTAAGCCTGATTTTGCCCGCTATAGGTACTGTGGGGGGCAGAATAAGAATGGCTGTCGCCCCCTTGCTTGTTCACCTCGTCGAGTCCGCGGTCGAAGAGTGCTCCCAGAGCAAGACCTGCCAAGGCTCCCAGCGGACCTCCCGTTATGAACCCGAGAAATCCGCCAATCCATTTACCTGCTGCCATGGAGACTTAGTTGTTGAAGTAGTAGAGGAACGAGGCGATGCCTGAGAGCGCAGGCTTACGCTCGCCTTCTATCTCGATGTCGAACTTGATGCTGGTCTTGCAGATGCCGCGTAGGTTCTGGATGTCGTGGAGAGTTGCCACGAGACGGATACGGGAACCTGTGATGACAGGCTGGCCGAACTTCATCTTGTCCATGCCGTAGTTGACGAGCATCTTGAGGTTGTTCACTTCCAGAATCTGTTGCCAGAGATAGGGGAGTACGGAGAGGGTGAGGTAACCGTGGGCAATGGTGCTGTGGTAGGGGCTCTCCACCTTGGCGCGTTCCACGTCTACATGTATCCATTGTGGGTCAAGGGTGGCATCAGCGAACTTGTTGATGCGGTCCTGGTCAATCTGCAACCACTCTGATTCTCCCAATTTCTCACCGAGGTGAGATGCGAATTCGTCATACGAATTGATAACTAATTTTGCCATAGTTCTTGTCTTTCTATTAATGATGTTGTATTATAATTTGCAAAGGTACAACAAAAAAATGAATGAATCGGATGTTTCTCCATTTATTTTTCTTCCGATATTCCGGCGTAGTCGGGAATCTCCTCCAAGAATACGCATTTTTTGTTGTCGTAATCCATTTTGCAGATGTAGTGGTCGATGCCGTTGCTCACGACGAGGAAGTCCACATGCAGGAGCATGTTGTAGACGGAGATTTGGTCAAACACCTTCTGGGTGATGGTGATGTGGGGTGCCTTATACTCTATGATCATTTGTGGTCTTAGCTGGCGGGTGTATAGAACACTGTCGGCGCGGAGCGTTTTCTCGCCCACCTTCAGTTGAATCTCGTTGGCGAGCAGGGCGGCGGGGTAGCCTTTCTGTTCCACGAGATAGTGGACGAAATGCTGCCTTACCCATTCCTCCGGGGTGAGCCTCACATATTTCCTGCGTAATACGTCCCATATCTGTGGATGCTCCTTGTTGCCAGACAACTTGATGTCGTATGTAGGAAGGTTCAGTTTAATCATATTTTCTATACCTAATTATTATATAGTTCAAAATTTATTCGTATCTTTGCACTATCTAACAGTTCTTGTGCTATCGGAAGAATGCGGAAGACAGTGCAAAGATACAAAAAATATTCTATGGCAGAAAAGAAAACTTCAATAACTTACGAGGCCGTCATGAAAAGCTTGGTGGCAAGGCAGTTTGCCCCCGTCTATGTGTTGATGGGGGATGAGTCTTATTTCATAGACAAGATCTGCGACTATCTGGCGGAGAATGTGCTGAAGGCTGAGGAACGTGACTTCAACCAGAACATCGTCTTTGGGGCGGATGTCACGGCTGCGCAGGTGGTGGACCTTTGCAAGGGATACCCCATGATGGCGGAACGTCGGGTGGTTATCCTGAAAGAGGCTCAAAATTTGCGAAATTTGGAGCCACTTGAGAGATACTTCGAAAATCCCGTAAAATCGACCGTCTTCGTGATGTGTTACAAGAACGGTTCCATCGACCGTAGGAAGAAGTTGCTTCCGAGGGCAGAACTGGTGGGTGTGGTCTTTGAGAGCAAGAAGCTTTATGACCGTCAGCTTCCCGCCTTCATCGAGAAGTATCTGAAGATGGGGAAGGCCACCATAGAGCCGAAGGCGGTGCGGATGGTGGCAGACCATGTGGGCACCGACTTGCACCGTCTGACCTCCGAGCTTGACAAATTGCTGATTTCCCTTCCCGAGAAAGACAGGAGGGTGACTCCCGATGTCGTGGAGCGGGAGATAGGAGTGAGCAAAGACTTTAATGCCTTTGAACTGAGGAGTGCTATCGTAAACCGTGATGTTTTTAAGGCAAATCAGATAATTAATTATTTTGACAATAATCCTAAGAGCGGTTCCTTGTATGCGCTCCTTCCTATGCTCTTCTCCTACTTCCAGAATTTGATGATTGCCTATTATGCTCCCAATAAACAGAACGAGGGAGAACTGGCAAAATTCCTGGATTTGAAAAGTACCTGGGGTGTGCGAGAATATACGACAGGTATGAGGAACTATTCTGGGATGAAGGTGATGTCGATTATTGATAAGTTTAGGGAGGTAGATGCGAAGAGCAAGGGACTTGACAATCCTTTCACATCTGCCGGTGAGCTGATGAAGGAATTGGTCTTCTTCATCCTTCATTAAGGAAGGGGGTAGGGGAGGCGAGTTCCCTTCAAGAGTTTTCTCTTGGAGGGAACTCGTTTTCTTTTTCCTCCCTCTCAGGAGGATGTTGGTGGAGGTACTCCGTTTGGCGTTTAGTATTCTGAATCCTCTCCAAAATAGGGTTTTCGAAGGTCGAAAACGGCTTTTGTCCGTGGTATTTTGAGTAGAATTTTAGTCAAAATCGAAGGGATTTTATCTATTTCTGAGCTAAATGGCGATTTTTTGGATGGATTGAAAATCGTAGGTAACTTGTTTGTAAATCAGTGATTTAAACGTATTACCCCCTTTCATTATTGGCGTATTTGCTCTCTTCCTTGCCGTCGGGCTTAAATATGCCAAAAATGGAAAAAATAACCATTCATATTGGTTTAATTTTTAGTATTTGCATTTGTTAAGGTTTATTTTGTTGAAGTTTATGTTTTTAAATTCAACAAATTAAACTTATATTTTTGTTTTATAAATATAAAGCAAACAAAACTAAATGATGAGTTTTTATCATCTACGTTTATAAAAATAAACATAAAAGCAAGATCAAACAAGAATAAACGTATAAAAATACAACAAAACAACTATTGCTATAATATATTAAAAGCCAAAGTGATATACGTTTTTGTATTTCTTAAAATGTGGAAATAATATGAGTTAAGTAATAAATCTTGCATAACACACATGAATGCAATCTATATGGTATTTTATAGATGGAATAACCAGTAGATTAATGTAAATACATAAAGGATTTGTTCGTAAAATATTTAGAAAAACCAATTGATATTTATAAATGTAAACATAAAAACCAAGAATAGTAAGAGTTAAGTTTAAATTCACAAGCACAAACGTAAAGTTTAAAAATATAAATAAACGAAGAAATCTTTGGTGATTCTGATTTTTTGTTTTACCTTTGTAAAAGTAAACGGAAAAGGGTACAAAAAGTACCCGTTCGGAAAAAATACATCCGTACAAGACAAAATGAACGATTAATGTTAGAAGCGTATGAAAGATAGGATTAGACAGCTGATGGAGGACCAACATCTCACTCAGCAAACCTTTGCCCAGATGATAGGCAGCTCTACTGCGACACTGAGCAATATATTCAATGGAAAGACCAATCCGTCGCTAAGTATCGTGGATGGAATCCACAAGAGTTTTCCTCAGGTCAACGTCTACTGGGTACTCTATGGAACGCCTCCAATGTATCAATCGCAAGGAGGACAGAGCAGTCGGGATGGAATCTCATCGGAGGTCGCTTCCCTTGGTTCCAGTGAGTTGGGTGGCGCAATGGACGGGGCGTTGATGGGGAGCATGGGAGGAGCGAACGGTTCCGGTTATCCTTCGATTGAATCGGGGACGGAAGCTGCGCATGGTGCGCAAGCTGTTGCTGCATCCCTTTCCCTGTTTGGTCAGCAACAGTTGCCCAACGGCAACCCAACGGCTGCCAAGAATATCGCACAGGCGGCAGTAAAGTATGTTGACAAACCTCAGCGAAAGATAACAGAGATACGCATCTTTTATGATGACCAAACGTGGGAGACTTTTGTGCCCAAGAAATAAAAAAAGTTCCTTTTCGTTTCGTCAACTCGGATTTTTGCAGTATCTTTGCATTTAAGAAAGGCTTAGCTTTTCTTTGTATATACATATTATATAAATAGCATGAAGATGAAAAAATATGTTCTCGACCTGAAGGTGGTTTCTTTGGAGGCATTGAGCGATAAGCATGTGTTGATCAAGCTTACCGACGAGAAGCCTCTCCCCGAGATTCTTCCGGGTCAATTCGTGGAGGTGAAGGTGGAGCATTCCCCCGCAACGATGCTTCGTCGTCCCATTTCCATCAACTATGTGGATCGTGAGAGCAACCAACTTTGGTTGCTTGTGGCAATGGTGGGCGACGGCACTCGCCAGTTGGGGCAGTTGAAGGCGGGAGACACGCTCAACTGCGTACTGCCCTTGGGTAATGGCTTTACCATGCCCACACAGAAAGGGCAGAAGTATCTGCTTGTGGGTGGTGGTGTCGGTGTGGCACCGCTCCTCTATTTCGGAAAACTCATCAAGGAGTTCGGGGCAGAGGTGGTGTTCCTGTTGGGGGCACGTTCAGCTAAGGACTTGCTTGAGCTTGACGAGTTTGCCCGGATTGGACAGGTATGCATCACTACAGAGGACGGAAGTGCAGGCGAGACAGGCTTTGTGACCAATCATTCTATCTTGCAGAAAGCGAAGTTCGACATGATCTCCACCTGTGGTCCAAAGCCCATGATGGTGAGTGTGGCGCGCTTCGCCAAGAAGGCAGGCGTGGAGTGCGAGGTCTCGCTGGAGAACAAGATGGCGTGTGGTGTAGGTGCTTGCCTCTGTTGCGTGGAGAAGACCACGAAGGGCAATCAGTGTGTTTGTAAGGATGGTCCAGTGTTAAACATAAAGAATCTATTATGGCAGCTTTAAATGTAAAGATCGGGAACTTGAGTTTGAAGAATCCCGTGATGACGGCATCCGGCACTTTCGGCTACGGCTTGGAGTTTGCCGACTTCGTGCCCTTGGAGGAGATTGGCGGTATCATCGTGAAAGGAACGACTCTAGAGCCTCGTGAGGGAAACGACTATCCCCGTATGGCGGAGACTCCACAGGGAATGCTCAACTGTGTAGGCTTGCAGAACAAGGGCGTGGATTACTTCTGTAACCACATTTATCCCCAGATTAAGGACATTGATACCAACATGATTGTCAACGTCTCCGGGCATTCGCCCGAGAGCTATGCGGAGTGTGCGGCGCGCATTGACGCCTTGGACAAGATACCCGCCATCGAGCTGAATATCTCTTGTCCCAATGTGAAGGATGGCGGCATGGCGTTTGGCGTTACTTGCGATGGGGCGGCGAGCGTAGTGAAGGCTGTGCGTAAGGTTTACCACAAGACACTTATCGTGAAACTGTCACCCAATGTGACGAGTATTGCCGAGATTGCCCGTGCCTGTGAGGCTGAGGGAGCGGACTCGGTTTCTCTCATCAATACCCTGATGGGTATGGCGGTGGATATAGAGAAACGTGTGCCGCTGCTCAGCATCCGTACGGGAGGTTTGAGCGGTCCGTGCGTGAAACCTGTAGCGTTGCGCATGGTCTATGATGTGGCTCATGCCGTCAAGATTCCTGTCGTAGGGCTTGGAGGCATCACGAATGCCAAGGATGCTATTGAGTTTATGATGTGTGGTGCGACAGCAATAGAGATAGGAACTGCCAATTTCATTGATCCCGCTACAACGAAGAAAGTAAAAGACGGCATCAATGATTGGCTGGATGCTCATGGCTGCGCTTCTGTACAAGAGATTATCGGGGCCATCGGATAATTCGGCTTGTGTGAGATGACAGGAAAAAGCCAGCTCTTCTTTGCGTAATAATGCAACGGAGAGCTGGCTTTTTATAGTTTCTTATAGCTTGACGGTCTTGTCGAGGAGATAGTTGTCCAGGATGACCATGGCGGCCATAGCCTCGACGATGGGTACGGCGCGAGGCAATACGCAGGGGTCGTGCCGTCCGCGGGCAGTGAGTTTGGTGGCATTGCCTTCGAGGTTCACGGTGTCTTGTTCCCTCAGGATGGTGGCGACGGGCTTGAAAGCGACACGGAAGAAGATGTCCTGTCCGTTGCTGATGCCGCCTTGTATGCCGCCACTGTGGTTGGTCTGTGTGCCGATGGGTGACGTGGGGGTGAAGACATCGTTCTGCTCGCTTCCCCTGGCGGTGACTCCGGCGAAGCCCTCGCCGTATTCGAATCCCTTGACGGCGTTGATGCCAAGCATGGCTGCCCCCAATTGGGCGTGGAGTTTACCGAACTCTGGTTCTCCCAGCCCCACAGGGCATCCTTGGATGACGCATGAGATGACACCGCCGATGGTGTCGCCGTCTGCCTTGACGCTGGCGATGAGTTCTTCCATCTGTCGTGCCTTCTCTTGGTCGGGGCAACGAACGATGTTGTTCTCTGTGGTGGAGAGGTCATACTGATGGTAATCCCTTGCCAGGGCAATGTCTCCTACTTGCGAAGTGTAGGCAGTCACGGAGATGCCCAACTCGCGCAATGCCAGTTTGGCAAGTGCGCCGCCCACACAGCGTGCAATGGTGATGCGGGCGGATGACCTTCCTCCGCCACGATGGTCGCGGATGCCGTATTTGCTGGTATAGGTGTAGTCGGCATGGGACGGACGGAAGAGACAACGCATATTCTCGTAGTCTTGCGAGTGCTGGTTGGTGTTGCGCACTTCGAAGCCGATGGGTGTCCCCGTGCTTTTCCCCTCGAATACGCCACTGAGAAACTCCACCTTGTCGGCTTCCTTCCTTGCTGTGGTGATGTGGCTTTGTCCCGGGCGACGGCGGTCAAGCTCGGCCTGGATGAAATCCATGTCGATATTGATGCCGGCGGGCATTCCGTCTACGATTCCGCCCACCGCCACCCCGTGGCTCTCGCCGAAGGTGGTGAGGGTGAAAAGATTTCCAAAAGTATTTCTCATCTTGATTCCAGTTATTTAGTGACAGCCTCCGCAGCCGCCTTCTCCGCAACTACCATTGCCGCAGCCACCTTCTCCGCAGCTGCCGTTGCAGCCTCCGCAACCGCCTTCTCCACTGATCATCTGTGCCATCTTGGAGATTTCCTCAGCTGTTGCCTCGCGGATTTCTTCGACGGTGCCCTTGAAGTTGAGGGTCTTGCCTGCCAATGGGTGGTTGAGATCTATCTTTACCTTGCTGTCTGTGATGGAGAGAACCACGCCGTTGAAGCGGTTGCCGTCCTGGTTTTGCAGGGGGATGATAGCGCCCACCTGGACGTGCTGTGCATCAAACTGCCCATTGATGCAGAATATCCCTTTGTCAAGTTCGATGACGCGCTCCTCGTAGCGTTCGCCATAGGCTTCCTCTGGGGTGAGGGTGAAGTCGAACTGCTCGCCTTGAGCAAGGTCGGCGATGGCGTTCTCAAATGCGGGAAGGGTCACGCCCATGCCGCTGATGAAGATGAACTTGTGGTCGTCGGTGGTCTGCTCAACCAGTTCTGACTTGCCTTCTGTGGTGTCATACAGTGCGTAAGACACGCTAATGTACTTGTTGTTCTGTTCCATTTCTATTCCTTTTAATTATTTTTGGATGCAAAGGTACGACAAATAATTGAGATGGCGAAGGAAAACGAGGATTTTTTGCAAAGATAGCGGGATGTTACGTTTGTCTTACAAAATGAGAATAAAAATGTAATAAGTGTAACGTTTTGTATTGGGTATTTGGTAGATTTGGTTGATATATGTCAAAAAAGAAGGGCTTTGAGTGATTTTTCTGCCGGATTGTTTGCGTACACAGGGAAAAGTCCTTACCTTTGCAGCGTCAAAAACAAATAAAGGATAATGTATAACACATGAGCAGTAAAATGCTCAAAAAGAAAAGAAAGGTAAAAAGATTATGAAGAAGGTAATGATTTTGGCAGTAGCTTTGTTGAGTATGACAACTACTACTTTTGCAGCAGACGAGAATGCAAGTGCAACAACAGCCACAGCTGCTTACAACATGAACGTGAACATGAACAGCCTCTCAGATGCTTTGAGTTTGAACGTCGATCAGACAGAGGCTGTAGCAGACGTACACAAGAACTTTACCGCAGAGATGATGAATGCGGCAATTGCCCCCAGCGAGGAGCGCAAACCTATGATGGACAAGGCCATCGTGAAGGACTTGAAGTATATGCACACCATTCTGTCTTCCGGTCAGTACCGTAAGTATGTGATGTTGCTGAACGCCACTTTGGCAAACCGTGGCTTGAAATAAGCCTCTGTGTTAGGATAGACATTTATAAGAGAGAGATAATTTGAAAAGGCTGTAAATCGGCGATCGCTGATTTGCAGCCTTTTTCATGCAGTATATGTCCAGGTTAAGATGTTCTTGCCTTATATTATACAAAGAGGATGGATTGGGCTCTGAAGGGTATCACTATTTTTAGGTATTTGCCCGAAACCCTCATTTTTAGGTATTGCAGCATTCGGGAAATCATTGTATCTTTGCAACCGAAAAAAGAAAAGTGTAACTAAATGTATATATAGGAAATGAAATCGACAATTGTAATTTACGGTTCTTCTACAAGCACTTGCCAGGGCATTGCAGAGAACATTGCCAGCCAGTTGGGCGTTGAGGCAGTAGACGTGGCTAACATTGATGATGCTACGGTGAGCGGTCATGACAATCTCATCCTCGGAACCTCCACATGGGGTGCTGGTGAGATGCAGGACGACTGGTATGATGGTGTCAAGACCTTGAAGAGCGTGGGGCTTGCCGGCAAGACGGTGGCTCTCTTCGGTTGTGGTGACGCTGAGTCTTACCCCGACACATTCTGCGGTGGCATGAAGGAGCTTTACGATGCTGCCGTTGAGGCTGGAGCCACAGTGCTTGAGGGTGTATCTACAGACGGTTATACGTTCGATGACAGTGAGGCTGTGGTAGACGGTAAGTTCGTAGGTTTGGCTCTTGACGACGTGAACGAGGATGACAAGACTGAGGAGCGTGTCAATTCCTGGATAGAAAACATCAAGCCATCACTCTAAGCCTATGCAACAGAAAGCCGTGATGCCTGTGGACATGAAAGTTCTGATGAACCATATTTACGAATACAAGAAGGGCGTGCGCCGTATGGTGCTCTTCACCTTCAACAAGAAATATGAGTCTTTTGCCATAACTCGCCTGGAGCATCAGAACATCAACTATATTGTCCAGCCTGTGGGCAATGAACGTCTCAACTTGTTCTTTGGCAAGCGTGAGTGTCTGGATGCCATCCGGCTGATGGTGACAAAACCCTTGAACCAACTCTCGCCCGAAGAGGACTTCATCCTGGGTGCGATGCTCGGTTATGATATTTGCGCCCAGTGCGAGCGTTACTGCGAAAGGAAATGCCGCACTTGCGCAAATGCCCAATAGCGGAAACGTGTTGAAACTTTTAGATAGAAATCTTGTTCGCTAATAATAAATAATTCATAATGTTTTTGTATAATTGTAATAGGCTGCCTGGGAAGGTGGCCTTTTATTTTGCCCGGAGTGCAACTTTTCCGCTGTTTTCTTGCTTGCTGACAAATAAATTTTGTACCTTTGTGCCATCGGTAAGGAGTATTCATTTTTTAGCATAAATAAAAAGTATAAAATATGGTAAGAAAAATCTGTATCATGGCAGGTGCCAGGCCCAACTTCATCAAGGTGGCACCGGTAATCCGCGCCATCAAGCAAGCCCAAGGGCAAGGAAGGGAAATCGACTGCGAATTAGTGTTTGCGGGCAGGGAGGATGACGAAACCTTGGAGAGTTCCCTCTTCGAAGACCTTGGAATCGGCAAACCCGACGTATATCTGGGTGTGGACTGCGAGAACCTGAACGAGTTGACGGGACAGGTGATGTCCAAGTTTGAACGTTATCTGCAGCAGCATCCCACGGACGTGGTGATAGTGGTGGATGACCTGGCTTCGACGATGGCGGCTTCCATTGTCACCAAGAAGCAGGGCATCACTCTGGCGCATATCGCTGCCGGCACCCGTAGCTTTGACATCACGATGCCGAAGGAAATCAACAGGCTGGTCATCGATGGCTTGTCGGACATCCTCTTTACGGCAGGCATCTCCAACAACAGTATCGCCAACAAGGAGGGAGCGGAACTCTCCAAGGTCTATATGGTGGGCAATGTGCTGATAGACAATATCCGATTCCTGAAAGACCGTTTCAAGCGACCTGCCCTAATGGACACGATGGGACTGAAAGAGGGAGAGTATCTGGTGTTGACGATTAACAGGAAAGCCATCATCGACAATCGTGAGGAACTTGCCCGCTTGACGAGTGCCGTCGACAAGGAGGCTCATGGTGTGCCCGTAATAGCCCCGCTGAGGGGAAAGGCAAAGGAAGAAGTGGAGGCTCTCCACACGGGTATCGCCTTGGTGGAACCACAGGGGTATCTTGATTTCTGTTACCTCACAGCCCACGCCAAGGGCATCATCACCGACTCGGGCAATGTGGCTGAGGAGGCTACCTTCAACGGGGTGCCTTGCATCACGCTCAACAGCTACACGGAACATATCGAGACCGTGAAGGTAGGTACGAACGAACTGGTGGGCGAGGATGCCGACCAGCTGGCGGAGATGCTGCAACGCCTTCTATACGGTAAGTGGAAGTCCGCAGGCATCCCCGACCGATGGGATGGACGGTCGGCAGAGCGAATCGTCCAGATTCTTTCGGAGTAGATTTTGCTTATTCCCGTGTCTTCGAGAGTGGAGGCACGGGATAATTGTATCTGTCGAAGTAGTAGGGCGTCTTGTTGTTGTACCATACTCCTTCCACGTTCAGCCTGATGTGGAAGTTCTTGTTGACATTGTATTGTACGCCCGCCCCTAACACGTTGGCACTGGGCATCCCCATTCCGTATCCTCCGGGCAGGGTGCTTCCATATCCCCATGCGCCGGGGTACATTCCGTAAGGGCGCATTCCGTACATCCCGTAGCCATATCCCATGTAGCGACCGTAAAGGGTGTTGTAGTTGTTTGCCACGCTTAGCTGTCCGTAGACGTATGCTTCCCAGTGTTCGTTGAACTTGTAGCCCATGATGGCATAGAGCCCGAGGTCGCGGTAGTTGTCGCCACCCCAGTTCATGTTGTTGAGGTATCCGCCTACCTTGAGCCACAGTTTGCCGTCCTTGGTGAGCGGTGTCAGGTAGTCGGCGTCGATGGTCTGGGTGAAGCCGCCGTGATGGGGCACATTCTTCCCGAAGGTGGCAAAGGCGGAGAGCCCCACGGACACATGAAGGCCGTCTTGTTTCTCCTCTTGGCTGTCAAGGCTTTGGCTCTTGACAGGTTTTCCGCTGTATATCATCTTCTTGCCAGCCTGTACCACGGTGTCGCCGGGCAACAGCCAGTCTTCCCTCGGGCTGTCTGCACTGTGCAGCGGTCCGAAGCGTACTTGTTGTGCGCTTGCCGGCAAGCTGCCGGAAAGGAGCAGGATGGAACACAGGATTCTCACTGTTCGCTTGGTCTGGTGTATAATGTCTGTCATATCGGCAAAAATATTTTCTTTATTCTCAATTTTCGGCAAAAATACAAAGAAAGAACGAGAAATGCTCATTATTTTAGATTAAAATCATTATCTTTGCAATCAATAACAAAATAGAGTATAAAATAAGGAAATAGATACAAAAATATATAACTATGAAATCATTGAAGGAAATATATAGGATAGGTAAGGGCCCGTCGAGCAGCCATACGATGGCCCCCCAGCGTGCCGCAAGGCTTTTCCTGGAGCGTTGTCCCGGCATCGCTTCCTGCGAGGTGACTCTTTATGGCAGCCTTGCCGCGACGGGCAAGGGACACATGACTGATGTCGCCATCGAGGAGGTGTTGCAGCCCCATTGCGACGTGGGGATTATTTGGGAGCCGCAGGTGTTTCTTCCTTTCCATCCCAATGGAATGAAATTCGTGGGCAAGGACTCTGAGGGCAAGGTCCTTGGCGAATGGACAGTGTACAGCGTCGGCGGCGGTGCCTTGTCGGAGGGCAATGAAGACGGGCATGGTGAGCTGGGAGCCAAGGAAGTATATGACCTCGACAAGCTGGGCGACATCAAGCAGTGGTGCTACGACACGGGTTGCTCTTACTGGGAGTATGTGGAGAGATGCGAGGATGAAGACATCTGGGCCTTTCTGAAGACCATCTGGCAGACGATGAAGCAGGCGGTCAGGAACGGACTCGACAAGGAGGGCGTATTGCCCGGGCCGTTGAAGCTGCCCCGCAAGGCCGCCAACTACTATACGAAGGCGAAGGGGTTCCGGGCATCGCTCCAGAGCCGCGGACTGGTCTATTCCTATGCCCTTGCCGTGAGCGAGGAGAATGCCTCGGGCGGCATCATCGTGACAGCTCCTACCTGTGGAGCCTGTGGTGTCTTGCCGGCAGTGTTGTACCATCTGCACACCGCCCATGAGATGAGCGAACAGCGCATCCTGAGGGCTCTTGCCACGGCGGGATTGGTGGGCAATGTCGTGAAGAAGAATGCTTCCATCAGTGGTGCCGACGTGGGGTGCCAGGGTGAGGTGGGCGTGGCGTGCGCCATGGCTTCAGCGGCTGCCTGCCAGCTCTTCGGCGGCAGTCCGGCGCAGATAGAGTATGCCGCCGAGATGGGACTGGAGCATCACTTGGGTATGACGTGTGATCCCGTGTGCGGACTGGTGCAGATTCCTTGCATCGAGCGCAATGCCTTTGCCGCTGCCCGCGCCTTGGATGCCGATCTCTATGCCTCCTTCTCGGATGGGCATCACAGTGTATCCTTCGACCGTGTGGTGGAGGTGATGCGGCAGACGGGTCACGACTTGCCTTCCCTCTACAAGGAGACGAGCGAGGGAGGTCTTGCCAAGGGGTTCGGAAAGGACTTTTAGGTGCAGTGTATCTGGGCGCAAGATGGGAGGAAAACGTAAGTACCATGTTTACGCCCCGTAACTATAATAGATAGGATGTCTAACTATGATACTTACGGGGCGTAAACATGGTACTTACGAAATCTCATCGTTTCTCTTGTAAATCTTATTCTTTTCCCCGGTTGTAGCCGTCGGAGATGGTCTTGCCCAAGGCGATGGCACCGATGATGTTGGCTCCAAGCGACTTGATGTGGTCGGCGAACTTGCTGATGGAGCCACCCGAGGAGATGATGTCGTCGAAGAGTACTACGTCTTTCCCCTTGACGAAATCCTCTGTGATGCGGCCGTAGGCATTCTCCATGCCTGTCTGGGCGCATACCTCCTGGCTGAAACGCTCGAAGCGGTGCCGGGTGTTGAATTCCATTCTGGCAGGTACGCACACTAAGGTAATGTCCTTCGCCTTGTCACCGAAAGTTTCCTTGATGAATTGTGAGGCCATGGCAATGGCTTTGTCCACTGCCTTTTGGTGGTCAATCTCCGTGGTAAGCTCGGAGTTGCCCTTGAAATTGGCGATCAGGTCGCGTTTCTCCCAATCCTCGCTCGACAGTTCATAGGTGCCGAAGGCGCTGTAGGCGGGGTAGTCGACAAGCCAGGTGTACTTGAGTCCGCCCGCTAACTGTTTCCAGTCTTGAATCTTCTTGTTGTATTCTGCCATCATAATAAATAGAACTTAGATATTATTCCTTTGCAAAAGTATAATTATTTTTTTGAATATCGCATGGTTTGCCAATATTTTTGCCTTTTTATGGCGAAAATATACAGACTTTAAGGAAAATACAGAAAAAAGGTTATCTTTATTCGTTTTTTTTGCCGAATAGTCTTAACTTTGCACTCCGAAAATAGATAAAGACTATGACGAGAAAAAGTAAAATCCACGAGATTAGAGATTACGTCCTCATTGCCCTGGCCATGCTCATGGGCAGTGTGGGACTGAACGTGTTCCTGTTGCCCAACCACATCACGATGGGTGGCGTGGGCGGTGTGGCTTCCATCCTCTACTGGGGCTTGGGAATACCGGTGTCGGTGTCCTATATGGGCATCAACGTCTTCCTGCTCCTTTTCGCCTTTCGTGTGTTGGGCTGGAAGTTCTGCGTGAAGACCATCTATGCCGTTTCCCTCTTCTCCTTGTACACGAGGTGCATCGAGAGTTGGACTGGCGGCAATATCATGCTCTTGCACGACCAGCCGTTCATGGCGACCGTCATCGGCGGCTTCTTCATGGGAGCGTCCGCAGGTCTTGGACTCTCGTGCAATGCCTCCACGGGAGGTTCTGATACGGTGGCGGCGATGGTGAACAAGTACTACAACATCTCCCTGGGCCACGTCATCCTCCTCTGTGACCTGTTCATCATCGCCAGCTCGTACCTGGTGTTGAGAAACTGGGAGACGGTTATCTATGGTTATATGTACCTGTTCGTGCAGTCGGTCTGTGTCGACAATGTGATTAACAGGCTCCGTCGCTCGGTGCAGTTCTTCATCATCACCGACAAGTACAAGGAACTCAGTGCTGCCATCAATACAGCTGCCGACAGAGGATGTACGATGCTCGACGGTCATGGCTGTTACAGTGGTAAGGACGTACACATGCTCTTCGTCCTGGCACGTCAGCGTGAGAGTCAGAAGATATTCAGACTGATAGACGAGATTGACCCTACCGCTTTCGTGAGCCAGAGTGCCGTAATCGGTGTCTATGGACTGGGATTCGACAGGTTTAAGGTCAACAAGAAATTGTTAGGCAATAAAAAAAGCTAATGTCCTCGCAAGGGCATTAGCTTTTTTTATCGATGTACGCTCGGCATGAGCATTATCTAACGGGTGCAAGTCCCGAGTAAGCCCTAATAGCGGGAATTACATAGCCAAAGGCAAGGGTGTTCATCGTGAGGTGAAATCTGAAGGAAGTCGGCGGCAAACATCTGACCTAACGAACAGAAACTTCATACAAGGCATTTGACCATGGATGAGATTGCATCACAAATCAAAGTCCAATAGCTATTCGGAATGGTTGGTGTAAATGGAGTAGGTATAAGATGGAAAGATAGTGCTCTTATCCGAGGAGGTCTTACGGACGTGACGAATAGTTTTTTTTATACGAAAGTTACGGAGTAAAGCTTGCCGTAAGAAGTCAGCCGAAGCCATAGTAGTGCGGTAATCGATAGTGCCGCATGAAGGGCAGAACCTAACAATTAAACGATAGTAATTGAAACATACCTTATGA
>CAVEJY010000180.1:0-13178 GCA_963616155.1 Acutalibacteraceae bacterium
AAGAAAAAAGACGATTATTTTTCAAAAAACTTCAATTTAAAACCGCTATGGAAAGAGGAGTTTTCAAAAACGTCTTTTCTCCTTATTATATAAAGGAAACTCATTGACAAGAAAACTTTTCCTCTTGTTCAGGTTTGCAAAAAGCAATATTCCGTCTTTCTTCTCACTCCTCACGCCTGTGATTCCTCTTCAGGAACATCAAAACGCCAAAGAGTAATCCCACTCCCACGACCCAGGAGATGACCGCACTTGCCACAAAGCCCAAGTCCTTGGTGAATCCTGCCACCACGAAGGTGAGACAGGAGACGGTGGCGACGGTCAGGGCATAGGGCATCTGCGATGACACATGATGAACGTGCTTGCACTCGGCTCCGGCACTCGCCATGATGGTGGTGTCGCTGATGGGGGAGATGTGGTCGCCGCAGACGGCTCCTGCCATACAGGCGGAGATGGAGATGATACGCAAGGGGTCAGTATCGGCGAATACGGCGATGCAGATGGGAATCAGAATGCCGAAGGTGCCCCAACTGGTGCCTGTGGCAAAGGCGAGCAGGGCTGCCACGATGAAGATGATGGCGGGGAGCAGTTGCTGCAGCTCCGAGGCACTGCCTGCCACTACGCCCGATACATATTCTGCGGCACCGAGGGAGTCGGTCATGCTCTTCAATGTCCAGGCGAGGGTCAGGATGAGGATGGCGGGAACCATTGCCTCGAAACCCTTGATGAGACTGCTCATTGCCTCGTCGAAAGGCAAGGTCTTGCGGATGGTGAACATCATGACGGTGACTATCAGCGAGGCGAGTGATCCGATGACCAGACCCACCGAGGCATTGCTGGCTGCAAAGGCATCCACGAAATCGTGGTAGTTGGCGTTGGTGGAGTCGAAGAATCCGCCGGAATACACCATGCCTGCCATGCAGAAGATGATGAGGAGCAGGATGGGGACCACCAGGTCGCTTACCGTGCCCCGGTTTTTCTCCGTCTTCTCCTGGGGGGCTCCCACACCATGCTCCACAACTTGGAGCTTGGCGCCGCTCACTTCGTCGAGCTTCCCGCCGTTGGTGCGCTCAAGCCATTCCTTCAGCCTGATGTCATACTTGCTCATTGCCTTGAAGTCGAATCCGAACCATACCACTCCGAACATGAAGATGATGGTGAAGAAGGCATAGAAATTGAAGGGTATCGCCTTGCAGAAGAGTGCCAGTCCGTTCTCGCCTCCCGACACAAAGCCCGACACTGCCGCCGCCCAACTGGAGATGGGGGAGATGATGCAGATGGGGGCTGCCGTGGAGTCGATTAGATAGGCAAGTTTCTCTTTCGTCACACCGTTGCGTGCAGCGATGGGACGCATCACCGAACCGACGGTGAGACAGTTGAAGTAGTCGTCGATGAATATCAGGATTCCCAGCAGGACGGTGGCGAACTGCACGCCCATCTTGCTTTTCACGTGCTTGCTTGCCCAACGGCCGAAAGCCGCCGAACCGCCAGCCTTGTTCATCAGCGACACCATGCTGCCCAGTATCACTAAGAACATGAGGATGCCCACGTTCCAGGGGTCGGAGAGGCAGTGTATCATGCCGTAGCCCTTGGCGTCTTCGCCAGTGCCCACGGTGTGGTTGGTGAGATGGATGAGGAATCCGTCGAGTCCCGTTCCCGTCGAGACGCAGTATTGCACGGCACCCAGTACGATACCGATGAAAAGTGAGGAGTACACCTCCTTGGTCTTCAGTGCCAGTCCGATGGCAACGATAGGGGGCAGCAACGACCAGGCGGTGCCAATCATATTATAGTCCATATTTCCTTTGTACTTTTATGTTTATTTAGGTGAATCTTAATCCTTGAATATTCCCTTGCTGAAACGCTGCAGGAAGACGGCGCAGGAGGCGTCGCCCGTAATCGACATGGTGGTGCGGCCCATGTCCACGAGACGGTCTACGCCGGCCGCCACTGCCACACCCTCGATGGGGATGCCTGCCGAAGCGAACACCATGGCCATCAGTGCCAGGGCACCGCCCGGTACACCCGGCACGCCGATGGAGGCAATGGTGGCGGAAAGGGCGATGGCGATGTACTGCTGCATCGTGAGGTCCATGCCGCAGCAGGTGGCGATGAATACGCTCGTCACACCCAGATAGATGGCGGTGCCGTCCATGTTGATGGTGGCTCCCAAGGGCAACACGAAGTCACTGATTTCCTTTCTCACGCCCATCTTTCGGGTACACTCCACATTGTAGGGGATGGTGGCGACGCTCGATGCGCTGGAGAAGGCAAACATCATGGCGGGGGTCATCTTCTGGAAGAAGGTGACGGGACTGATGCCGCCCAGGAAGTAGACGCAGGGGAAGTAGACGATGAGGGCGTGGGCAAGGAAACAGAGGTAGTCGGCACCGATGAGGGAGGCATAGGAACCTACCACCTGCGGACCGTTGACTGCCACCACGGGGGTGAGCATACAGAATACGCCGATGGGAGCCAGACTCAGGATATAACCCAATATCTTCTGCACGATCTCGTTGAAGCTCAGTAGAATCTCCTTGGCTGGCTTCGCCTTCTCGCCCACATGTACGATGGCGAAACCCACGAAGAGGGTGATGACGATGACCTGCATCATGTTCGCCTCGCTGAAGGGCAGCACGGCGTTGCTGGGGAACATATTCACTATCTGGTCCATGAAGGTGAAGGAGTGTACCTCGATTCCCTTCTCCGGAGCCGGCAGCTTGATGAGGGGGAAGTAGCCCTTCAGGAAGGTGGATACCACGAGACTCAGTGACACGGCGGCGATGGTGGTGAACGTGAAGTAGACGAGGGCACGGATGCCGAGCTTGCCCACCTTGGAGATGTCTTCCATGGAGATGATGCCGGCGATGATGGAGAGCATCACCAAGGGTACCACGATAAACTTGAGGAGGTTGAGGAAGATGACACCGAAGGGCTTGATGTAGCCATTGGCAACCTCAGGGATGCCTTGCATCAGGCAACCAGCGATGATGGACAGGATGAGGGCAAGGAATATCTGCCCCGTAAACGATAGCTTGGATAGTCTGAATTTCGTCATGAATACTTGATGGATTTGTAATATTACTGCAATGATGCGGCAAAATTACGGCTTTTCCTTGGCTTGGCAAAAGAATGGGGCGTGTTTTTTCAAAAGGTTCTGGTTTTTCTGATAAATCTTTATGATTTCATGGATTTTGCTTTCTAAATGTTAGCGCGCCCCCGAAGGGAGGGCGCGCTGGTCAAGATGGAATCTTTCAATATTTCCGTTTTCCTTAGAATCGGTAAACCACGAAGCTGTTGGGCTTCATCTTTACGCTCAGCACATTGCCCTGTGCCTGGGCATCGGAAACGACAGGAACGATGACGTTCTTGTTGTCGATCTTGTTCTCTGCCTGTATGTCGTCGGCATGGAGAACGGTCACCTTGCCGGCCTTCAGGCTCTTCACTCCGTTGAAGGTCACGTTGATGTCCTTTGCCTCCTTCGAGGTGTTGGCAATCTTCACGATGTAGCTCTTGGTGTTCTTGTCGTAGCAAGCGGAGGCGTACAGTCCGTCCTCGCCCTTCACTGCCTTGCCGTTCTCGGTCAGAGAGAGTACGTTGGTGCCCTTGTTCAGACCGTAGAGCTGCTGCACATAGTAGTTGGCGGAGCGGACGGAGGAGAGGTTGTCGAACCAGATGAGGTCAGGACGCCACTGCCATCCCTCTACATGAGCGAAGAGTGGGGCATAGGTGGCCTGGTATACCACGTCGGCATTGCGCTCCAGACCTGTCATGAACGCTGCCTCGGAGAGGGCTGCCTCCCAGGAGTTGGGGTCGTTCTCGGCATGGGCGGCATACTCGCCGGCAAACACCTTGGGTCCCTTGCGGTCATAACCGTCGTAGCGGCCGGCGTTGCTGCGGAACCATTCGGGGCTCTTGTAGTAGTGCTCGTCCACGAGGTCGGTCTTCAGCTTGCGCATCTGCTCCCAGCCGTAGTCGAAGTCCTTGCCGTCGGCAGAAGGGCCTGACGAACCGCAGATCTTGATCTTGGGATACTTGGCACGGATCTGCTCCATGAATTTCTGTAGACGCTCGGGATAAAGCTCGCCCCACTGCTCGTTGCCGATACCGATCTGCTTCAGGTTGAAAGGCTCCGGGTGGCCCATGTCGGCACGCAACTTGCCCCACTTGGAGGTGACGGGACCGTTGGCGAACTCGATGAGGTCGAGGGCATCGTCGATATAGCTCTGGAGATCCTTCACTGCCACATGAGCGTTGGGGTCTTTGTCGTCGTTCTGGTACTGGCAAGCCAATCCCACGGAAAGGATGGGCAATGGCTCTGCGCCAATCTTCTCTGACAGGAGGAAGTACTCATAGAAGCCCAGTCCGAGTGACTGATAGTAGTTGGGGAACAGACGGTGGGGGAAGGTGTCTCTCCAGCGGTTCTCGTTCAGGGGACGGTTCTCGGGTGCACCCACGGAGTTCTTCCACTCATAGCGTGTGTCGAGGTCGGTACCTTCCACGATACAGCCGCCGGGGAAGCGGAACACGCCGGGCTTCAGGTCTGCCAGGTCCTGCACGAGGTCGGCACGGAGACCGTTCCAGTTGTCCTCGGGGAAGAGGGAGACGTGGTCGAGGTCAACGCTCTCCGAACCTTTCTCGATATATACGCGCAGCAATCCCTTGGCATCGGTCTCGGGAGAGGTGAGCGTGGCGGTGTGCTTCTGCCACTTGTTGGTGGTGATGTCGATGGTCTGCTTGGCGATGACGTCGTTCTTGGAGTTGACCAGCTCCACGCGGATTTTGCCCTGCTTGCCGTCCACGAGGTGAAGGCGGGCATATACGGAGAAGTCGTACTTCATGTCTTTCTTCAGACCCATACCGAAGTAGCCGCGGTTCTCGATACCTGTCTGCTTCTCGCGGGCTCCTGCGCTCTCAAGGGTCACATAGTGTGGATTGTTCTTGAAGGCCGGCTTCACGTCGCTGACGGTCACGTTGCCGAAGGTGCTCCATCCCATCAGGCGCTGGGGGAACTCGAAGGAACGGTTCTCCACCATCTCTGCGTAGAGACCGCCATCGGCTCCGAAGTTGATGTCCTCGAAGAAGATTCCATACATGGTAGGTTGGATTTCCACTCCTGGCTTGTTGGCCTGCACGGTGAACTGATGCTGGGCGAAGGCACCGAGAGAGACCATCGCCATCAATGCAGCTGCAAAAAACTTTGTTTTTCTCATTGATGTTATTTTATTTTTAGGTTTGTAATTCCACACGTTGACATTTGTCATGTGCTTGTTGATAATTCCAGTTCTTAGCGATTGCAAAGGTACACAAAAGCACTCCAATCAGGGTGGATTTTCCGTCAAAATATATTGGATTTTTGCCTGATTCCTGTTAGAATTCCCATTTTACACCCAGACATGGGCGGCACTTGAAACCTCCCGTGGATCCGAAATTGTTGCTCAGTTCTATCTCTGTGCCCACGTTCAGGTTGTCGCATCCCAGGTGTCTGCCCACGTTGTACCAGAGCTGGGGCTCGGTGATGAAGACGGTGTGCCTGGTGGTGGAGGTGCCGTCTGCCTGGTAGTCTACGCCGTGGGTCTCCCACCAGAAGTCGGCGAACCCGTCGAAGGTGAGACCTTGCAGTCCGAAGATGTCCTTGCACGTCCATACGGCGGTGAACTGCATCGGCACGTTGCTGTCTTTCTTCTGGATGGTCTTGTAGAGTGCCTCCAGCGTGAGCGTGTTCTTGAAAGTCTGGTCGTGGAAAAAATATTCCGCACCGAAGAGCCAGGCGTTGTTGATGGGATAGCTCTTGGTGATGCCGCCGTTGTATTCCACATGCAGGCTGAGGTCCTTCACGGGGGTGTTCTTCCAGAAGTTCAGGGCACGGGAAATCTCGGTGTAGGTACCGCCGGGTGCCAGGTTGGAACCCTCCTCGTGCTTGTCGTAGTTGAAGTCGTGGTCTACGAAGAAATAGGTGCTGCCCCATTTGTCTGCCTTGAACATCTCCAGGGTCAGTGTCACGAACTTGCGGTCGGAGCCGAAGTCGTAGAACAGTTGTGCGTTGACCTGTGCCTTCGCCTTTGCGCCCATGAGGAGCGAAAAAAGTATAGGTAACCCTACTCTCAAACTCAACATTCTCTTTTTCTTTTCCATGTCTATATGATTTGTGTTATATGTTTGTTCACCAATCCTGTCTCTTCTCCTACGCCTACCATATACACCAGCTGTCTGGCGCGGGTTATGGCTACGTATAGTAGCGAGCGTTTGGAGGAGAGGTATTCTTTTTGCCCCACTTTGTCCATGCCGGAGAACGGGTAGCCGGCAACAGCCTTCGACGGCATGTTGCGCTCATTGATGCCCGTCAGCATGACCACGCGGAACTCCAGACCCTTCAGCGAATGCAGCGTGCAGAGGTTAATGCCGTTTGCCGAGCCTTGCTTCTGCGCGCCCTTGAGTATCCGGTAGTCAGTCCCGTCGTGGTGCAGGCGGCTCTGTATGTCCTTCAGCAGGTTCATGCTCGGGGCGGCAATGCAGATTTCGGACAACTTGATGCCGGAGTCCCGGCATTCCTTGATCCACTCCATCACCTGTTCCACATCCGCATTGGCGTCGTCCACTATGCGGTACTTGGGTTTCTCCCCCTCATGAATGAGCGATATGTAACCGTTCATCTTTTCCTTTCCGCCGTCCATGTCGTCATAGTCCGTGCCCTTCACCACGCTCACCGCCACACGCTTGATGGGTTCGGTAGTGCGGTAGTTTATCTTCAGCTGTCTGCTTCTCACGCCGCGCACGTTGATGCCGGCGGCACTGAAGTTTATTTTTCTACCCGTATATATTCGCTGTATCGGGTCGCCGGTAAGGAACAGGTCATTGCGTCCCTCTGCCACCAGCGAGCGCAGGAACTTCAGCTCTGGGTTGGAGAAATCTTGAAACTCGTCGGCTATCACATTCGTATAGGGATGAATGGCGTTTGCGGTCAGGAAGTTTGTCGTCTCGTTGAACAGTTCCAGACGGTCTACGAGCTTCCTCTGTTGTTTCAGCGCAACGTATTTCTCCACGAGCTTCCAAATCTCCATACGCTGTTTGCGGCTCAGAGCCTTAGTGCGCCCTACACGGTTTTGCAGCATATACTGCTTGGCATCCTTGTTGCCAAAGTAGACGATAACGTCGATGTATTCGTCGTAGAGGAACTGCTCATCAAATTCCGTTACCTCTGTCTCCAGCACCTCGCGCCATAGCTTCAGCGACTCCTCGTCGCCGCTGTAGTCGAGCACCTTGTAGCCCTCCTTCACCTTATATTTCTCTGCCGTTTCCAGCAGCACGCGGTCGATGTTCTTCAGCGTGTACTTCTGCTTGGCAATGCCCAGCTTCTCTATCGATTCGGCAAGGTTCTCGCTCAGCGTGCGTGTATAGGTCGTAAAGAGCACGTTGGCACCGGGAGCCTCGCACAGGTGTTTCAGACGGTGGATGGCAGCAATCGTCTTGCCCGTACCAGCACCGCCGCTCACCTTCATCGTACCCTTATAGTCGGCGTACACCAGTTTCCTCTGCGACGGGTGCAGGAATATCTGCCACTTGTCCATGCCCTGCTCTATGATACGCTGCAGCGCATCGTCGTCGGTCAGTTCCACGAAGCGTCGCTTGTTGTTGTCGCTGAGCAGTTTGTCCGTGTCGCCGTGCGCCTGTCCCTCCTCTATGTCGGCGATGATGTTGTCGATGCTCTCACCGTCCATGATGTTGAAGATATTCTCGTAAGCATCTTCCGGCAGCACCGCCTCCAGCGCATCAAGGTCATCCAAAGTTTGTATTGCCGTCACCTTGCCAATAGCCTCCTGCGGCACACCAATCTTGAGCAGCTTCTCCTGCGGCACATCCGCAAAGAAGGCTTCAGATGCTGCAGCTGTGTCCGTCGTCACCGTCACTTCCTCCGTCGTTTCCTCCACGGTTATAATCTGGCAGGCGTGCGTGTTCTCGTTCCATGCGAAACGTTTGTTGATGCCCCAGCGGTAGGCCTTCTCGTGGTCGGCCACATAGAGCAGCCAGTAGTTGTCGCCGTCAAGCACGCCCACCACGGCCCGGTAGTTGTCGTCTATCCTTGCCGTACGTAGCGACGAATCCCTAAACTGCGCAATGGGTTCGAGGTGAATCCCGTTCGTCGTATTGTTCTCCCGGAACTTACGCTGGAACGCCACCACCTTGTCCTGTATCTTCTTCGGAAGTTTCAGGATAGCGTCAAAACAAGTATCTGAAAAAAACAGTCTCATAGTGTCTATCTTTTTATTTCGTTGTCATTTCAATGTTGAACTCTTCTTTGGTGATTACCTTGTAACCTTTCTCCTCAAACACTTTCCTGTCGTTCTCCGAACAAGGGCTGATGGCAATCAGCGGACTCTCTATCAGCAGTTCGGCGCAGGCGATAACCTCGTTGTCCTCGTCGGTCAGTTCGCACATTCCCTCATGGCTGAACGGAATGTCGTTGTCCAGGAGCAGGTCCACGATGTCCTCCATGCCCGGATAGAACATCTTTATCTCCTCGCGGTCGGTCTGATCTTCCTCCTCTGTGCTGCTCTGCTCTTCGGCAGAATAGTGGTTGAAGAACTGCAGCAGGTTGTACCTTCTCCAGAAGCCAACCCACTCGTCCTTGTCCGCCAGCCTTAGTCCCCGCGTTATTTCAAGGTCATACGCCATACCGCTCGTATAGGCACGGTCCACTTCCTCGTCCGTAGAGTCGTCTGTGAGCTGTTC
This sequence comes from Acutalibacteraceae bacterium, assembly GCA_963616155.1. Lineage (GTDB taxonomy): Bacteria > Bacteroidota > Bacteroidia > Bacteroidales > Bacteroidaceae > Prevotella. Next base: position 8,728 of record CAVEJY010000180.1, read on the forward strand.
GCAGCAGTTCTCGTCCTGCGCCACTCGGCCCCTATATAGCGAGCCGCCGCGCCCTAAGAAGTCGTCCGCATCCTTGATGGCCCAAAAGCAGCTTTCCTTGATGGCCCCCGATTGCGGATTTCGGAGCAATTCTCCCAGTCGTGCCACGGAGTTCAGTCCCAGTTCGTCCTCCTTTTCCTGCTCAAAGAGCTGTATGTCCTCCCACGTCAGTGTCCACGAGACCATCTTCTGCGGTTGGGCTTCCCTGATGCCCTCGCGCTTCTCCAGGTCGGCATAAAAGCGCATGTTGGGATCTGCGGCGTGGTAGGCATAACCGTCCAGATACACGGCAAACCACGGGATGCCTGCCCTGTCGGCTATTTCCTCACCGTCTATCCTTGCGTAGGTACACATTATCTGGAAGTCCGGTATCGTCACTTTCCTCACCCCGTAAGCCACGGTCAACTCAAACTGCGGCTTGATGTGGTAGGTCAGTTCCGTGTCGGTCTCCGCCTCTTCCATGTGCAGCCTATAGTAATATGTAGTGTCGTCGGGCTTCTTCTCGAACGTCCACCCATTGTTGTGGGCTAAGGTCTGTAGGGCACGTACGAATTTCAGTTCCAGTTCGCTGTCCTCCGCCGCGCCGTTTGTGGCTATCGTGCCTACGGAGCCCGACAGATGTTCCCACGACTTGGCTCCGCCTACGAGTTTTCCGAAGAGCTGTTCCGCCTGTTCGCGGCTGAAGTCAGCGCGGCTGTATTGGTTTCCGTAGGTCATGATGCAGTGGTAGCATCCGTCCTTTCCCTCCAGCTGGCAGGTGCAGCCCTTTATCTTCTCGTAGGCAAGGAGTATCATCTTCGAGAACTGCTCCGTGTCGTAGAGCTTTGCCAGATATCCCGTGCCGCCCGGAATGGTGTCGTACATCACCAGGTAATAGTCCTTCTGTCCCGTTGCCTGGTTCACCTCCGCGTACGAGTCCATCCGTATGTGCTCGGGCGACGAATGGTAGTATTCCTTCATGCCCAGTTCCATTCCGGCCTTGAACATTTCCACCGCCGCCTTCGCGTCCATAATCTGTATGGGCAGCAGAATCTTGATGGCCTCCGTGCGCATGTGGCGGTAGAGATATAGCCGCTCAAACACGTTGCCGTGCGTATCGTTGGCGAAGTTCGCCTCCTTGTGGTTGCAGAACCTGTAGTGCTGTTCCACCGGCTGGTGCTCTTTGGTCTGTTTGCCCAACAGCGGCGTGGACTTTCCGCAGTAGCGGCACGTCACGAAGCCGTTCTCCGGTATCTGTCCGTCGTTGTTCACTTCCACCTTGCTGCCCGTCTGCATCTGCATGCCGTAGTTCGACTCGTAGAGGTCCATGTTGTTGCAGAACTCTATGCCGAAGCCCAGACTCCTCATGGCGTACGCCGACACGGTGCCGTTGTGGTGAAACATGAAGTGCTTCTTCACGACGTACTGTTCCTTCACCCTTTCCTCGTTGGCATCGCCCAGCACGGCCTCTGCCTTCATCATGGCACTGCGCGCACTCGTAAACCTAAGGTAGCTGTGCGTGTTGATGCCCCACGACGGGTCGCCGCACTTGGGGCAGCCTGCCGTGGCATACTCTGCCGTGCCTTTTTCCGCTATGCAGTCGCACTTCGAGCAGTAGCGCATCGTCACGAGGTTGTCCTTCCAGTCGAAGGTAGGTATGCCGCTCACCTCGAGCTGCAACTTCTGTGTGCAGAACTTGTTGCCCGGTGCCAGCTCCCTGATGCCCTGCGATGCCGCCCTCGTCAGTTCTATCACCTTCGGTTTGGTCACGTTGTCCCTCTTGTCCTCCTTCTCGCGGGTGGAGTATACGCTGGCTTCCAGTTTCACTCCCGTTTCCGGGAAGGCATAGTTGGGCAGCAGTCCGCAGTTCGTCATGTACGCTATGACGCTCTCGTCCATGATGGTGTTATTCTGCTTATTGCACGCCCATATCAGGTCTTTCAATGTCTCCTTCGCGGGGTCGTTGTGCTGCAGTCTGCCTTCCTGCTCTTTGTATTCGTTCAGCTCGTCGTCCAGCGCATAGAGTCTGTCGGCCAGCGTCTGAAACTCCTTGATGATGTGCTGGTAGAACGACTCGTCGTCCAGTGTGGCTGCCAACTGCGCCAGCGTCTCCTCCGTCTTCCCGTCGTACTGCCCGGCAAAGTTCGCCTTCAGCGAGTTCTTGTTTTCCTTGACGAAGGCGATGATTCTGTTCATCACAAAAGCCGGTGACGACATGGCGTCCTCTGTCAGGTGCAGCTCCCTTACCTTGTCCGGCTCCGGCATGCTGTTCTCCCTGCTTGCCGTCACCCACGTGTCTATGCAGTAAGCCAGGAAGTGCCTACGCAGTATGTCCTTGGCCTGCAGGAAGCATCCCGGCGTGTTCACTTCGCCTTCCATCATTTCCTTCGGATAGGTGAAGTAGTACATGTCGTGCGGTTCGCCCGAGTGGGCATAGTTCAGCACGAGTGCCGCTCCCTCCTTACGTCCGGCGCGTCCCACTCTTTGCAGGAAGTTGCTGGGCTTCGGGGCGATGTTGGCATTGCCCATCACGTTCAGGTCGCCGATGTCTATACCCATCTCCAGTGTCGACGTAGCGGCCAGCACGTTGACGGAGTTGGAGTGGGGGTGCAGTTTGAAGTCGCGCTCCAGCTGCTCCCTGTCTTCCCTGTCCAGCAGTCCCGTGTGCTCGTGTGCATAGACGCGCGGCGACCGGTTGCGGTTGTACACCTGCTGGTAGTAGTTCAGCTCGGGGCTGGTCTCTTCCGAGTAGTTGCCCTGGCAGCGGTAGTTGAGGCAAGGCGTGTCCTCGCTCCAGTAGTCCTGGCGAGCCACGTAGAGGGTCGACTGGCAGTTGCAGCACTTGATGTGCTTCACGCTCCGGCTCACCCAGATGTGGTCGGCGCAGACGGCGTAGTTGCCGCCGCCCTGCGGTGCGCAGTTCACCAGCCCCACCGCCTCCATGGTCCTAAGCAGCGTGCGCATGAAGTCGTTGAAGAGGGTCATGTTCTTTTCCATTGGCCAGCTGAAGCACTGCCAGAAGTAGTTGCTGTACCAGTTGGGCTTATCCCTTCTCAGCACGGTCATGTCGAGCATGTCGGCGTTGCGCTCCTGGTAGGCAATGCCGAGCAGCTTGGGGAAGCGGATGCCACCGCCGAACGCCCTGTTCAGGAAGTGCCGGCCGTCGCGGTTCCAGTTCAGTGCCCACAGGGTCAGCGCCTCGTTCCTATATTTATATAGGTAGGGATGGTCTACCGCGCCGTGCTGCCTCATTCGCTGTAGCACACCGTAGACGTAATGGCAGAACTTCGTTTCGTCGTCCGCCATCTCCATGTTGTTCGTCTGTAGAAAGTCCCTCATCCCTTCGTACACCTTGCGTATGTCCTCGCTCTTGAAGAAGGTGGCTGATGCTCCCGTCTTCTCGAGCGTGCGGCCCAACTGCGACGTCAGGCCCAGCTCGCTCACTATCTCCCAGTCCACCCGCAGGTCAAACTCCCTCTTGAACGCTTCCATGAATCCGTTGCCCTCGCGGTAGTTTTTGCGCAGGTCAATGTGTGTGGCCAGGTCTGCGGGCAGGAAGCGGTTGTAGTAGTCCTCCTCCGTCAGGCGTTCTTTCCAGTAGCGTTTGAAGCCATCCTGCAGTTCGGTGACGTTTACCGCCCGGTCGATCGTGTTGAGGTATTGCTGCATCGACTGGCGGAAGAGGAAACGGAAGGTTCTCGCCTCGTAGAAGGCGGCCTGGTGTGCCGCATCCTGCACGCTGTTGGTGAAGACCAGTATCTTGCGGTCCTTGTCCGCGGCAGGGTCGAAGTCGCTGGAGAGCACCTGGCTCACCGCCACGCTCGACAGGGTGGAGGTTCTTCCTCCCACCTGGCATATGGTGTCACTGTTGCACTCGGGGCAGTTGGTGGCAAAGCTCTGGTTGCCGTTCCGGGTCGATGTGGTGCGTCGGCACACTCTCACGCGGAGCGTGCCCTCGTCCGTCTGGTCCGCTTCGCGCAGGTCTTTGGTACTTACATGGTGCACCACGTCGGTGGCTGTCTCGTTCAGATACTCGTCGACGGGCTTGTGGCTGGCGTTCTCTATGTTCATGAGCACCACTTCCTTCTCGTGGTTCATGAAGGCTTTGTTGATAGCCGCCACGTCCGTGCAGTAGCAGTCGTCCGTCTGCAGTCGGCGTGTCAGCCAGCCGCTTGCGCCACATTCTCGGCAGAAGTACATGGGCAGAGCTACGCGGTCGTCGTTCTTCTTCAGACTGTGCCTCCAGACGAATTCCGGCTCTTTCTGTACATAGCGCAGCACGCCGCTCAGCTCCCTCTGCCACAGTTGCACCTGCAGGTAGAGCATCGGTATCTGCTTGCCCGTATCGTTGAGCGGCCGTTTGGCGTAGGCTATCAGTGCCAGCAGGTTCTCTATGGCCAGCAGACACACCCTCTCGCCCTCCTGCAGATAGA
>CAVEJY010000181.1:0-10631 GCA_963616155.1 Acutalibacteraceae bacterium
TGTCATAGCCAATCTTGCTTACATAATCGTAGCCGTATGACTTGTAGCCATGAACTTTTTCAAGCTGACCACCGAGGTTGTAAGAATAGGTTATTTTCTCCTCATCAGGATAAATCATCTCCAACAGTCGGTTGTGGCTGTCATAAGTCCATTGCGTCACATAGGTTGCTATTGCCTGATTAGGCACAATCATCGTGCGGCGGGTCTTCGTCACTTCGCCCATCTTGCCATAGAAGTATTCAATGGCACCTGTTCCGTCCTCACGGAGCATCAATCTACCGATACGGTTCTGAGAAGCGTTGCGACCACCATAGTAATACTTCACATTATTTTCTGGATGGTCTGGGTAGTTGATACCCGTCAGACGCTGATAGTCATAATCGTAGGTGATGAACTTGCCTTCCTTTGCAAGGTTGGCAGTCTGCTTGGTCAGCACATTGCCGAGCGCATCATAAGTGAAATTGGTGATGCCGCTTGCAGGATGGTTCACCTCAGTACGGCGGTCGCCCATGTCGTAAGTAGAGGTGGTAACATTGCCCTCCGTGTCAGTAACACGGACAAGACGCTGTATGCCATCATACTCAAACGAGGTGGTAATCTCACCGTCAGGACCGCTCTTCTGGATGGTCTTCAAGGTCTTGCCACTGCCATTGGTATGGGTAGCCTGCACATTATGGAGTGCGTCTGTTACGGTTGTAACAAGTGCATGACTGTCGTTGTCAACCGTATATGCCGTAGTTGTCGTAGAGTTGTCCGGCAATGTCACTGAGGTAGCACGGTCGAGCACATCATAGACAGTAACCGTTGGAGACACATTGTCAAATGACTTGTTGAATGTGGACTTTGAACCAGTTCCTTCCGTTGTAGGATAGAAAGCCTTTGCCACACGTCCAAATGCGTCATACACGTTTCTTCCGCTGACAATCATCACATTCTCATCTTTGGCAGAGTTGCCCTTGGATGCACTTGTCACAACACCATCCTTCTTCACCTGCACGGCTCTTCCAAAACCGTCAACGAACGTAACGGTCTCCAAGTCATCGTTAGGGTGCTGGATGTCGTAGTGCTTGGTCACTGCGTATGCAGGGGCGGTAATGCCACTTTCGTCGAAAGTAGCCAATGGCTGATATTCAAAGGCGATGGCATAAGGCACACCAGTAGCCAATTCGTTAGGACCACGCACGCCAATAATGCGACCGAGGTCGTCAACATCAGTCTCATAATAGAAGTTATTGAGGTCACGATGCTCCTTGGCTATACCATAGCGATAGTCAAAATTGCCTTGCTCGCTGCGGTAGCCCCACGCATCGTCAATGCGCTCAACATACATGTTCATCTCAGGCTCATAACGGTACTTGTACCACATACGCTGTCCCTTGCCGTTGGCAGGGAGTGTCTTCTGGATGATGTTGCCGTAAGAGTCGTACTTGTAATCCGTTACCGCCTCGCCCTCATTCAACTGCTGAGTAATCTGCGTGATATGGTTGGCGTAGTTGGTATTATACTTCGCCGTCACATGGTGATAGAGTGAGCCGTCACCGCCTGTAACAGTCACATCAACAGGAAGTCCGAAGATGTGCTTGCTTGCATTGTCGGTATATTTGATAGCAGTTGCATAATCGAACTTGCCGTTTCCGTCCTCGCCAAGACTGCCCTTGTCACTGTACTTGTAGGACTTCAACTCACCATGATAGCCATTGAGGTAATACTCATTCCATGCCTCGGATGTTACCACACCATTTGCCGCTCCCTCATACTGCAAGTTTGCTGTATAGCGAAGAGGAACGAATGCAGAGGCACGGTCGCTCCAAAGGTTCACGTCACGCTTTGCGAACGTGTACTTGTCACCGTCGGCAGTCAGATAGTAGCTGTCGTAACGGTTCTTTGTCTCTGTGTACTTGTTGCCGTTGGCATCCTCAACAGATGTTGCGGTAACATTGCCCTGCGTGTAGTAGTTGGCTACATCGTAGTTCTCAACAGCCTGTCTGTAAACAGAATTGCCATTCTCCGTGTCGAGGTTCTTGGTGATAACCTCACCGAAACCGAGGAACTCACGCTCATGGCGGTCACGCTTTCCGTCCTTGTACTCAAAGGCAGTTGTCATGACTGGACCATCGTCATGGATTCCGTCATCAATAGTCAATGCAGACATCACCCACTTGCCACCTGGAAGACCGTAGGTTGGAGTGGTGTGGGCATAATCCAATGTGAAAGTTCCGCCCAAGGAGTTGGTGACAGACTTCAACATGTTGGTTCTGCCGATGGCAGAGCGTGTAACCTTCAACTCGCTTTCCTTCTCTGACTCAACAATGTCAAGATAACCGTCGCCATCCACATCCTGCAAAGAATAGGTTGGTCGGTTGATGCTGTGTGAGGTAGAGGCACCAGGGTTGGTTGAAATCTTGATGCTTATAACAGGAATGTTGATGGTCAAAGTGAACGCAGCATTTACAGATTCGGATGTTGATGCTGATTCACTAAGTGCATTCGCACCCTTCCAACTGATAGGCTCGTCAAAGCCATTACCAGTATTAAGAGCAACTGTAATACCGTCACCATTCTTCCATACCTTATCAGGAAGACCGTCTGAGTTGATGTCGATAAGATTGTATTCCTCTTCGCTTTCAGAGGTTACGATACCAAAACCTGCAGAGAAACTTCCAGAAGCCTTGTTTATCTGATTGCCTTTGTATTTTGTTTGACCAAATCCTTGGCTAACATCACCACCAGCTCCGATATTGTATGAAAGACTCTTACCGCTCTGTATGCGGTCAAGTTCCCAATCAATTGGTTCAGTAAAGGCATAGCCAAGATTTAATCTTACCTTCTTGTCGGAAAGAATTTTATCAGGGAGTCCATCACCATTGATGTCAATGAATGACTCTACGGCTTCATCCGTATTCTTTGGCGCACTTCCAGAAATGGAGAATTGAGCCAACCATGAAGTCTGTTGGTTCTGTGCGGAAGGCTTGCTTCCAGAGATAAGTTTTGTAATGCCAGACACAGAAGCAACAGGATCGCCACCATATCCCCATGCCTCAGAAGCATTGTCAGAGTTGTTTGAGCCGATGCCCTTGTAGATTTCTCCACTCAATCCTCCTTGTGAGTTGGTGTATTGAATTGTACCACCAGCGATGATGTCAGGGAATCCGTCACCGTTCATATCCATCATGGCTACTTCCGTCTTGGAACTGCCATTTGCATTGTTGTGGGTAATGCCAAGCGCACCGCCTTGTACAACGGTACTCTTGCTTGATACCACTTGGCTTACAGCCGCAGCACCAGTACCCTGCAAGTATTCACCTGCAAGTCCTGCTACCTCCGCATTGTTATCCAAAGGATTTGTAAGGAGTACATCTTGTTCTGTCAATCGGGCTGTGCTTGCCTCGGTTGCGGTTAGATAGATGTCCTGTCGCTGGCCGACCCACTTGTCCATAGAAGTCTGGTCTGTACCCAATGGGGTGAATGCCATTGTGAGAGGGTCAACCTTGTCGTTCTCGTTCTCCGGCAATTTCAGCAATGCCTCGTCAATAGGCTTTGCATATCTGCCTTCTGCCGAGTTATAGACAAAACCTCCCCAACCACGGTAGAGCATACCGAAGCCAATATTATCACTTTCTGCATAGAAGCCAGCATGGACACTCTCTGTCACAAGACCTGCCACATCTTTATGAATGGAAACAGAAGCAGAAGTAACAGCCCCATCCGAGACTGTTGCAGGATAGCTGTATTCAAACCAGATGTTCTGTCCTGCGGTAGTTGCGAGGCGCAAAGTATCGGCTTTCAAGATACCATTCTCAATAGTGAAGGACTTCTTGCCGACAAGCGCATTCTCTGTCTTGGCGGTCAAAGTAATTTGGCCGTTGACAGAATTGTCAGAAAGGGTAAGCACTGGAGACACAACCAAAACGGTATCAGTCGCAGTGGTCAAGTATGGCTTGCCCTCTGCCAAGGCATTTGCAAATGTCTTGTAATGTGCAGGAACGGCTATAGTCTGCTCGATGTTGGCAGAGTCCTTGTAAGTAACAGTTGCTTGCCAACCGATATTCTTCCAATCAACGTTTGAGGTCGATGAAATCTCAAAGCTGAAGTTGGTCAGCTTTTCGGTGTTCTCCAAACTGATGTTGAGAGAATCGCCACCAAAAGCCTCGTTTGCCTTTAGTGTACGTGCAAAGACGGTCTTCTCGATATAGTTCGGGTTGTCATTTCCTTCACTGTCCTTCTTTTCATTGCTGCCAATGATGCTAAGAATTACATCGTCGGTTGTTACAGGCTTATGGAAAGCACTGTGAACTTCCACGCTTGAACCGTTCTCCACATTGGCAGAGGTATTCACATCATAGATGGCACCTTCCTCTGGTTTATATTCTGTTGAAGAAAGACCATTCGGCAAGGTGTTAGACTCACCAGCATATGTAATGGTTGGTGACCAATTCACCTTGTCAAAAGAACCATTGCTTGTTTCCTCTGAACCTGATTGTACACGGAAATAGATTCTGTCACCTCGCTTGACGGCAACAGAAGATACGGATGCGTCATAAGAATTGCCGTCACCCTTTGCGATTGTCTTGTTCCAAAGTTCATTGCCGCCCTTTTGAATGGCAACCCTCACACCGTCCGCTTTCTGATACTCATCAGCGTCATAGTCACCAGTAGGGATGACAAGGCTCACTTGACCTGTCACGCTGACTGTTCCATCCTTTGGAGCTTGCCATACACGCACGATGTCCTCCATCGGTGAGTTCTTGATGGCTTCAGCCTGCTCGTCCTCACTAACCTCCATGACGGAAGTGTCAACCTTGCCACCATATATAATAGGACTTGGCGTGTCGGCACTGCTCAACGTGAATGTAGGCACGGCATTGCCTGCCTCGTCAAACTCCAAGTGGTTGAAATATACCTTACCATTGGAAACGAGGTCAACAAGACCGTCACCGTTGATGTCGCTGAAATACTGAGTGGTTTTTGTCTTGGTCGTGGACTTGTCCGTTCCAACAACGGCAGTAAGGACATTCCAACCGACAACGGCATTCGCACCGAATGTATTGGTCGAACTCTTGACAGTAGAGAAACTGCTGATGCCCTTTACCTTGATAGGCTCACCATATACAACCTCCCCATTATCAGTCTTGACCTGTGGGCGATAATATACAGAACCACCTGACTTATAAACCTTGTCAAGAAGTCTGTCACCATTCAAGTCAACGAGAGCGGATAGTCCCTTACTTGTATCGCTGGAGTAACTATAAGAGCCTCCTACGGTATTGCCTTTCCATTGGCTTCCGTCCCAAGGTCCAACACCAGCATAGAAAGAACCGCTTACAGAAGAACTTGTTGTTCCACCAAGTGCAGTTGGCTTGTCGCTGAAACGCTTGCTGACAGCTTGCAGCGGATTTACGAAACCAGCATCAAGTCCATCATCGTGCGTATTCCACTTCTCGGAGTCATCCTTGAATGGAACATAGCCCTTGTCTGCCTGTACATCATCGTAGTAGTCAAAGTTCTGGAACGCAACTTCCTTACCTTTGTTGTCAAACTGTCTGACACCCGTGAGCATTTCTTTGTGAAATGCACCTTCCTTGTAATCGAAGGCATAGCTGCGCAATGTCTCGCCTTGGAAATTTACAGTCACTTTCTCCAACAGCTTGTTGGAGGAAGCGAGGAATCCATAACGGGCATTGTTGGTCTTTACCTGCTTTACCTTGTTGCCTTCAAAGAGTACAACGGTGTGCGGTTCCTGTCCTGCATTACCTGCGTGAACCTCCTTCAGATACGCAGCCTTGGCTTTCAAACCGCCACGCACATCCTCATCCACGATATCATACACATATTCTATATAGTCACCGTGGAGTTCCTCGACACGTTTCAGTTTCCATTCGGCAATCACCTCATGGGTATTGCCCGAAGCATCGGTGACATTGCCTTTCACGACAGCACCGTCACCACTATAGATGTACTTGACACCTTGTTTGTCGGTAACTTCCCAATAATAATTGGCAGGACTGTCACCCTTGCGGATGATACGGCTGAAATCACCGCCTTGGCGGGTGTAGAACTGGCGGTCAGCCTTTCTGTTCATCTTCTCGCCACGGTGTGCGACACCCATCTGTCCGTTGTCATCCATAGTGGAGAGCATTGAACCGGACAAAAGATAAGTCTCCGTCTCTTTTGACAGGTCGTAACGAGGCACACCCCATCGGGTATCAAGCGTAATGCTTGGCACGCTGACGTTCCATCCTTCGCCGAGCCAACCGCTACCGCCCTCGCTGCTGTACTGCAAGCCAAGGCTTGGCTGCATACCGTTTCTTGCAGGAGGCATCTCGAACGGATACTGCAAGTTGGCTGAGCCACGGTTGTTCGCGCTTGGAGGCGCAATGACATTTATCTTCGCCGTCGGGTCTGCCGCCTTTATGTCGTTCATCATCGTTGGTGCAAAGCCCTCCGTCTGCGGTGACTCCGGGGCTTGTATGACACCGTTAATCATGTCGGTGAAGTGGGTTGTCTTGGAAACGACACATTCTTCCTTCTTGTCAACACGCACACGCTCCAATGCAACCCAATGCTTCTCGGTAGGGTCGTAGTAATAGGTGCGGATGTCGTCCTCAGTATAACCGCTTGGTATTCTTGTGCGGTCATACTTTATCTTGACGGTTGCACCCTCGCCAGTGAAGTGTGTTCCGTGAGGGAGGAAACGATAGCCATGTCCTCCTGCCGTGACATTGGTCATGGCGAAGTCAAGCTCAGGAACATTCTCCTCTCCGATAGAGTTCACGGACAGGCTTCTGTTCCGAATGAGGTCTTTCTGAAGAACGACCAACTTACTGCCCCCAACGGAGATACTGTCAGAGACTCCCTTCTTGAAGAGTTTCTTCACGGCTGCCCCGTCCTTTGCCGAAAGGGACACGGTGGCTGTGATTAGCAAAGCCAGCAACCACGCCATCTTCTGTATATAATTCTTCATGCGTATCTTCCCTTAAGCGTTATTTTACTGAGATTTTCCTTGTATGCTCTCCATTCTCGGAGATAGCCTTTACGACATATACGCCCGAAGCGGGAACCTTAAAGTCTGCTTGCTTGACACATTCGCCTGTCATTTGGCAAGTAGCTACCAGTTTGCCGGAAACGTCAAATACCATCAATGTGGCAACAACAGGCTTGTCCTGAGTGAGTTTTGCTTCGTATAGTCCTGTCGTGGAGCTGTTGCCGTTTACGGTAAAATGCTCGTCCTCACTTGCATTCAAGGCATTGTCAGACTGCTTGCCGGAATCCCCGGCATGGCTTTCCCTAGGTTTCGTTCCGTTGGGCAGACTGTCGTCACACTCGCTGCCGACATACACGGTCATGGAGGAGGTGCATGCCTTCGGAGTCTCGATCTGTACGTTGCCGTTCGTCGTGAACGAGGTCACTGGAGTACCGTTGACCGTGAGTCCGTTGATGTGCGTCTCTCCTTTTCCGTACTTTACGCAGAACCGCCATGCCCTGAGCGACCAGACATATTCGTGGTGGATGGTCTGTCCATTCAGTTTGTAGGTGACTTGCATGTTGCCCACGGAAACACTGAGCACGTCGCCTTCCTTGACGGTGACATATTGGGTGAGGCTCGTGTAGCCCTTGATGATGATGTGCGCCTTGTCGCCCCTGACATCAAATCCGTATTGGGTTATCTCGTCCGTTAGACTTGGCTCCAACCCGACACGGTAGTTGGACTTGGCATCAGCCACCGTCCATGATATGTCACCTGACAGATAGGTTTTGGAGTCGTGGGAGTAAGTGGTATAAAGGGCATTGCCCGTGGCATAAATCTCATTACCTCCGCCTTGCGACACGGAGAGCGTATAAGCACCCGGCGCAAGGTTACGGATCTTGTGCGTGTCACCGAGGAACGTGCCGCTTGCAACGGTCTCTCCCGATGCTTTTCCGGCTACGGTGTCAACACTGAGTACATAGGAATAGACTGGTGTACCGATGTTGATTCCGATGTCGATATATCCGTCATTGCGTGGAACACCATTCTCGCAACTTGAAGGTGTAGGAGTGGCATCAAAGGAAATACCGTCATAATAGGCAAATGTGAAGACATCACTTCCGCTTCCGTCAACATCCCAAAAGATGTTCCTGAATATAGTCTTGCCTCTCGTCATGTCAGGCCTGGAACATCTAATGTTGCTATTGCTGTTGATGTCGAAATCGCCCTCACCGCTTGGGTCGATGAGCATGACGGTACGCTTGCGGCAATAGTCGGAGAGTTCCTTGTTCGGCGTGAGTCCATAGCTCAACTCCGCCATATAGCCGACATCGTCAATGCCTCCAGTCCTCAAACCTGTCAGATTCAAGGCGGCTTCTGTTCCTTCCGTTCGGATAATGCCTACATTTGTATCTGTGTCAGTTGCATCCGAAAGTGATATGGTTCTTGTCGCACTTCCTATTCCGTCAACACGCAGATAGATGTTTTTGCCCTCCTTGCGGATAGAAATCTCCGTGCCGTCAACATCTGTGGCAATGTATGAATTTGAGACAGTGCCATTGATGATTGGATAAACAGCCCCAGCATTAGAGATGCGGAAACCATACTTGCAGGTGTTACCGCCATTGCTGCCAAAACCAACATCAAAAGTCGGGTGACTTGTAGGACAGGTAAACTCCAATGCGCCATCACCTTGAACAAAGGCGGGAGTTATGGCATAAGCACCAGACGCAGCTTCCTCTTGGATGATATTGTCTGTAAAGCCATTCCTCGAAACCTCAAATCCTTGTGCAGTCCACCTCGTCATTGTACTGTCGGGTGTTGACGGCACATTGGTCTTGACCATCCATGTACGTTTCATGATGTGCCACAGGGAATCAGTCGGAGATGTATAAGTTGCAAGTGTTGCATCATCATCGCCCCAAAATGTATATCCCTTGTCTGGCATCGGATTGCCACTTTCACGTCCCATGACGAGCAGACGTGAGGCAGATGAAAGGCTATAAGGATTGGCATCATAATATGTGTCATTGTCCTGCAATGCCGCAAAAGTCGGGCTTTCCTCATACGAGGAAGCGGAAAGCGGTTGTAAAAGACTTCCTGCAATATCGTTTCCAACAGCAGTTACACGGTGATGGTAGGCTTCGTTCTCTTCGCTGTCCCAAATCAAGTTTCCCTCGCTGTCAAGATATGAACCTTTGAGGGTAATGCCATATTTCACCGCTAAGTAGCTCTCCACCTTTCTGCGCTCGTCAGGTGTCAGCATCCTACTGAATACGATGAGTTCTGGCGCATATCCCCGAATGGAGTTGTTGCCGAAGCCCGAAGTTGAGAAATCCGTGCCGAAACTGCCAGATGTATAAGGGGTACCTAAGTATAAGGTGGAATTGGAGCTCTCGCCCCATAATGATGTCGCAGGATTGCTTACCTTGAAGTAAGACACGATGCGCAGCGCACTCTCTTTGAAGTCGTCCTCAGAAAGGGAGTCGCCCGACTGGTAAAGCAAGTCTTCACCCGATGTTGAGCCATAGTCCAATGGTTCAACACCTACACCTCTTACAGCTTTGTCCTTGCTGAGAATGGTACCGTCACCCTTGCGTCCGTCAAGGGTATAAAGAACCATGTCCTTGCCGACGGTTGCCAGTTCGGGGGCAAAAACGCCTATGACGGTAGCCTGCGAGAGGTTGCTGTGCTTAAGTTTGGCACTCAGACTGTGGAATCCGTCTGCAAGCCAAAGACTTGGATTGAAGTTAAAGTAATGAACTGAGCTTTTCGGAAGAGTAAGTTCAGACTTGACGCCACGGTTGTCCAACAACATCAGTGGTATGGAATCACCCGAAAAGTCCTGCCAATGGTAATAGCCTTGCAAGTCCTGGGTCAAGGGCGCTGTCTTGAACCATAGTTCGCTACCGCTGACTCCTCCTGGTGTTTGGGCGGAGACACCAAGAGAGACCCCTAAAAGAAACAATGGGGTAATTTTTCTCATGCGTTGTCAATTAGGAGTGTTTGATAATAAAAAACGTATATCTCTACCGCATTGGAAGAGACCGATGAGAGGTTACGGATTCGTACAGAGAAAAGCGAGCGTCAGGCTCTTCCTTTGAAGTCCAGTTGTCACGTGGCACGCCAGATGGCTTTGCCACCAAGTACTTGTGTGTGCAAATATACAAAAATAATCTTAATAAACAAATATTTTACTTAAGAAATTTGTGTTATTGGTGATTTTTTGCTAATACAACACTATATTTCTCGGATTTATCTACACTTTTGGGGTGATTGGGAGTTTGTTTTGCAAAAATGTATATGATAACCATTATATCAATTTTCTATGAAGAAACGTAGATTGTATTTTTGATAGATTTGCGATATTCTTCGTTATAATTATTCATGCAGAGACATCTTATATCTACGGAGTAACAAACCTTGCCATACTGATATGGAATAACCAAAAGCTATAAAAGGAAAGAATAAGAACTCATCAGAAATAATAATGTTGATTGTCTTATTTGCTGCTGGTATGTGACTTTGCAGTTTTTATATGGTTATAAAAAATTGTACCATAATGCTTTACAATGATGCGCAATTGTATTAGCCAAGAACTATCTTCATCGAATGGCTCTCGATAACACGCAGTATGTCATCTTCCGTCACCACGACCAACCGCACG
>CAVEJY010000182.1:0-8389 GCA_963616155.1 Acutalibacteraceae bacterium
GTAAAACTTACACTGTGCCAGGTTGCCGAGCATGACGGCGACGTACTGGTTTTCGTACTTGCCGCCCAGTTCCTGGAGCACGATGTTGCACTTGGCGAGCTGTCCGCCTTCAGCGTTCTGGCTCTGCACGGAGAAGGCTTGTCCCTGCTGCACCACTCGCATGATAAAAGTACTCATAAATATAAGATACAAAGGGAATTAAGATTCCGACACTGCGTCGGGCTGTCTTGTCCTTTGACGAGTGCAAAGGTAGGGAGAAAACGAAAGCACCACCCATACCTTGTGGTACGAGTGGTGCAACTTTTTTTATTTATGGTATTACTTTTTGGGTTTTATGGTATAGTTTTATGGTGCTTTTTAGGAAAATTCCCCCAACTATATGAGGTCTTTTGTAGCCAAACTAAGCCTATATTCTCTATAAAAATCAATGTACTTACTAAAATTCCTGCCAAAATTTTTCTTTTTCTCTGCATTTATATTAAATTCGGGCCATCGTTCTATGTTCGGATCGACCTCATTTTTCTTTTTGTTCAATGCGCTATAATCCAAGTTGACCCCGAATAGTTTATTCATATTGTTGCAGAATCTATTGAGGTTGTCTTCTATCATTTTCTTTTCCAGCAATACGCAGTAGAAGGCCAGCCAGTAAGTTTTCGGGACGCCTTGCTGCATCTTGTCCATCAATGGCAAGATACCCTCAGCGTAATTCTTAATGCCCGAGGCTTTAACTTCTTCTTCCGTAAACCTACATTCCAGCTTGCTGAAGTCTATGTCGTCTATGATGTTTTTCACCTGATCCTTTTCTCTCAGTTCCTGGATGTCACTATAAACATGCTTAAGAATTTGGTTGAAGCGGAAAAAGGCTTCCCGGCAGTTTGCCTGTTTCCTTGTCTTGAACAACAGTTTGCCGGCTTTCTCCTCGTTAATGGTGTACTTGCCTTTTTTGAAATCGTATATAGTTCTAAAGCAAGCGTATAGGTCATAGGGCTTTTTCTTTGGGAAATCGTTTTCATCAAAGATAATTTCTTCTTTGTGTTTCTTTGTCTGCTCGTTGGTTACATTCGTCTCTATTTCATCAAAAATGCCCGACTTAAGGAGTTCTACCAATTCTTTTTCGAGGTGCTTTGCCAGTGAATCTTCCGTAATTTGGTCATCCAAATATTTATTTCTCCATTCTTTATGGTTTTCGCTGACTATTTTACCCATCAAATTTGTATAATAAAAGGACTGGGAAGAATACAGCCCCGCGTAGGTACTTTTTCGATGCTGTCCTCCGATGGTTTCGGAAATGTTAAGCAGTGCAGTACACAGTTTTTGGAGGGTTGAGTTTATGGCGTAGTCAAGCACTTGGTCGTTTAATACGCTGGGGTTCATCAGGTTGTTGATGGTATCCTTAAACTTGTCCCTTTCGGTATAGGTTAGTCCTTCCTGGTGCTTCTTCTCTTTGCTGTCGGTACTGGTTTCCGGCGCAGGCGGCAACATGCCTGCCATGTTGTTAGCAAAGGTCGATGTTTTTTTCATCCCCAGCGATTCGTAGGTCAGGGTGGTAGTGGACGAAGGAACCTTCTTTTTCTGGCTGGTCCACGTTTCGGGTTTGCTCCAATGTTTGTAATCCACGTCCCTGTCTATGTCGATGTCGAGTTTTTCTTTTAGGTCTTCATTTAGTTTCTCAAACATCTCGGTGCTCTCAAACATGGAGATGTACAAAGACAGCTTAAGGATGGTTCTGTCGCCCACGCAGTCGCCGTAACAGGTTTTGTAGGCTTCCAAGAGCATTTGTAGGTTTTTCAGGTATTTTGTCTTATCTTCAGTCATTTTTTATGTTATAAAAAGCGTGGGCACCCCCATACACACGGTCATCGCTCAGAGGCCGACCAAAGCCTAAAACTTCAAGACTGCACATACAAGTGATGCCCACGTCGTAGATTTTTCAGTTGTTCTACATACATGAGCGCCGCTTGTTGCCATCTCTTGAAGTCTATTCTTATCTTCCGTAGAAGTTTGGTCGTTTCTGAGCGATAAGATTACATACTTGCTGACAACGCTTTTCTATATAATGATGCACCTACCTATGGGGATAGGCTCCTGTTGTTTATCTTTGTTTTCTTTGTTGTTTGTTGATGTCTGATTTTATATGTCCATGAATCGTTCCACTAACCGCTTCAACTTCTCTATGACCGTTTTCTTCTTTTCAGCCCGCATGTTGCCTGCGCCGAAAATGGGCATCGGTGGCAGAACAGAGACTATTTCCATTCCGTTCTCCTCCACATAGCCTTCTTTGAGGGCTTTCTTTATGAAGCTGCGTGCCTTCTCCTCCTTCAGGTGCTCGTCGCTGATGACGGTGGCTATCTCGTTCTCCTTCTGCTCGTCGATGTACCGCTGCCACTCGTCGTAGACATCTACGTCCGTGCCCGGCTTGATGGTCTTGATGTAGCCGTCGATGAGGTCCTTCTTGTCTCGCAGTCGTGGGCTTGACGTTACGCTGCGGGTGATGTCCATGATGATGCTCTGGTCTTCGCAGTTGCTGTCGTGGTACTTCTTAACGAGTGCGAGGATGAAGGGGATGTCGATGTCTACTTGGGCGATGAGTTCCATCTCATATTCCAGCGAATCGGCTTCGTTGTCTCCGCCTCCTTCGTCGCCGGCGCCGCCACCTGTATTTCCGCCTCCGCCGCCCGTACCGCCGTCGCTGATGTCGTCGCGGAAGCTAAGGTACCATGACTGGTAGTCCTGCATGTCGCGGGGCATGATGATGCGGATGGCGTTGCGTTCCTCAGTGTCTTCGGGGCAGAACTGGTCGAAGCTGACGAGAATGTTGGTAGCCTTCATCAGTTCGCCGTACAGCCTGATGAACGCCACCTTCTTGTTGTACGGGGTGGAGGGCCCCAACTGTCGGAGTGGGAACAGTCGGAGCATTTCTTCTGCCAGCTCCTTGTAGCCCGTGAAGTGCTTGTCTTTTTCGTCGTAGCCATAGTAATACTCCTCGAAGGTGTGCATCAGTATGATGCTGTTGGCATTGGCGTCGCCGAAGAGTCCGAAGCTGCGGTTGGTGGCATCCTGCAAGTCGCGGAAGCAGACGATGTTGCCGCAGTTCTTTACGGAGTTGAGTATGCGGTTGGTGCGGCTGTAGGCTTGCAGCAGTCCGTGCAGCTTCAGGTTCTTGTCCACCCAGAGCGTGTTGAGGCACTGGGCGTCGAAGCCTGTCAGGAACATTCCCACCACGATGATGAGGTCTATTTCCTTGTTCTTCATGCGCAGTGAGAGGTCCTTGTAGTAGTTCTGGAATTTGTCTGCGCTCGTGTCGTAGTTGGTGCCGAACTGCTTGTTGTACTTCTGTATGCACGATTCGAGGAAGTCCTTGCTCGTGGTGTCGAGCGCGCTGATTTTGTCCGGGTCTTCCTCTATGTTGCCCATCGTGTCGTCCTCCGCCTCGTTGGCGGCAGAGGTGTAGATAGTGGCTATGCGCAGATGCTTGGCACCGGGCAGGGCCATCTGCCGCTCCAGCTCCTTGTAGTATTCTATCGCCATCTTCACGCTGTCGCAGGCGAGCATCGAGTTAAAGCCCGTGGTTACTTTCTTTACCTTTACCTCTTCCTTTTGGTTTTCCTTCTTTTTCTTGAAGTTGCCTACGGTTTCTTTCACGTTTGTCAGCACCGATATTTTCCACGGGCTCTCACGCTTGGTCTTCTGGTCGAAGTGACTGAGCAGGTACTTTACGTTGGCGGCTATTCTGTCGGGGTCGAGATAGTGGGTATTCTCCACCTTCTTTCCGTCCACCTCAGCCCTCTGTACTTGGTACTCCACCTTAAACTTGAGCACGTTTTTGTCGTTGATGGCATTGACGATGGTGTAAGTGTGCAGCGCCCTGGTGTGTTGTCCCTTGTCGTCCAGTTCACCGCCGAAAACTTCGGCTGTGGTCATCGTATTGCCATTCGCTTTGACGGAAGCATTTACGCCAAAGATAGGGGTGCCGGTAAAGCCGAACATGATGTAATTTTTGAAGCTGCGTTTGATGCGGCTCTGCATCTCGCCAAACTGCGAGCGGTGGCACTCGTCGAAGATGAAGATGAAGTTCTGGTCGAGCACGTCCTGTTCTATCATGTTTCTCTTCAGCAGGCTCGCCATCTTCTGTATGGTGGTGATGATAATCTTGGAGTGGTCGTCTGGCTGCAACTGGCTGAGCAGTATCTGGCTGTTGGTGTTGCCGTTGGCGCAGTTGGGGCAAAACTTGTCGTACTCCTTCATCGTCTGGTAGTCGAGGTCCTGCCTGTCTACGATGAACACCACCTTATAGATGCTGTCTATCTTGGAGGCGAGCTGCGCCGTCTTGAACGAGGTGAGCGTCTTGCCCGATCCCGTGGTGTGCCAGATGTAGCCACCTGCCTTCTTTGTGCCCTGCCAGTGGTTTTTGAGGGCTTGGTCTATGCGGTTGAGAATCTTCTCCGTGGCGGCAATCTGGTAGGGGCGCATCACGATCAGATCCTTGTCGGTGTTGAAGACGCAGTACTGGGTCAGGATGCCGAGCAGGGTGCGCTTGGTGAGGAAGGTGCGGGCGAAGTCTTCCATGTCGCAGATGATGTTGTTCTCCGCATCGCTCCAGTAGCTGGTAAACTCGAAGGTGTTGCTCTGCGTCTTCCTTTTCTTGCCTTTTTGCTTTTCGGCCTCATCCTCTCGGGCGTAGCGTGTGGTGTTGCTGTAATACTTTGTCTCCGTGCCGTTGCTGATGATGAAGAGCTGAATGTAGTCGAACATTCCTTCACCCGCCCAGAAGCTCTGGCGTGCGTAGCGGTTTATCTGGTTGAAGGCTTCCCTGATGCTCACGCCCCTGCGCTTCAGTTCTATGTGTACGAGCGGCAGACCATTGACGAGGATGCTCACGTCGTAGCGGTTGGCGTGGGTGCCGCCCTCGGGCACGTACTGGTTGATGACCTGCAGGCGGTTGCGGAACGGGTTCTTCTTGTGCAGCAGGTGCACGTTGACGGTGGTGCCGTTGTCGCGTTTTATCTCTATGGCAGTATTGTCGCGCTGAATCATCTCCGCCTTGTCTTCCAGGGTGAGCGCATCGTTGGATATTTGCTTCAGCAGCTGGTTCCATTCCTTGTCGGAGAACACGATGTCGTTAGCCTCGCCCAGTTGTTGGCGAAGGTTCTGCAGCAGTTCCTGCTCGTTGTGGATGGTGGGGTAATCGTAGCCCTGGTGCTGCAGTTGCTTGATGAGCCAGCGCTCCAGCTCCGCCTCGCTCTGGTAGTCAGCTCCGCCACGCTGCTGTGGCTCGTACTTTGCCACCACGGTGCAGCGGTCTTGCTCTGCGATGATGTTGTATTTTTCTGCCATAATGTACGATATTATTGGTTACTCGAATGTCAGCAGCTTCTCACGATAGTACTCGTACTGCTTTTTCCTCAGCTCCACCTCCTTCTTCATTTTGTCGATGAGCGTGGTGAAGGAGTCCAACACAGAGACTATCTCCTGCTGAACGGAGAGAGGGGGTAACGAAATTGTTACCTTCTTCAACAGATCTATAGGAAGAGAATAAGGAATAGCATCTGTATTACGAATTCCATATAGGTAATTCTGCTTATCCTTTAAAGCATAAAGCAGAAAAATATTATTTAATTGCTTGTTAGGATAAAGGCAATAACAGATGTCATTTGCCCAAAATCTTTCAGTCTGAAAATCGACATAGCCAGCTGTTCCATACTGGGAAATCGTTATTGTATTGGCTTCACGATTGTAATCTTCCATATAGCCCATTGGAGTAACTCCGCCACTTATGACAGGATACTTGCCTTTAGGAAGTATGTCGGATTTTGTAACACGTTGGCCACGTATTATTTCACAACAATCCCCCAATTTCACCCTCTCCACCCCCTCGGGACAGAGCGTCTTTATCATTTCCTCAATTCTGCTCATAGCCCCTTGATGATTTCGTTTAACTTCATGGAATCGCTCGCCACTAAGAGCCTCTATCTCAGCATTCAGCGCCACGATGTCTATTGCCTCCCTCTTGTCCTCTTTCTCTACGTAAGAAGACACGGAGAGGTTGGCGTCGTTGGCAAGCACGTCGTCGATGCTCACGAGCTTGGTGAAGTACTGCTCCTCCTTGCGCTCGGCGTAGGCGTTGACGATGGCGTCCTGGTTCTTCTGCGTCAGTTTGTTCTTGTTGCCGTCCTTCTGGTACTGCTCCGAGGCATCGACAAAAAGAATGTTGGCGTCGCGCTTGTTCTTCTTCAGCACGATGATGCAGGTGGCTATCCCCACACCGAAGAACAGGTTGGCAGGCAACTGGATGACGGTGTCCACGAAGTTGTTCTTCACCAAGTACTCGCGTATCTTCTTCTCCGCACCGCCACGATAGAGCACGCCGGGGAACTCTACGATGGCGCAGGTGCCCGTCTCGCCGAGGTGGTGGAGCATGTGCATGGTAAAGGCGAGGTCGCTCTTGCTGGTAGGTGCCAGCACGCCGGCAGGACTGTAGCGGTCGTCGTTGATGAGGATGGTGTTGTTCTTGCCCTCCCAAGGCCGTGAGTAGGGCGGGTTGCTCACGATGGCGTCGAACTTCATGCCCTGGTGGTGAGGCGTGATAAGCGTGTCGCCCAGTTGGATGTCGAACTTGGCGTAATTTACCTCGTGCAGGAACATATTGATGCGGCAGAGGTTGTAGGTGGTGGGGTTAATCTCCTGACCGTAAAACTCGATGTTGCTCGCCTCTGCCCCTGCATACTTTACAAACTTCATCAGCAGCGAACCCGAGCCACACGCCGGGTCGTAGACCTTGTGGATGTGCGGATTCTGGAAAGAGGCTATTCTCGCCAGCACCTCGCTCACCTCCTGCGGGGTGAAGAACTCGCCGCCGCTCTTGCCGGCATGGCTGGCGTACATCTTCATCAGAAACTCGTAGGTGTCGCCCACGGTGTCGATGCTGTTGTCGGGATACTTCTGGCTGAGCTGCATGTCCCTCACCTTGACGAGCACCTTGGAGATGCACTTGTTGCGCATGTCAACCGAGTTGCCGATGCGCGAGCTGTCGATGATGAAGTCGGAGAAGAGGCCCTTTACCTGTTCCTCGCTCTCCGTGCCTGCGGCACTCGCCTCGATGGAGCGGAAAACATTGGCAAGCGTCTCGTTCAGGTTTTCGTCCTTGTCGGGATGGGCTGCCACGTTCTGGAACAACTGGCTGGGCAGGATGAAGAAGCCCTTCTCCTGTACCATCATCTGGCGTGCCTCCTCTGCCTCTTTGTCGCTCATCTTGGTGTAGTCGAAGTCGGCGAAGCCAGCCTCGGCTTGCTTCTGGTTGATGTAGTCGGTGAGGTTTTCCGAAATGAAGCGGTAAAAGATGGCACCCAAGACGTACGCCTTGAATTCCCATCCGTCCACGGCACCGCGCAGGTCCTCGGCGATGCTCCAAATGGTTTTGTGCAGTACCTCTCTTTCCTTGTTGTAAGTTGTTTCCATAGTTATTTGTTTTATTGTTTTTTCGCGAGTTCGAGCTTCCAGTCCTGGTTGTCGAGCACGAGGGTGGAGTCAGCACGCTGGTTGTTAATGGTTATGATAAAAGTCTGATTGCTAATCTGTATTTCGTTGCCCGTTACGGCGTAAGGATATTTGCCGCAGGGGGTTACTTCGTACACCTCCTTTATGTTGCCCTCCTCGTCGAAATAGTTTACCGTCTCGCCCTTGGAGAAGTCGATGCTGTCGGCAGAGAGGTGGCAGTAACAGTCTACGGCATCGGTAGCGTTGGCCCAGAAGGAGCCAAGGCGCTGCTTGGCAGAGACGACGGTCCAGTCGTGCGCCGTCAGCAGGGCGGCGTAGTCGAGGCTGGCGGGCGCGGTTTCCTGCGCCTTCCTTTGCGTGTCGTAGTCGTCGCCTCCCGAGCAGGAGGAGAGTGCCGGCAAACCTGCAAACACAAAAAGGGCGACCGCCACCGTTTGTGAAAACGATGGCAGCCGCCCCGGGGCGAATGCATGTAGAGTCTTGGCTAACTTGGACGCGCCAAGGTTACCCCCCCCCTATGATGTTTCTGATAATCAGATTATTGTACTTGTTCATGTTCTGGATTATGGGTTAAGCGTAAAGCCTGTTTCTGCAAAAGTACATTTTTTTTGTTAAATCATCAAGTAATTGCGAATATTTTTTTCGGAAGATGGTTTGGGGCGGTGTTCCCCAATACATTTGCTACAATCTGTTAGTGGATGGGCTTGCCAATAGCCTGCTGCATTGCAACAGGCTTTAACAACGATAAAAAACAAGTTGCGCAGTTTTGGGGTATTTACGCCCTGAAGAGGCAGAAGCATTATATTATATTGATTATTATGTAGTTGCCCTTACAGGGCGTACGTAAACCGCATCGATACAAATCCCAGGGTGCCGCTTCGCTTGCCCTGGGCTA
>CAVEJY010000183.1:0-4368 GCA_963616155.1 Acutalibacteraceae bacterium
ACGCTCACCCATCCGGCGGAAGAAGCCTGCACCATGGCGAGGATGAAGGTGGTGTAGCCCACCACGATGAGGGCATAGTCGAAGAGATGGAAGCGGGAACGCTCCGTGGGCACAGAACGCTGGATGAGCTTGCAGCCGATGACGAGCGAGAGCAGCAGCAACGGCATGAGCGAGAGGAAGATGTAACGCCATCCGAACATATCCACGATGAAGCCGCCCAGCACGGGGCCCACCGCAGGAGCCACAGCCGTGACGAGCATGCCGACACCCATAAACGTACCTATCTGTTCCTTGGGAGCCTCGCCCAGGATGATGTTGTACATCAGCGGCAGGGCGATACCCGTGCCCACACCCTGCACCATGCGCCCTATCATGAGGACGGTGAACGAGGGAGCCGCAAAGCAAGCCAGTGTGGCAAGGATAAAACTAAGGATGGCTACGAGGAAGAGCGTGCGCTGCGAGCAGTTGCGCTTCAGGTAAGACGACATCGTGATGACCAGTGCCAGAACGAGCAGGTAGCCCGTCGTTATCCACTGCACCGTGCTGGTTCCGATGCCAAACTCATTCATCAGTGTAGGGAAGGTAACGTTCATCGCCGTCTCGCTCACCACGCCGCAAAACGACATCACGCCCGTGGCGAATATTTTCCCTACCAGTTTCGTGTTACTTGTATTCTGCATTTTCTTTATCAATTTTGTTTGTTCTCCTAAATCGGCTGCAAAGTTACTAACATTCCGTCAGATGGGGAAATATCATTTGAGTTATTTATTGTCAAAATGGAAAGAATACATCCTAGTTGTTAGTGGGATAGTATATCGTTACAATGGTCTTTGAGTTTACATCTTTATGTTTTCTAATCATTTTCTAATCTCTCCTTAGAACACTCTAATCATATTTCTTCTGTTGTCTCAGCAGAACCCCGTACCTTTGCACCCGCAATTCGAGATAAGTGAAGTCGTGGTGATTTGTTTCTCCCGAAATAGTTGCCGCAGACCATGTTTTAGATTAGTAAAATTATAGGAGACAAAGACAATGAAGAAGAATTTACGTAAAACTCTGGGACAGAACCATATCGTAGAGAAGAATGTCGTAAAGAGAAACGATTTTGTAGTAAGAGACCTTATCCATGAGGACACAGAGGACTTTCAGAAGTTCGGTGGAAACGAAGAACTCGACTTCTCTTATACTCAAACTCCTTTTATGGATATGGTACGCAAACGTGCAGGTTGGCTCATCATTCTGTTTGTCAGCGAAATGCTGACGGCTTCCGCCATGAGCTACTTTGACGATGAATTGGCAAAAGCAGTAGTCCTGGCACTTTTTGTTCCGATGATTATCTCCAGCGGTGGAAATTCGGGGTCGCAGGCTGCCAGCTTAATCATCAGAGCCTTGGCTCTGGGAGAAATCAAGTTGAAGAATTGGTGGCTGGTCATGAGAAAGGAAATCTTGTCTGGGCTCTGCCTGGGACTGATACTGGGAGGCATCGGATTCTTGCGCATTTGGATGTGGCAAAACACGGGGCTTTATGACTACGGATGCCATTGGGCACTTGTGGCCACTGCGGTTAGCGTGTCCTTGGTACTCATCGTACTTTGGGGAACATTGGCGGGATCGATGATTCCCCTTTTGCTCAAGCGCGTCGGTCTGGACCCGGCCACAGCTTCCGCTCCCTTTGTCGCCACACTTGTGGATGTCACGGGACTGGTCATTTATTTTACGGTTGCGGCTCTCTTCCTGACAGGAAAATTACTGTGATTGATGCAGAGATTCGTGGTTTTATAAAAATATTTGTGTAACTTTGCCCCCAAATCAAAGATTAAGCACTATGGACAAGATACTGTTGGTAGAGGATGAGGTGAACATTGCCTCATTCATCAAGCGTGGCTTGGAAGAGTTTGGGTACGAGGTCGTGGTAGCCCATGATGGGGAAGCTGGATGGCAAGAGATATTGAATGGACAGTTCCAGATGTTCATTTTCGATATTGTCATGCCCAAGCTGAGCGGGCTGGACCTCTGCCGAAGATACCGTGAACAGTATGGCTATGCCGTGCCGATACTGCTGCTCACGGCCCTGGGAACCACGGAGAATATCGTGGACGGTCTGGAGGCTGGCGCCGACGAATATATCGTGAAACCTTTTAGTTTTCGTGAACTGCAAGCCCGTATGACGGCTCTTCTGCGCCGCAGCAAAATGGCAGCTTCCGACAAGCAGGACCCGTCGTTGCGTGGCAGACTGCAGGTGTCTGACCTCAGCCTGAATCTTTCAGCCCATAGAGCCGAGCGTGACGGCACGGTTATCGACTTAACCACCAAGGAGTGCAGGCTGCTGGAGTTCTTCATGCACAACAAGGGTGTGGTGCTGAGCCGTGAGATGCTGCTCAAGAATGTGTGGGACAAGAATTTCGATACCAACACCAATGTCGTGGATGTATATGTAAACTACCTACGCAACAAGATAGACAAAGGGTTCGACCATAAACTCATCAAGACGGTGATGGGAGTAGGATATGTGATGGAATGATGAAGGAATATATGAAACTGAGATTCGGACATAAGATAACGCTCATCTATATCTCTCTGATGTTGTGCGCATTGGGCATTGTTGTCGCATTGGCCTCTTATTGGTTTTGCGACAACACCAACCGTATGTGCTATCGCTACCTGGAGGAACGTGCCGATGAAATTGCAGCGCAAAACCTGAATCGCTTCAATGGTTCCGGCGCATACGATGCTTATGTAAGAAGCCGAAAGTATGTGGCTGTTCATCCTGCCTTCAATCAGTTTATCCTGGATGCAGACAACCAAGACGAGGCTCAACAGAAGGCCAACCGGCGGATGCTCGACCAGCTGATGTCCGCTGACCTGCAGAAAGAACTCTATATCCAAAGACAGGTTCATTTCCGCAACCACGAGAGCCTTGGCGTAGCCATCTATTGCCCCAAGAAAGAGGGCGACTTCATCGTCATTGTCATGATGAACGAGCATTTGGGCGATTTCCTGCAGAACCGCTTGTCTTACTGGCTGATAGCCGTCTGCATACTGTTCGTCTTCAGTATCATTCTGGTAGGCAAACTTTATATGGAGCGTTATCTCGGCCGGCTGGAAGAAACGCTGAGAAGGGAGAAGCAGTTTGTGCATCATGCCTCCCATGAACTAAACAATCCGCTTACTGCGATACAGGGAGAGTGCGAGATAACGCTGATACGGGAAAGAACGGGCCAAGAGTATGTAGAGGCATTGGAACGCATCAGCACGGAGTCGGCGAGGATGGTGCAGATTATCCGGCAGTTGCTTCTGCTTTCTTCTGCGATGGAAGGTGACGGCAATGAGAGCCGGGAGACCATCTCCTGGGGAGATTTCCTGCAGCAGTTTACTGACGACCGAGTAATCTTGCATATCGAAGCGGACAAGCCAAGGACCATCGAAGCCAATCCCTATCTCCTGAAGATGGCGATGCAAAATCTGGTACGCAACGCCTTGAAATATTCAGACGGGCAGGTGGTCATCACGCTAACCTCCAATGAAATCACCGTGTCAGACCATGGCATCGGCATTCCGAAGCGAGAACTTCCGCTGGTGCTCCAGCCGTTTTACCGGGCATCCAACACCCAAGCCTATCAAGGCAACGGAATAGGCATGAGCCTCTCTGCCCAGATCTTCAAGTTATACGGTATCAAGATGACGGTACTGTCGCAGGAAAATGAAGGAACAGTCGTGGTGCTGAAATAAGCACAAAGCCAAATCCAGCGGCAAAGGTACAAAAAGAAATCGAAACCTGCGTGCTTTTCATGCAAAATCTTCTGTTCAATCAAGGTTTCAGCCTTTGCGTATCGCTATTCAAATGTAGATAGTATGAGAATAACCCACATCGACCATCTGGTCATTACCACAGCCCATCTGGAATCCTTGTGCGTTCCCCTCGCTCATAGATGAGAACGGTAATAGAAAGACGTTCGAACACTTTTTGAACGACGTTCGAAGCATCGACGAAACCTATAACCGCAACTACCTGAGGGCTGAGTACAACTTCGTACACCAGTCGGCACAGATGGCAGCCAAGTGGGAACGCTTCGCAGAAGACGGCGACCGCTATTACCTGCAGTACCGTACGGCGGGCGATGACAAGGTGCGTCCGGAGCACGCCGCCCTCGACCGTGTAACCCTGCCCATGAGCGACCCCTTCTGGGAAACCTACTATCCGCCGAATGGATGGAATTGTCGCTGTTCGGCGGTACAGGTACTCAAATGGAAATACGACAAGACTGACCCCAAGGAGGCTATGGAACGTGGCAAGGAGGCACTGGACGGCGAACGCTTCAACATCTTCCGCTTCAACAGCGGCAAGCAGCAGAAAGCCGTACCCGACTA
>CAVEJY010000184.1:0-4057 GCA_963616155.1 Acutalibacteraceae bacterium
TCTGGACCAGCTTCCGCTACTTCAGCAAGACCTACGCCAACATCAACGAGGCCTACTACTTCAACGGTCACTGGGAGACCTTTGGCGGTGTGAACTGGCAGGCAACCAAGCGTTTGGCTCTCGGTTGCACGGTAGTGAACTTCCTCAACCAGACAGGTGCCAAGGGCAGTATCGCCGGTGCCGAACTCATCACCAAGGACGAGGCAAAGGGCATCAAGAACCAGCTCATGACAGGCAGTTACCTCCGTCCATTCACCGTAGAGTTCACCGCCTCGCTGAAGTTCTAACGCTCCCAATCTTCAAAAAACAGGTAAAATAGGATTATAAAATAGGTATCAAGGTAAATAGAGAAAAGGATAACAAAGAGAGAGAAAGCCGGTTCTGCATATACGAAATGCAGGGCTGGCTTTTAGTTTTATTTCCCCCTTTGCAACCGTGTTGCATCGCCTTCTTCGTACCTTTGCATCCGAAAAGAAGAATGTAACACATAAAAGGATCTTATTATGACTGAAAAGAAACATCATCACAAGGGTTGCTGCTGCTCCTGCCATGGGCAGCAGCACGGGCATGAACACCACCACGAACATGGAGAGGGAAGCCTGAATGCAAAATTGGTCAAGATTGCCTTGACGGTGGTACTGCTGGTGGCTGCCGTATGGGTGGAGAAGAACTTAGACTTAGCTACCTGGCAGTTGCTCATCGTTTACTTGATACCTTATCTGTTGATAGGGTATGAGACGTTGGGGGAGGCTTGGGAAGGTATCGAACATGGCGACATCTTCAATGAGAATTTCCTTATGGCCATCGCCACCATCGGTGCCCTCTGCATCGGCTTCTTCCCAGAGACGGAGACGGAGTTCACCGAGGCGGTGTTCGTTATGCTCTTCTTCCAGGTGGGTGAGTTGTTTGAGGGCTATGCCGAGGGCAAGAGCCGCACCAGCATCTCCCACTTGATGGACATCCGACCCGATGTGGCGAATGTGGAGAGAAACGGCAAGGTGGAGGTGGTGTCGCCCGAAACCGTAAAGATAGGGGAGACCATCGTCGTGAAGCGAGGCGAGAAGATTCCGCTCGACGGTATCGTGACAGAAGGTACAGCCCTGCTGGACACTGCCGCCCTGACTGGCGAGAGTGCACCGCGTAGCATCGGGCAGGGGGACGAGATTTATTCCGGCTGCATCAATCTGAAAGGGGAAGTAAAAGTGCGCACCACCAAGACGTTCTGCGACAGTACCGCCTCCAAGGTCATTGCCTTGGTAGAGAGTGCCAATGCGCATAAGTCGAGGAGCGAGGCTTTCATCACCCGTTTTGCCCGTGTCTATACGCCAGTAGTGGTATTCGCGGCATTGGCGTTGGCGGTTGTTCCGCCAGTCTTTGTCGGCAATTTTCCCTTATGGCTCAACAGGGCGTTGATCTTTCTGGTGGTTTCGTGCCCTTGTGCCTTGGTCATCAGTGTGCCGTTGACTTTCTTCAGCGGCATTGGCGGTGCCTCCCGCAACGGCATCCTCGTCAAGGGCGGCAACTATATGGACGCACTTGCCAAGGTGGGCACGGTGGTGTTTGACAAGACCGGCACGCTGACCCACGGCGAAGTACTCGTGCAGGCAGACGAAGGCACTCCCGTCGTGGTGAACGACAGTATCAAGGAAGGTAGTCGTGAGGCCGTCGCCCAACTCAAGCAGATGGGCGTGGAGAAGACCGTGATGCTGACGGGCGACCATGAGGCGACGGGCAAGCAGGTGGCTCAGCAGGTGGGTATCGATGAGTATCATGCCGAACTGATGCCTGCCGACAAGTTGACGCATGTGGAGCGTTTACTCGGGGAGAAACCGCAGGGCAAGACCCTTGCCTATGTGGGCGACGGCATCAACGATGCACCTGTGCTGAAGCGTGCCGACGTGGGTATCGCCATGGGAGGACTGGGCAGTGATGCTGCCATCGAGGCTGCCGATGTGGTATTGATGGACGACGATCCGCGCAAGATTCCGCTCGCTGTCAATATAGCCCGCCGCACCATCCGTATCGCCCATGAGAACGTGGCGTTTGCCATAGGTGTCAAGGTGGCGGTACTGCTACTTGCCACGGTAGGGCTCGGCACGATGTGGATGGCGGTGTTTGCCGACGTGGGTGTCACCGTCCTCGCAGTCCTCAACGCCATGCGGGCGTTGAGGAAAGGATGAATGAGTGAAAAATGTTCAGTAGGCTCAATATTTTTGCAAAAAGCAAGCGTAATTCAAATAATTTTGTGTAAGTTTGCAAAATAATAGCAAAACGCTGAGGTTATGATGGAAGAAATGAACGACAGAAGGCTGCCCGTAGGCATCCAGTCTTTTCATACGATAAGGAAGGAAGGGTATCTGTATGTTGACAAGAGCGACTTGGTTTGGCAACTTGTCAACAAGGGTAAGAAGTACAATTACCTAAGCCGTCCACGCCGCTTCGGCAAGTCTGTGCTCGTGGATACCCTACAGGCTTATTTCGAGGGGAAGAAAGAACTCTTCGAGGGACTCCGTATCATGGACATGGAGAAGGACTGGACCTGTCGTCCCGTCATCCGGCTGGACATGAGCCGAGGCGGGGCCAACGCCGAGACATTGCGCTCCTATCTGAACATCCGTTTTCGCCAATACGAAGAGTTGTACGGCATTACCCCTGAAGCTACCGCCCAACTTGCTGACCGTTTTGACGGCATCATCACGACAGCCTACCAAAAGACAGGTCAGCAGGTTGCCATTCTCGTTGATGAGTACGATGCACCTTTGCAACACTCCTGGAAGACTCCTGAACATGATAGATGTACGGAAGTGTACCGAGAGGTATTTGCCATCCTGAAAGCGGATGACGAATATGAGAAATTCGTCTTCATCACGGGCATCACCAAGTTTACGCAGATTTCCCTCTTCTCCGTTCTCAACAATCTCAGCAACATTAGCTTTGACGCTCCATACGCTGCTATCTGTGGCATTACCAAGCAGGAAATTACCGACAACTTCATGCCGGAGATTGAGGCGATGGGAGAGAAAAACGGGTGGACGGTGGAGGAGACGATAGAACAATTAAAGGCCAACTATGACGGCTATCATTTCAGCCACGGCAACATGGTGGATGTGTTCAACCCCTTTAGTCTCATCAATGCGTTGGATGATGGAGAGATAAGAAATTACTGGGCATCATCGGGAGCCACCTCCCTGTTGCCGAAGTTTGTGGAAGACATGGAAATCCGTCTGCAGGATTTTGACCATTGTGCCATGGTGGGACGAATAGTCGAGACTTCGGATGTGACAGGTGGCGGTCCGGAATTGTTTCTCTATCAGACGGGTTACCTCACGATTAAGGGATATACGGATGGTATCTATTTGTTAGGTATTCCCAACCACGAGGTGCGCCAGGCACTCAACGAGATGGTATTGCCCGCCCTTTCCCTGCGTAAGGGCAACGAGATGCAATCCACGCAGGCTTTCCTCAGTCTGTATCTCAGTTCTTGCAACCTCCCCGAGGCGAAGAAATGCCTGAAGGCACTCATCGCCGACGTGCCTTACAGCAACAAGAAACTTGCCTCGATGGATATGGAGGAACGTTATCGCCTGATCATGAGCACCATCTTCAATGCCTTAGGATTCCATGTGGAGGTGGAGCGTATGCTTTCTACCGGCAGGATTGACATGATTGTGAAGGCATCCCGTTACATCTATGTGATGGAGTTGAAGCTTTCCAAGAATGGCGGTATGGCTGCTGCTGAGAAGCAAATCCTATTAAATCAATATACAGAACCTTTCAAGGCAGACAAGCGGAAGGTTGTAGCCCTTGCCGTGGAACTGGACGATATGGGCAAAGGACTGATAGACTGGAAGAAAGTGGAGGCATGATGAATATAATATCTTTTGAAAGTGACTATAACATCGATTATCGTATTTATTTTGAGCGCCCTATAGAGTTATTTTAGACTTGCTATTCTAAACTGTTTAGTATATATTGTTGATTATCAGTATATTTTTACCACATTTTGTTTTTGCATATTTAGACCTTATTTTTGCTTCTATCTAAAAATAAAGTCGTA
>CAVEJY010000185.1:0-4009 GCA_963616155.1 Acutalibacteraceae bacterium
TTGTCTCCGTTGCCGCAAAATGGACAAGAAGTTCAAGGACTGACATCCTTTGCATCTATACGCAAAATTGTCTGGAATATACCGAACTGTATGCCGACTATGGCTAACATTTTCTCTTTGTGGACTTGAATGCCTATGCCTCTCTGGCTTTGTGGGGTAAGGGGATTTTGTGTCTTTATCTTGTGAAATTCACTCCTCTTGGGGCATTTTGCCCGACTGAGGTGAAGAAGGTTGCATCTCTGAGCCTACAATTTTATAGTTGCGGATTTGAGGCTTATAGTTATAGTTGTACTTGAAACAAATCTACGACCTCGGCACAAAGCGCCTGACTTCGTCAATGCGTCACCCAATCACCATTTTGTTCCCGTTTTGTCAAAAACAAGACTATTTTATCTTCTTTCATCTGTCATTTTGTTAGTAATTTTGCAGCCGATTTAGGATAATGATAAAAACAGATAAAGAAAATGCAGAATACAAGTAACACGAAATTGGTGGGAAAGATATTCGCCACGGGTGTGATGTCGTTTTGCGGCGTGGTGAGCGAGACGGCGATGAACGTCACCTTCCCTACGTTGATGAACGAGTTTGGCATCGGCACCAGCACGGTGCAGTGGATCACTACGGGCTACCTGCTCGTTTTGGCACTGGTCATCACGATGTCGTCGTACCTGAAGCGCAACTGCTCGCAGCGCACGCTCTTCCTCGTCGCCATCCTTAGTTTTATCATTGCCACGCTGGCTTGCTTCGCAGCTCCTTCGTTCACCGTCCTCATGATAGGGCGCATGGTGCAGGGAGTGGGCACAGGCATTGCCTTGCCGCTGATGTATAATATCATCTTGGGCGAGGCGCCTAAGGAACAGATAGGTACGTTCATGGGAGTCGGCATGCTCGTCAC
Organism: Acutalibacteraceae bacterium; assembly: GCA_963616155.1. Lineage (GTDB taxonomy): Bacteria > Bacteroidota > Bacteroidia > Bacteroidales > Bacteroidaceae > Prevotella. The sequence goes on from CAVEJY010000185.1 coordinate 896, forward strand.
GGCAGTGGCCCCTGCCGTCGGTCCCGTGCTGGGCGGCTTCATCGTGGATATGTTCGGATGGCGTTATATCTTCCTCTCGCTGATGCCGTTGCTGCTGCTTTCGCTCGTCATCGGCTGCAAGCTCATTCGGCGTTCCACGCCCACGGAACGTTCCCGTTTCCACCTCTTCGACTATGCCCTCATCGTGGTGGGCTACACCACCTTCATCCTCGCCATGGTGCAGGCTTCTTCCGCCGGATGGGTGAGCGTGACGGTCATCTCGTTGCTCGCAGTGGCGTCATTGGCACTCGCCTGGTTCGTGAGGCAGTCGCGCCGCGAACCGCATCCGCTGCTGCACGTGGAGGTGCTGGGCCATCGCAACTACATGTTGGCCTTGACAGCCATCCTCATTGTGCAGTTTGCCGTGCTGGGCCTGGGTTATGCCATACCCAACTATTCGCAGATCACCAACCATACCGGCGCTTTCACGGCAGGCGGCCTACTGGTGCCGGGTTGCGTGGTGGGCGCCATTCTCTCTTTGCTCAGCGGCAGGTTGCTCGACAAGGTTGGGGCCCGCATCCCCATCATGGCCGGCTACGGCTTCATGTTCCTGGCCAGTCTGCTCTTCGCCTGGTATGGCGATGCCATGAGCACGCTGATGTTCTACGCCTTCTATGTGGTGTTCACCATCGGTCAGGGCCTTGGCATGCCCTCGGCCATCACCTTCGGTCTCTCGCAGTTGCCCAAGGACCTCTCGGCCGACGGCAATGCGTTGGTCAACAGTTTCCAGCAGTTGGCTGGAGCGATGGGCACGGCGGTAGTGTCAACCATCGTTGCCTCGCAGCAACTCTCAGCCCTAGCCTCCCGGTTTGCCGAGGCGACGGCCATCGGTTCACAGCATGCCTTCATGCTGCTCGCCCTGCTGATGCTCGCAGCCTTCGTGATATGCTGGGTAATGACGGCAAAGAGAAAGAAGGCTTGCGCCTAAGATGAACATATTAGGTTGAGGCTTCTTTACGCCTCAACCTTTTGCCCTGTATTCCCTCGGCGACATGCCTAGTTCCCTCCTCACATATTTTCCAAAGAAGGAGAGGTTGTCGAAGCCCGCTTCGGCAGCTATCTCCTTGATGCTTTTTTCGGAGGAGGTGAGCATGGTGCGGATATAGTTGGTGGCTACTTGGTTGAGAAGTTCGGAGGCTGTCTTTCCTGCCTGTTTCTTGCAGATGGTGGAGAGATACTTGGGCGTGATGCAGAGCTTGTCGGCGTAGTGCGCCACGTCGCGGTGGCGGGGTGCATCGGTAGCAGTCAGGGCCACAAACCGCTTGAAGATGATCTCGCCCGAGGAATAATCGCGGTCGAGGAGATGCTGGTTGAGCATCGGGGCGAGGTTGTCGTAGAACTCGTAGATGAACGACTGCAGCAGCAGTTTGATGATTTGGGCGTGGTGGGGCAGATGGGTGTCTGCCAACTTCTGTTTCAGAAACTCGTGGTCTTTCAGGAAGTGCGCCATGTCCTCGTCTGTGAGATGCAGTAACGGGTTTTCACGGATGATGAGTCCTGCCTCCCAGATGTTGCCGCCTAGAATGAAGATGCTTTCGAAGTAGGAGGGCGACATGAGGATGCCGCGGCATTTGAAGTCGCAGCTCACCATCGCATTCTGGATGAACTGGTTGGGATGCGCCATAATGATGTCATTCTTGCCGATATGGTATTCCTTTCCTTCTATCTTGCAGGAAGCCTTTCCTTCTATGCAGAGGATGGTGACATAGGCCTCGGAGTGTATGTTTGCCGCTGGCAAGGCTCCCAGTTCGTCAAATACCGCCACGTCCTTGTCGGTGAATTGTTCCATACGCACCCGGCATTCCTCTTCAGTGACGTCTCTGTGGCATATTGCAAAAACAGGGTGTTCCATTGAACCTGCCACATCCTTGTTGAATAGTATCTGTTCCTTTGTAGTTTCCATTTTCTGGTTGTTTGTGTGATATTTCTGGTTGTACTTCGGGTGTAAAAGTACTATTCCGGCATCAAAAGTACAATTATTTTCCGCAAACAGAAGTGTTACCGATGTCTTTTTTGTGTCTTTTATCTCGCAAACACTCTGTCACGAAGCAATATCGGACACTTTATAAGCTATATTATGTCTTAAAATGCCACAATAAAGCTTTTACTTTGCAGCCAAAATCGGATAATAACACCAATGACACAAACAGGTATGAAAAAATCAACAATTTGCGGACAGCACATGGCAGGGGGCTTTGCAGCCCTCGCCCTGCTGTCTGCGCTCTTAGTGAGTTGTGGCAAGAAACAGGAGGTGCAGTCTTCCACAGAACCGGTAGCGGTGAAGGTGATGACCATAGGGACGGAAAGCCCCATCGCGGCATCGGGGTATGGGTATTCGGGAACGGTGGAGGAGGAAAACGGCACCTCGCTGAGCTTCACCACCGGCGGCACCATCCTGCAGCTCAAGGTGAAGGTGGGCGACCGTGTGCGCAAGGGACAGCTCATCGCCACGGTGGACCCCACGCAGGTGAAGAACACTTACGAAATGGCGCACGCCACCCGTATGCAGGCGGAGGATGCCTACAGACGCATGAAGCAGCTCCATGACAAGGGTAGCCTTACCGAAATAAAATGGGTGGAGGCGCAGAGCCAACTGCAGCAAGCCGTCGCTGCTGAGGGCATAGCCAGGAAGAGCCTTGCCGACTGTGCGCTCCATGCTCCCTTCGACGGTGTCGTCTCCGAGAAGTATGCCGAGGTGGGACAGAACGCCACACCGGGTGTGCCCGTCGTGAAGGTCGTCACCACGAAGGTGCTGAACGTGAAAATCTCCGTGCCGGAGAGCGAGATGGCCAACGTCTGCATACGTCAGCGTGCGAAGATAGTGGTGCAGGCAATCGGCGGAAAGCAGTACGAGGGGTACGTCGTGGAGAAGGGCATCGTTGCCGACCCTATCTCACGCTCTTACAGTGTGAAGATACGTGTGGCGGGAACGGACAACGCCCTCTTGCCAGGCATGGTGTCGCAGGTGGCACTCGACAGGACTGACGTTCCAAAGGCTGGCACGGCTGCAAAGGCTGCCGTCGTCATCCCAGCCCACCTCGTGCAGCTTGCCGACGACAACTCCAACTTCGTTTG
>CAVEJY010000186.1:0-2851 GCA_963616155.1 Acutalibacteraceae bacterium
TGAAGTTGGTGCGGCGAATGTCGGTCACGGTCTCCGTGTTGGTGCGGTTGAAGGTGAGAAATCCGGTTACGTCCCATTTCTTCTGCTTCCACTTGTAGTCGAAGCCCCCCATCTGCGTGGTGCGCTGGTTTTTGGCAGCTTCCGCAGGCGTCCATTCCGTCTCTTGCCCGGGCTGTCGGGAGTCGTTGATGTCGTTTGCGTTGGCATAGACGGTCATGCGCAGTTTCTTGTCGTCGATCATCGCAAATGCCTTTTCAGAGTATCTCCCGTTAGGCCCTAGTGCGGCAGAAAATTCCGCCCACCATTTCTTCTTGTATTCCTTCTTCAGGGTGATGCTCATGCGCTTGCCCTGGTCGTAATCGTAAAACTTCACCATGTAGATGGCGTAGGCAGGGATGCGACCGGTGAGGGTAGAGATGGCATTCTTGAAGAAAGTCTTGCTGTCTATCATCATTTCCTTGACGGTCACTCCATCCACCTCCACGTTGCCGCTGCTATAATAGGTGATGCCTGGCAATTTACGAAGTAGACGGTCCAGGTTGGCACCTTCCGGTAATGCGAAGGCATCGGCATAGAAGGTCAATGTGTCACCCTTTACATAATGCAGCTTGATTTCGTCCTCGTCTTGTGCGAGGGCATACGATGGCACCATGGAAAGCAATGCTCCCATCGCTACCCATAATCCGAACTTGTAGTTGTTCATCTGTTTTTTACTTTGTTTTAGAGCTGCTCCTCCTTTTAGGGAAGAGGAGGTTGTCTGTGTAGTTTGTCTTGTTCTGTTTTTTTGTTTTTGTGTAATTATCGTGTCGCTTGGTGGCTTCTGCCACTTTTCGTTGCAAAAGTACATGAAAATATCCGTAATCCTTTGGCTTTTTAAGAATATTATAGTATTTTAGCGTTTCTGTCAAGAAAGGATTCTAAAAGTTTCATGGCCTGGAACAGGGAGTTTCATGCCGTGGAACAGGGAGTTTCATGCCGTGGAACTTTCAGAGGCTTAGTCATGCTATAATACGAGGTTGGTATGCACCCATACCGTTGCTTGCGCCATGCAGTCCTTCAGCGCATTCAGATACCTGTCAATATCCCACGGCATATTTATCTCGATATGTCGCTCTGGGAACTTCCCGTCCTGGTCGCCACTCACGAGGTGGATGATGACAAACGACTTGTCGCTATCATGCTTCGCCACCATACCACGCTGCTCGCACTTCCTCACCACCTCGTCATAGTTCTCCGCCGTCGTAGGCACCACCTGGAGCACGCTCCATGGGTATTCCTGGGCAGTCAGCAGGATATTGCCCTCCTGCTGCTCTGCCACAAAACTGTAAATCTTGTCAGATGTATGCATAAATTCTCTATTGTTTTTTTGTTTCTATTTTGCCAGTTTCATGCCATTTTTTGCAAAAGTACAAAAATAATACCGTATAAGCGCACATATTTCAGAAATTATTATTATTTTTGCAATTGCATTCTCTCGCAGAAAGCCCAGAGGGCTGAGCGGGCGGGTGCGACTTTTATGGAATGGAGCGTTTGCTTACGCTCATCTACGACTACTCGTAAACTTCGCAACTTTACCATTAGTTGGACGTAGATGTGGCAATGGGTGAATGCTCACGGTAGGTGTATTATCAATCCTGCTGCGAATTGGCATGTAGATGCTACAGCTTTCAAAGCTTGTGCATTTGTATGTCCGTATATTCGTATGTGGGATAATATTATACCATGGCGTGGGCTTTCTGCATTGTCCGTCTCTTTCAACTAAGGGCAATGCGAAGGCCTTCGAGTGGTGGGATGGGCAAGGAAGAATCCCACGTTTTCCGTTTTGTGGAGGCCTAACTGAAATCATCATATCTTTCCGATGCTTGGGGTTCTGTCGGAGCTGGCTTAATTGGAAAGGAAAGGCTCAAGTGTACAAGATTACATGGGACAAGGAGGTGAATGGAGTGCAATTGCACTCTCGTATCGTGGATGGTGTATTGGGTACATCTCCAAGACCTGTGTTCCATGAAGAGCTGGATCTTTTGGGGCTTGACAAGCTGGGCTGGCAATATCCTCGTTGCGAGCAGCCGCTGCTTTGGGCCATCAACAAGCAGTATTATTATAAAGGTGAACTGGTGTTCGAGGCGAAGGGCGCCAACATCTATGATGCGGCTACCATTATCTTGCAGCCTGCTGCAGAGAACATGGTGCTGGAGCCTGTGGATGTGGAAGCTATACTGGAGCGCAACAAGGACATGATGTTCCTGTTGGAGAGCGAGGCGATAGAGTTCATCCACGAGACGTACGAGCAGTATGCCCGTGCCCGAAAGACCCTTCAGGCTGCTGCCGCCAACACCCTTGACTTTGAGGCGTTGGCGCAACAGGCAGAGAAGAAGACCAAGCGGAAAATGGCAATCGTGAAGGAAGACTGTGAGTCGTTCGACATCATGCCGTTGGAAGATGCCAACAATGCTGGTAAACGTGTTTACCAGACCACCAAGATAGACAAGTTCATCGCCTCCTTCTCGGGAGGAAAGGATTCGCAGGTGGTGCTCGACTTGTGCACCCGTGCCATTCCCAGCACCGACTTTGAGGTGATTTATAGCGACACTGGCTATGAATTGCCCCCATCCTTGGAACTTTACGACAAGATTCAGAAGCAATACAAGGAGAAGTTTCCCGACCTGAAATTCTCCTTGGCACGTAATCACGATAGTGTGTTGAACTATTGGGACAAGATAGGTACGCCCAGCGACACCCACCGCTGGTGCTGCTCCGTGATGAAGACTGCACCCCTCTACCGAATGTTGAGGAGTGGAGACGACAAGCAAGCCAAGATTTTGACTTTCGATGGTGTTAGGGCGGAAGAAAG
>CAVEJY010000187.1:0-2742 GCA_963616155.1 Acutalibacteraceae bacterium
CTCTCTGTCAAGGCTTGGATTCAACGTACGGGAGCAATTGGCATTATGGCAAAAGTGTATATACCAATTTAAAAGTGTACCACTTCAAACCGTGTGCAAAGGTATGCTTAAATAATCAAACAACCAAATAAAATCCATAAAATCATCTGTTTTGCTCATTAAATTTCTTCGTTTCTTTCAATCTATATGACTCCCCGTTCATGTTTACCAAGAAAGCATTATGTGTCAGCCTGTCAACCAATGCCGTCACCAGGACCTTGTCCTTGATGATTTCTCCCCACCTGTCAAAAGCCAGATTTGTAGTGATTATAGTAGACTTAGTGTCTGCCCTGAGCGAGAGATGGTTGAACAGCAACTCACCAGCTTCCTTGTCACACGACACATACCCAAACTCATCGCATATTACGAGGTCGTACTTTTTAAAACGTCCTTCCAGTTGGTGCAAGGTCTTGGCAGACTTGCATTCCTTGATTTGGGTAATGAGATGTGGTACGGATGTGAACATCACATGCATTCCCTCCATACATGCCTTTATGGCAAGAGCGGTTGCGACGTGCGTCTTCCCCGTCCCTGGATTCCCATATAGCACGATGTTTCTATGCTCGTGGATGAAGTCCAGCGTCTCCAGCTTTGGCAAGAGATGCCTGATTCCTTCCGGCAACTCTTTTCTGTCAAGCTGTTCCAGATACTTTAGTTGCGTAAAGCCTGCCGTTTTGATGCGAGCCTTCTGCCTTCCCACGAGCCTTCGCTCATACTCGCCTTCAAGGAGGGTCTGGAGCGTTTGCTCCAGATTCCATCCTTGCTCCACTGCCAACTTCAAGACATCCTCAATCTGTGAGACGAGGTATGACAGACCAAGTTCCTTGGCGTACCACTGTAGATTACGACATTGTTGTTGCATGGCTTCTTGCAGTTAAAGGGTTAGCGTTTAGTTCCATGATGGCAGACACTCCAACCAAGGAGTTGTTGGCACAAACCTCTATCTCCTTTGAAGACACGCCTATCCGCAATCTCTTCTCCTCGCCCTTCTCCTCTCTAAAGAGGAACTGGTCAAAAGCCTGTAGCGAAGGAGTCACACCGTGGCTGAGCATCATTTGGTAACTGGCGTCCAAATCTTCCAGGGTGAAGCCTTTCTCCCTTGTTTTCTTCAGCAAGAGGATGAAGTCCGACGGAGACTCGGAAAAATGCTCCGTGAAAATCTCTCGCAAGTCGTCCGATGCCATGTACAGGGCGGTTGAGCCAGCAATGGAGCCAGGTTTCTTCTCAAATGTGCGAAGATAGTGCATGAGGTCTAGCTTCCAGCCATTTACAGGAGTCTTCTCGTGGGTGGCAACGATGTCTTTCTCGTGGTAAACCACGATTTTGTTGCAATAGAGGAATACGGTGACTTTCTTTCCCACGAGGTTGTCTGGAACGGAATAATGGATACCCTTGATGACGATGGTTCCATACTTGTCCACATGGTACGACTGTTGCTCGAAGCAGCCGATTTCCCCTCTCAGCGGAAGCATGTGCATAAGTTCCTCCTCCAACTTCTGTTCCGCACTTCCCTCGTATGTACACAAAGGGTAGTTGAGTTCAGAGCATATACGGATAAGATGTTCCTGTGCATCCTCAATAGTCTCGAAGGTGTCCAGCTCACAGAAGGCCTTTCTGCGGACAAACTCGACACTCCGCTCCACATGCCCCTTCTCATTGCCGGAGCGGGCATTACAGAACCTATGGGAAAAATGGTACACAGCCTCCATCCTTATCAAGGCATCCGTTGGCTGCTTGCCACCTACGAAACTCGCCACGGCTACCCTCATGTTGTCATAGACCATGCGATGCGGCACCTTCTCCAGCATATTGAAGTACAAGCGATGGGACTCCATGTACGCCTGGGTGTCTTGGTGAAGAAAGAGATAGGCGGTGCGGTGGTTGCTATATGCAAGCGTAAACACCGCCATGTAAAGTTTCATACGCCTTCCGCCTATCGTCAGGTATAGCTCGCCCCAGTCAAACTCGCAGTCAAAACCTGGCGAATAACTCTGACGAATGAAGCACTCCTGTAGCTCATCCACGTTGCCAAGCGTCGTGCGGATGTAGTTGCAGACCGAAGGATAGCTGACCTTGTAGCCAAGGGATGCCAGTCTCGCATGAATGTCGGTAGCCTTCATGCAGAGCTTCTTGTCCCCACGGTCGCGTTTCTCCTGATTGTCCTTCAGGCAAATGTCAATCATGCGGCAGACCTCGCCTGTGAGGGCACGCTTTTCTCTTGGAGATGACTTGTAGGATGGCTCGCTCTTCAGGTATGCCACCAAGGTCTCGTCGCCACCTGTCTTGGCGGCGAGGTATTCCAACACGTATTTTTTTACTGTCTTGCGACTTAAGCCTAACTCTCGTGATACGGCACGCATAGAATTTGTACGCTCGTATGCACTTATGATGTCTTTTCTTTCTACCATACTAATCATTGTTGTTGCGCTCATATAATGTTTTTGAGTGCAAAGTTAATTAAAACTTCGGAATGAAAGTTTCCTTCCCTCCCTTTCCGTTCGGCTACGCCTCACTCCAAGGGAGGGAAGGCTGTGCCAAACCTGCTTCAACCAATGGTTAGGTGGTATACTTTTTAATTATTAGGGGTGGTATACTTTTAAGTTAGAATCTACAATTCAAGTAACAAACAAAAATTCAAGTAACAAACGAAAAATACGCAGAGATATGAAAAAGAACGTAATGATTTTGACCGGTGCTGGTCAG
>CAVEJY010000188.1:0-2409 GCA_963616155.1 Acutalibacteraceae bacterium
ACAATAGTTCGTTAATTTTATAAAAGTTACGCCACGGCGCGAACGCCGTAGAATAAAAGTTCTTTGAAATCAGTGTTATTTAATCGCAAGTTCGCGTGTTTAGCGGACATTGCAATAAATCGGTCCACCATTGCAGCATTGTGCAGCAAGGTTTTGGTCGCGCCGACCGAAAGGTTGTGACCTTCCTGCCGGGCATAGGCCCTGGCGACGTTGACGGAAGAGAGAGATGCGTTGAACGCGAAGGCCAGCGCCTCCTTGTTGCGTGCCTGGCAGTGGGTCAGTCCAGTGAACTGTTTCGCATCGCGGAAAACGAACTCCAGCTGGAATCTCGTCCGGTAGATATCGAATATGTCTCGGGCGGACAGTGTCAGGTCCGTGGAGAAGAAGACCTTGCGTGTCTGCTTCTTCTTGTCGGAGTCGAGATAGTCAACAATGACGACACGAACCTCACGACCAAGACTGACAGCCCAGACATCGGCAGTGTAGAGCATGTAGACAAGCTTGCCATCCACGGAGTACTCTTCCTTGAAGACGTTCATGTCAAGGTTGTGGAGATCCACCTTTCCTGCGAACTTCTGGGGGCGTCCTCTCTTCTTGGCTCTCGGGCCACGGTAGAGGTACTTAAGGTTCACGTCATCGCGAAAGCGGCTTATGATGTTGAACCCCAGTTCCTTGACGCCGGTGACGAAGCTCTCTTTGGAGAAGTAGGCATCAGCAACGATAAGTTTGCATATGGAAAGCAACTGCCTGGCATTGCGTGTCAGCATCCTCAGGTACCAGCCGGTCAGGGAGTCGGGATCATCCATGCCCTTGGTGCATTTGGGCTTGCGTCCTCGCATCTTTGCGGTAAAGGTCTGCTCGGCCTTGAGGAACACGGCATCCTTGGAGTCAGCATCGACGATGGAAAGCCCCAGTATCTCCAAACCGTGCTTGATGGCACCGGCGCAGCCGGACCAGAACCAGTCCAGGCCCGGAGTCTTCTTACCCGCTTTGGGGATGAAGCATGGGTCAATCCCGATGGCGATGCGGTGGCCATTCATGGGAGAGAGGAAGTACCTGTTGAACGAAAGCCAGTCGAAGGGCTTCTTGAAGTTCTGACGGAACCGGCTCTCACACGAGCTGGAGCACCTCGCCATTTGGGTGAAGTTCATGCGTCCGGAGGAAGTGAGAAAAAGTTGCATGGTGTCGATGATGAACTTTTCGAAAGTTTTGCTTAAATTTGTCATGCTCGAGAGGGCTGCTGCAACCGTCTCTCTCAGCTGGATAAGGGGCTTGGTTTTCATGTCCGTAACTTATTGCTTTTAATATTCTAAGTTACTGAAAATCAAGCACTTATCCAAATTTTTCAAGCATTTTCTTCGCGGTTTTTTAACACTTTTTTCGGCTTTTGTTCAAGACTGTTCGACGGGTGTCTTTGTTACCCAGGAACGGGCCATTGTTGATGTAATGTATTGAAAATTATATAGTTTTTAAATTTTTAACGAAGTATTGCTACTTAAAATATTACTGTTTATGCAACCATAATTTTTATTGTATGTACCAGACAAAAAAAGGTTTGACCTTACCTGAAAAAGATGCAAATATTGTTTATTTAATTCCAATGTCCTATATTTGCTTTGAAATGATGAACGCAAATGTAAATAGTTGGTGGCGTCTCCTGCAACTTAAAAAGTCGTAGTAGGCCACTCAGCATATGCATATATACAATGGAGCTCGGCGAAACGACGGGCTCCATTTTTTGTTAGTATCCAGTGTAACCCTTTTAGAATCATAATCATGAAAACAAAAATCCCATACAAGATCTATCTCGAAGAAGAAGAGATTCCTACAAGATGGTACAATGTAAGAGCCGATATGAAAAACAAACCGGCCCCCCTCTTGAATCCCGGTACAGGACAGCCTTTCAAGGCTGAGAATCTCGAGCCCATCTTTTGCAAAGAACTGGTGAAACAAGAACTCGACAATGATACCCGTTGGATAGACATCCCGGACGAAGTCCTCAAATTCTACAAGATGTACCGCCCCTCTCCGCTGGTGCACGCCACCTTCCTGGAAGATGCTCTCGGCACACCCGCCCATATATTCTATAAGTTCGAGGGCAACAACACCTCCGGTTCACACAAGCTCAACTCAGCCATAGCACAGGCCTATTATGCCAAGGAACAAGGCCTCAAAGGCGTTACGACGGAGACCGGAGCCGGTCAGTGGGGCACTGCCCTCTCAATGGCCTGCTCTTATTTCGGACTTGATTGTCAGGTATATATGGTCAAGTGCTCCTACGAGCAGAAGCCTTTCCGAAGAGAGGTGATGCGCACCTACGGAGCAAAAGTGACACCATCCCCAAGCAACACGACCAACATTGGCCGCAAGATTCTCGCAGAATTCCCAGGGACGACCGGATCGCTGGGC
>CAVEJY010000189.1:0-2277 GCA_963616155.1 Acutalibacteraceae bacterium
TGAAGGGCCAGATTCCAGCAGACTTCCCCTATACAGTACGTTTGGTAAGCCAGATTCTGGAGTCCAACGGTTCTTCTTCCATGGCTACCGTCTGTGCCGGTACCCTCGCCTTGATGGACGCAGGTGTTCCTATGAAGAAGCCAGTTTCAGGTATCGCCATGGGTCTGATCAAGAACCCCGGTGAGGACAAGTACGCTGTGCTCAGCGATATTCTCGGTGACGAGGACCACTTGGGCGACATGGACTTCAAGACCACTGGTACCCGCGACGGTCTGACCGCCACTCAGATGGATATCAAGTGCGACGGTTTGAGCTTCGAGATTCTTGAGGAGGCTCTGATGCAGGCTAAGGCTGGCCGCGAGCACATCCTCAACTGCATGATGGAGACCCTCTCCGAGCCTCGTGCCGAGATGAAGCCTCAGGTTCCACGTATCGTGGCATTCGACATTCCTAAGGAGTTCATCGGCGCTGTTATCGGCCCTGGCGGCAAGATTATCCAGCAGATGCAGGAGGACACTGGCACTACCATCACCATCGACGAGTCTGACGGCAAGGGTCATGTTCAGGTGTCTGCTCCCAACAAGGATGCCATCGACGCAGCCTTGGCCAAGATCAAGGCCATCGTGGCCGTTCCCGAGGTGGGTGAGGTGTACGAGGGTACTGTCCGCTCGGTAATGCCTTACGGCTGCTTCGTGGAGATCCTTCCCGGCAAGGACGGTTTGCTCCACATCTCCGAGATCGACTGGAAGCGTCTGGAGACAGTAGAGGAGGCAGGCATCAAGGAGGGTGACAAGATGAAGGTGAAGTTGATGGAGATTGACCCCAAGACAGGCAAGTACAAGCTTTCTCGCCGTGTCCTCATGGAGAAGCCCGAGGGTTATGTGGAGCGTGAGCGCCGTCCCCGTCCCGAGCGTGGCGAGCGTCGTCCCCGTCGCGAGGACCGTCACAATGGCGGCGACCGTCCTGCCCGTCAGCCCCGCCGCTACGAGCCCCGCAACGATGAGCAGTCTCCCAAGGAGTTCAATGACTCCCTGGACCACAACAACGATGTGGAATAATATAGAACAAACATGATAAAGAGTGGCGCATCTCCTTGACATGGGGTGCGCCATTTTCTTCTTATATATAATAAGGTGTAGTTTGCAATTCGGAAACTCCCTTTCAGGGGGCGGTTTTAATTTGCCGTTTTTCGAAAAATAAATTGTGTTTCCTTTTGGGGATTCGGGAAGAATTGCTACCTTTGCGACAACAAAAGGAACATACAAACAATTTAAAGATAAATATTATGGTAAAGAAAATATTCATGGCAGCTATGATGATGCTCGCCACTCTATCAATAAACGCCCAGAATGAGGCAGTGACAAACCAGTCGGTACTCGACCTTCTGAAGGAGGGTTTCTCCTCTGAAGAAATCAAGGGAGCTATCGAGAACAGTACGACCCGTACGCTCACGTTCGACATCAACTATATGCGTGAGCTGAAGTCGGCAGGTGCCACACAGGACCTGATTACCTATCTTCAGAAGGTTGCCAAGACAGACAACGGCTATGAGGGCGTGGTGCTTTGGAATCCTGCCAACAGCGACAAGCCCTTGAAAGTATACCGCACCAACTTCGAGAAGGAGGCGAAGGGCTTTAATCTCGGTACTTTGGCAACTGTTGCCGGTGTAGCCTGGGGTGTGGGCAGTGCAGTGGGCGGCCGCAATGTCAGCGGCGGAGAAGCTGCGGCAGTGGCAGGAGGCTTGACGCTGATGGCCACCTCCGGCAAGGAAATCCAGAAGTTGATCATCCCTGGTTCCACTTCCAAGGTGAAGACGGGCACGCAGCCTGTGTTCCGCTTCTTCTTCAACAAGGAGGAGGGCAAGACCTTCAGCCAGGATGCAGGCAACTTGTATGAGATGGTGATGAACAGCATTCAGAGCCCCAACGAGTTCCAGCTCATCAAGATGCAGACGAAGACATCCAAGAAGGGTGGCCGTCGTCTCTTCCCGAGCAGCATGTCTTACACCGTCGCTGGTTTCGAGGGAAAGAATGCAAGCACACGGGAGATGGTGAACTTCGAGATCACTACCATCAACAACAACACCTTCGAGGTGACATTCTCCCAGCCGTTGGAGCCAGGCGAGTACTGCTTCTTCTACAAGAGCGGTCTCAGCAACAAGTACTTCCAGGCCCAGCCGTTCGGATTTGACTTCACGGTGGAGTAGTGAAATTTGTAAGAGTTTAATATATCTATGTAAGGATGGACGGATTGTCGTAATGGCAGTTCGTCCTTTTT
>CAVEJY010000190.1:0-2254 GCA_963616155.1 Acutalibacteraceae bacterium
TCGTAATATTTGTATGGATGAAGATTGCACTGGCAGAATGCTTCGCGGTATTCTGACCAGTGTAATTGATTTACTGCGACATTTACTTTTAAAGAAGTATAAAATAACGGGGTAAAAACATCGATTTTCGCATAAAAAAACTATCTTTGCAATGTATAAGTGTATAAATGCATATAAATAGACAAAAAGCGTATAAGTATATAACAACGTTGTTGAAGATGAGGTTTGGGGTGTTTTTTCTAATATGGATGGCTGTATTCCCAGTAAGGTGCAGGGCACAACAGGCGGAGGTTGGGAAATATCCCGACTTCAAGCGTTGTTTTGACATCCTGACAGAAAACAGGGTGGCGTACAACCAATACAACGACAGCATTTTCATCATCAAGGAGCACGACCAGTGGGTGAAGTTCTTTCGCCATCGTGCGCTCAAGAATCAACAAATCTATATTTCCAACAAGGAGGTGCTGCGCACCATAGAGGAATATTTCAGCCGGGACAGGAGACTCATCTCCGTGGAGGCATACAAGGAATTGCATGACTGTGCGGCGGCTTATTTCTATAATGGGAAGAGCGACCCCTTCCTCATGTTGAAGTTCTGTAGGATATTGAACGAATATGCCAAGGATGCTCCCGACAGCCTGAATTTCTCCAATGTACAGAATGCCTGGGAGGCCGTATCCTATTCCTCCATCTATAACCTGGGCTACGACTCCACGGCATTGGAAAAGTCGTACCAATGCTTTATGCGCACGCTGGATGAGCGCAACAAGTCTTATCCTTATTATACCAGAGGACTGGCCTACTCGCTCCTCAACCTGTGTATGTCTACCTGGGTGGTGAAAGGATTGCAGAGCCTTGAGGAGAACCGCAGTATCTACCGTCGCCTGCTGGCGTTGATGGACAGCGTGGACCTTTCCAAGGTGCTTTTGCCATCGGAATATCTCTCTTTGAAGAACACTGTTCACAACTACGATGAACTGCTGGTGCGCAATGTCTATATGTTGGACACCACGTCGATGGAAAAGCAGGTTGCCGACTCGTTGATGAGACGCATCGTAAAGCGCAATCTTTCCAACAAAAACCTGAGCCTAATCAGCTTTCAGCGCACCCTCTTGATGCAGAATATGTTGGGAGAACTCACCGTAGAGGAGGCGGGCGAACAGCTCTGGAAACGGTATTTGGAAGAAAGGGAGGCTTTGGCGGGGAAGAAATTGCAGGACAGTCAGCTGAGTTCTTTCATCTATCCCTGTTTCACGCTGTTGTTCTTCAATGACAAGTCGAACAAGAGTTTCTCGAAGAAGCGCAAGTTTGTGAAGCGTCTCTGCCGCGACATCGAGGTGGCTTACCAGAGCCGTGCCGACGGACAGTCGAGAATCAATTATGTGAGGATATTGAATCAGCTCACCACCTATCCCCGTCTCATCAAGTATCTCAACGAGAAGGAGCGCATCCGGTTTCTCAGTGCCCTCAATGTGGCGACGCAGGTGACCACCTACGCCCATTCCGTACACGTCTCGATGATAGCGCAGGAACTGATGAATGGTGTCGTGAAATACCAACCGCAGCTTTTGGCGGGCACCTTGGGACATGAAAAGACAAGCGAGGTGCGCACTCACAAGAGGGAGTATCTTGACTTCATCCATGATGCGGCTATGTACCACGACTTGGGCAAGAACTCCATCATCACCGTGGTGAACAACGACTACCGCCCCCTGACCGACGAGGAATTCGCCATCATCAAGCGGCATCCCCGGTTGGGGATGCAATACCTGGAGTTGGGTCCCAGTTTAGAGAAGTATCGTGACACCACACTCGGCCATCACAAGTGGTACAACGGCAAGGGCGGCTATCCTGATGACTTTGACAACACGAAGTCGCCGATACGCATCCTAATCGACATTGTGACGTTGAGCGACTGTATGCAGGCTGCCACCGAGCGACTGGGCAGGAACTACAGGGGTGAGAAGACCTTCGATGCCGTGATGGCGGAGTTCCGCAAGGATGCCGGTACCATATATAATCCCGATCTCGTGGCACTCATCGATGCCCATCCCGACTTGGCGGAGAACTTGGCGGAACTGATCAATGATGGCTGGGTGGAAATCTACTATGACATCTACAGCCAGTTCATCAGATAACAAAAATCCCGAATGCTTCTTTTTCTTGCATTCGGGATTTATCATTCTAATCGATATTTACCTTACTTCTGGCACTCCTTGCAGGGTGCCCAAGGCTTCAACTGCTTGAAGAAGTC
>CAVEJY010000191.1:0-2215 GCA_963616155.1 Acutalibacteraceae bacterium
CCATCGACTGGAAGCCGAACCCCGAGGGCGGTCGCCCCTTGATGGTGGAGGCTGGTGAGCCGGAGATCATCAAGGCTGAGGCAGTGTTCCTCGCCATGGGTTTCCTGAAGCCCCAGCAGCCTGAGTTTGCGGAGAATGTCTTTGTGGCAGGTGATGCAGCCAGCGGTGCTTCCCTGGTAGTTCGCGCCATGGCGAGCGGCAGGAAGGTTGCTGCCCAGATCGACAGGTTCCTTAACAAGTAAGTATCGGTTATTTATAACTATAAGTTCGCGGGAGGCAGACCTTGTGATGAGGTTTGCCTCCCAAATCTTTTTGAAGGTAAAAAGGTAAAAGGGTAAAAAGGGGGTGGGGAGTTACCTCACATTCAGTATCTTGTGGATTTGCAGCGAGAGCTGCCAGTTGGGGTGACTTTCCACGAATGCCACGGTGTTGCGGATGATTTCTTGGTTCCGTGCCTCGTCCCCTACGTCGCAGGGCTGCACATAGTAGTACTGTGCCTGGATGCCGAAGGTGTTCGGGGCGTGGATGCCGTCGAACACAACCTTTACTTCCTGTGCCTCCGTGATCGCCACGTTGCCGTTGTCCACGAAGGAGGACTTGGGAGAGCACGTCACCCAGTCGATTCCCTTGGGGATGGGGCGCGTGCCGTTCGTCTCCATGGAGATGAAGAAACCTTCTTGGTGGAGGAGGGCAGTGAGCGGCTCGTCCACTTGCAGCGTCGGTTCACCGCCCGTGATGACGATGAAGCGGCAGTCGCCGCCCAGTCGCTTCGCCTCCTTCACAATCTCCTCCGCCCCCATCTCGCGGTAGTCGGAAAAATCGGTGTCGCAGAAGGGACAGCGCAGGTTGCAACCGCTCAGTCTTACGAACACGGCGGCCCTTCCCGCCCATCTTCCCTCGCCCTGGAGGGAGTAGAAGATTTCATTTACCCGGTATTTCCCCGTCATAATGCCTCCCTTCCGTCTGTCATCGTGTCGTCGCAGTATACGGCGACGTTGCCCTCGCTCTCCTGTACCGATGCCTTGTAGCACTCGGGAATCTGATCCACAATCCAGCGTGCGATGTTCTCCGCCGTGGGGTTGAAGGGCAGCAGTTCGTTGAGGTTGCCGTGGTCGAGGTAGCCGTGAACCCGCTGTTTGATATGGGTGAAGTCCACCACCATCCCGTCCTCGTTCAGATCCTTCGCCTTGCAGAACACGGTGATGATGAGGTTGTGCCCGTGCAGGTTCCGGCACTTGCTCTCGTATGATAGTTTCAGCTGGTGGCATACAGCCACTTCCATTCTCTTGGATACATAATACATGTCTATTTCTTTTCGTTGAATCTCTAAAACGCTGCAAAATTACAATTTTATTTTCTAATTGTTACAAAAAACATCCAAGAAATTTGGAGATTTGGAAGGAATGCCGTATCTTTGCCGGGACAAATAAATGCAAAACGAAATTAATGACACAGCGAAATGACAAACAACGCATGAGAACGAGCCGCGAGGAACTCGGCAAGTTCTTCTACGAACTGGCAAAAATGACGTTCGGTGCCATGGTATTGGTCAGTGGAGTGAGTATTATAACGCAGGCTGGGGATGTAAATTCATCGATTGTCCTGTTGATAGCAGGAATCTTTACTACAACATTCTTTGCTGGTATTGCGTACTCAATTTTTAAAACGAAATAAATATGGAAGGATTTATCATTGTAATTGGAGGGTCTGGTGTATTTGCTGCTGCATTCTTCTTTTGGCTTCGTACAAAGAGAGGCCAGAAGTGGCTGGAGCAGCTATAGTTTTTCCTTCTGTACGGTATACTATAGGATTAGGGCAGCTGAATAGTTACTGTCGTTGGGCAATGAAGTATAGCCTCACAAGGCAACGAGGTACTACTTCATCGGCCAATGAAGTATAGGTTCGTTGGCTATCGAGGTATAGGCTCATTAACAAGTGAAGCCTATTGTGTTTTTGCCAAGTCATGGGGATTAAAGTACAGAACAAGAAGGGGAATATTCTAACCGTAACTATTCAGCAGCCCCATCCAAAAAGCAGAGAGAGTCTAGCCTATTGGGTAGGGGGTATCTGCCTACACTCTCATTCAGCATCATGTCATGTATCTTGGTATAGCCAGGAAGTCCTTTCTTCTTGATAATCTGCTGATTGCTCGCAAGTGATTGATAATCAATATCTATTTCGTATTGTGTTAGCCACAAGAAACAAACTGGAAACA
>CAVEJY010000192.1:0-2146 GCA_963616155.1 Acutalibacteraceae bacterium
TCGCGGCTCTTGGTGATGCTTCCGCTGGCGGAGTCGCCCTCGGTGATGAAGATGCAGCTCTCCTCCTTGCGCTCGTTCTTGGAGTCGCTGAAGTGGATGCGGCAGTCGCGGAGCTTGCGGTTGTGCAGGTTTGCCTTCTTGGCGCGCTCACGGGCGAGTTTGGTCACTCCCGCCATCGCCTTGCGCTCGCGCTCGCTCTCCTTGATCTTGTTCTCCAGTATCTCCGCCACGTCCTTGTGGATGTGGAGGTAGTTGTCCACCTCCTTCTTCAGGAAGTCGCCCACATACTTGTTGATGGTCTCTCCGCCGTTGGGTGTCATCGTGGTGCTGCCGAGCTTGATTTTGGTCTGGCTCTCGAAGACGGGTTCCTCCACGTTGATGGCAATGGCGGCTACGAGTCCGTTGCGGATGTCGCCGTATTCATACTTGCCGAAGAACTCCTTGACGGTCCTGGCGATGTGCTCCTTGAAGGCACTCTGGTGGGTGCCGCCCTGGGTGGTGTGCTGACCGTTGACGAAGGAGTAGTATTCCTCGCCATACTGGTTGGTGTGGGTAAACGCCACCTCGATGTCCTCGCCCTTCATGTGGACGATTTCGTAGAGTCCCTCGTTGGTCATGTTGTCGGTGAGGAGATCCTGCAGGCCGTGGCGGCTCAGGATGCGGCGGCCGTTGTTCATGATGGTGAGGCCCGTATTGAGGTAGGTGTAGTTGCGGAGCATCGTCTCCACGATGTCGTCGTGGAAGGAGTAGTTCTTGAAGAGCGTGCTGTCGGGCTCGAAGTAGATGAACGTGCCGTTCTCGTCCTCCGTCGCCTCGGTGTTGTCGCTCTGCAGGATGCCCTTCTCGAACTTCAGATGGCGCACCTTTCCTTCGCGGAACGACTTCACCTCGAAGTAGGAGCTGAGGGCGTTGACCGCCTTCACGCCCACGCCGTTCAGTCCGACGCTCTTCTTGAACGCCTTGCTGTCGTACTTTCCGCCGGTGTTCAATACGCTCACCGCCTCCACGAGCTTGCCCTGGGGGATACCGCGGCCGTAGTCGCGCACACTCACTCTCAGATGGTCTTCGATGTCTATCTCGAGCCGTGTGCCCGCCCCCATCTTGAACTCGTCGATGGAGTTGTCGATGACCTCCTTCAGCAGCACATAGATGCCGTCCTCGGGCAGGTTGCCGTCGCCCAGTCGGCCGATGTACATGCCCGGGCGGGTCCTGACGTGCTCCATGTCGCTCAGGTGACGGATATTGTCGTCGGTGTATTGCACGACATTGTTATTTTTTTCTGGCATAATGGTATCTTTCTTTTAGATGTTTCACTCTATTTAAACGCACAAAGATAGCAAAATTTGGGAGAATGACCAAATATCGCTATCTTTTTTGCAGTTTTTTAGGGATTGTGGGATGCAGTTGTCTTTTCCGCCACGATGAGCACATGTCTCTCGTCTGCCAAGGTGGTGGCGAAGATGTAGGTTTCGCCTCCGTCCCTCAGTTTCAGCCGCTTGCGAAGCTCCGCCACGGAGAGGGGGAAGTTGCGCGTGGCGATGTTCGCCTGCTCTACCCCGGCAAGGTGGCGCTTCAGTTCCTTCTTGTTGAGCGAGCAGACAGACAGGATGCGGAAAGTCCGTCCGGGGAAACCGCCCACCATCTGTTGGCTCACGAAGAGGTGACTGTTCTTTGCCAGCATCTCCACACCGTACCGCTCACAGACCGCCCCGAAGCACCCCGCTTTCATCAGCGAGGCGTTCGGTTCATAGAGCCAGCTATCCAATGCGGTTTCATCGGCTATCCGCACTACCGGGGATTCCTCCGCCCCGTACGCCATCCGTTGCCCGTCATTGACACAGAACACCCTCAACGGGGCTTCCGCTTGCGAGGAGAGCACCAGGAGGAGTTCCTTGCACTCATTGCCCACGGAGACGATGTGAACCTCTCTGACGTGGTTCAGCTCACTCACCGCCCGGTGCCAGTCGAGCATCGGGGAGAGTTTGACGATGACAAAGTCTGCCTTCCGCAGCATCTCGTCCTGCAACCGGGTCACGTCGGGCGTGCAGTCTTGCAGGCTCACCACCTTGTTGCCGGCATCGTCGCGGCGGGCGGGGTCGATGAAGATGAGACGCAGCCTGTCGAGCGAGTGGAGCATCTCCACCCC